>JALHOS010000070.1 GCA_022842905.1 Myxococcaceae bacterium | reverse complement strand
GGGAGTGCTGGCGGCATCGGCGGGAGTGCTGGCAGCGGCGGGAGTGCTGGCGTCGGCGGGAGCGCTGGCGTCGGCGGGAGCGCTGGCGGCGTCGGCGGGACTGGCGGCGTCGGCGCGAGCGGGGGCACCGGCGGTACGGCGAGCAATCCCGTCTACCTCAAGCCATCAACCACCCTCCCCGACGACCTCTTCGGCGAGTCCATTGGCCTGTCTGCCGACGGCTCCACCCTCGTCGTCGGCGGCGGAGGCATCGGCACGGGGAGCAGCGCCGGCTATGCCGACGTCTACGAGCGAACCGCCGCAGGTTGGGTCCACGTCACCCGGCTGACCGCCAGCAACGCGGGCCCGGGCGATCACCTCGGCTACACCGTCGCCATCTCCGGAGACGGAAGGACGATCGCCGCCGGGGCCTGGGGAGAAGACACCTCCGCTCCCGGAGTGAACCCAACGTCCGACGAGGGCGCCGACGAAGCCGGCGCCGTCTACGTTTTCCGCAAGTCCACCACCGGCACGTGGTCGCAGGAGGCCTTCCTCAAGGCCAGCAACCCGAACCCCTTCGACTGGTTTGGCGACTCCCTGTCGATTTCCTTCGACGGCACCGTGCTCGCGGTGGGCGCCGACGGCGAAGACTCCAACGGCGTCGGGGTCAACGGCGGCCAGCAAGGCAACAACGGCATGGACGACGCTGGGGCCGTGTACGTCTTCACCCGTTCCCTGGGAGGCTGGACCCAGGCCGCGTACATCAAGGCGTCCAACACCGGGCCACGCGACGGCTTCGGCACCTGGCTGGTGCTCAGCGGCGACGGCTCCACGCTGGCCGTCACCGCCTGGGGCGAAGACTCGAATGGGCGCGGCGTCAACGCACCGCAAGGCAACAACAACGCCAACGACTCCGGAGCGCTGTACGTCTTCCGCAAGCTGCCCAGCGCGACGACGTGGGTCCAAGAGGCGTACATCAAGACCTCCAACGCGGACCCCGGCGACGAGTTCCCCTGGGGTGTCGCGCTCTCTGGCGACGGTTCCGTATTGGCCGCGGGGGCTGCCCTGGAAGACTCCGCGTCGAGCACCGCGCCGGCGAACAACGGGCTGACCAACTCCGGGGCCGTCTACGTCTTCACGCGCACCAGCGGCTCGGGCCTCGGAACCTGGACCGAGACGGGGTTCCTCAAGGCCGCAGCCCCCGTGGCCAACGACGAGTTCGGGCGCGACCTGGCCCTGTCCTCGGACGGCGCGCGGCTCCTCGTCGGCTGCTCGCTGAACGACGAGCTCGGCTCCGGCCTCGATCCGCCGAAGGCCCCCGGAGGCGTCACCAACGTCGGGGCGGCGTACGTCTTCGACCTGCGGGGCTCAGCGTGGTCTCAGACGCACTTCCTCAAGCCGTCCAACCCGTCAGCGAACGACCAGTTCGGCTACGTGGTGACGCTGTCCGCGAGCGGAACCGCCGCCGCGGTAGGCGCCCGCTGGGAAGACGGCAGCGGCACCGGCGTCGCTCCGCCCGTCACCGAGACGGCCACGAACTCCGGCGCGGCGTACGCGTTCACCCTCCCGCCTCGCGTGCCCTGACGACGACCCCGCGCTAAGCCTCGCGACCGCACATGCTCTGGGCCGTGCTCGCCTTCGCCGTCGTCGTCATCGCCGTGGGGCGCCGTTGGCCGAAGCGACTCCCTGCGCCAAGCCGCGCACTCGTGCAAGACGCGGCGCCGGTCGACGCCGAGTTTCTGCCCGCACGCTTGAGCCCGCCGCTGGGCCACGAGGCCGACCGCCAGCCAGTCCCGCTCAGCGAGCTCGTGCACCGGCTGCGCGACGCGGACCTGGGCGAAGTGTCGGCGCAGGGCGCTACCGTGTTGGTGAGCAAGGGCGCGGCAGGCGTGCGGCTGACGCCGGCGGACCCCTCTCGCGTCGTCCGCTCGTCGCTCGCCGTCACCGCCACCAGGCTCGAGCTGCTCGCGCTGACCCTCGACGCGCTCGCCCCGCTCGTCGGCGCGGTGGAGTGCACCTGGAACGGCATGACGCTCAAGCTCGACGGCACCATGCCGCGCAGCGCCGTCGAGCGCGCGGTGCACCTCGCGCTGGAGGACCACCGCCGGGCCCTCGAGCGCTCGCTGCGCACCGCCCCAAAACGGCCGGACGATGAGCTGCTCCACTGAGCCGTCACGTCGCTGACACCGGGGTGCTGATCAGATTTTTCGGTCCCGCCACTCGACACGCCCGCCGAAACGAGCGATAGAGAAGGCCTCTGGAGCAGCGCATGCCCGCTTGTCGCGGCGCAAGGTGCGGGGGGTTTCTCGGCGTCTTGCTGCGCTCCCCAGAGAACCGCTGCACTTTTTCGTCACGCGGCCCGCCTCGTCAGCGCGGGTGTGGGGCGTCTTCGGGCACCAGCTCCCGGGCCACGTCGGAGATCGGCTTGCCCGAGAAGCGCGCCTTCACCTGACTCGGCGTGCTGAACGAGCCCGCTGATCTCCACACCCCTGGCCGCGTCACCGCCGTCGCCCGGCTTCGCAGCCAATTCATGCCTGCAACCGCTCGAAACCACTCGACTTGGGACGGGTGCCGGGGACGTCCGTCTTCTTCAGCGAAACCCCCGCTGACGAGGCCCCAATGACCATCACGAACGACACGAATCACCGCCGCGTCGCGCCGAAGCCGCCGAGGGCTGCACCCGAGAAGGACATTGCCCAGAAGGACTCGGGCACTCCAGCACCGGCGCCTCTGCAGGTGCCCCTGAGCCCTCGGCCGATTGCGCCGCCGATGGAACACCGCACCGGCTTCGACACCAGGCCGCCCCCGAAGTCGATCGCGAGCCCGGCCATGCTGGTGGACCCGACTCGCCCGCGGCAAGCCACGCAACCGCAGGCGTACGACCTCGGCAGCAAGGCCGAAGTGAACAACGACATCAACATCAAGTTGGGCGCGGGCGAGAGGCGGATCGAGTCCGAGGTGAAGGTCGGCGGTACCACGGGCGCGAAGACACCTGGCGGCTACGGCGTGAAGTTCGGCGTCGAAGGCAACACCAAGATTTCCAATGAACACAAGCAGAGCAACGGGCGCACGACGTTCAAGGCCAACGTGGAAACCTCGGTGACCGGAAAGGCCGGCGCGTCGACCCCGGCCGTGAAATTGGAAGTGTCGAAGGGGTACGGCAAGAAGTCCTCGTACGAAGTTTCCATGCCGACGGCCGAGGCCGAGAAGATCAAGAAGGACCCGAGCAAGTTCAACCCGGCGGACACGAGCACCTACCCTCCGGGCACCAAGGTGCGCATGAGCGAGTCCGACTTCCAGCAGTCGGGAGCGAAGGTCGGGATCAAGGGCTTAGAAGTCGGGTCCCAGACGCGTGAAGGCAAGGGCCAGAGCGTCGAGATCGAGAAGCTGGCCGACGGCAAGGTGCGTTTGACGAAGGGCCCCACGGAAGAGCTGCGACGCAGAGATTCGGCCGCCATCAACGCCGGCCCCGTCAAGGTGGGCATGTCTCGAACCGATACGGTCGACAGCAAGGAGCTGAAGAGCGCGGAGTTCGACACGAAGACGCCCGAGGGGCGGGCGGCGCTTCAACGAACGCTGGAGTCCGGCGAGATTCCTACGGCTTCCGAGCCGGGGGTGTCGGGTATCAAGAAGACCGAGCGGATCGATGTGACGTCGAAGAACGCCGTCGAGCTGGGCTTGGGCGACATCAACCTCTCCCTCGATGGCGGCAAAAATAGGGGTGAGCTCATTCAAACGACGAACGAGGACGGCACGAAGGAGGTCACCGGGAAGGTGCAGTACGACAATGGCCCCGAGTTCAGAATTTCGCGCAAGTTCGACAAGGACGGCAAGGAGATCGAAAAGGAGCGTCGCTACTCTTTCGTCGTCACGCCTGATGCGAACAACGTGAACATGCTCAACGCAGCAATCAACGGAGACGCCAAGAAGACCGACGGACCGCTCAAGGCCGGCGAAGCAGTCGAGCTGTCCTTCACGGAGGACCAACTCGCCAAGCTGAGGGCGCAGCAACCAGACATTTCCAAGTACGCAAACGGACTTCCGTCGTCGGTCGCATCGCGCAACTACGCCCATGCGATGGCGAAGGACCCCACCGTCAATCATTGGAAGTTCATCGCAGGACTGTCAATCGGCGTGCTGAAGGGCCGGAAGACGGCCCCGCCGCTCGATGCCTCCGTTCGCCCGGCGAGCTGAACGCCGAGCTCGCCCGTCACCGACCTCACCGCGGCGTGAGAATCACCTTGCCGGGTGAGTCGGGTCCCCCGTCTGCCCCGCCACTGACGAGCAGCTGCTGCCCGGCGTCGAGCTCCACGAACCCCGAGCCTCCAGCGCCAGCAGCGGCCATGCTGCACCCGACAAAGGGGACCACGCCGGCTGCACCGCTCCCGCCACCGTACACGCCGCCGCCCCCACCTGCGTTGACGGCGGTCGGACACCCGCCGGGCGCCCAACCCCAGGCGGCAGGCGCCGCGCACGAGAGGCCCGGTTGACCCCCATCGGCAACCGACGAGCCGCCCAGACGAAATCCACCGTCCTGCCCCTCGACGCTTCCGCACCGCGCTCCCACCCCACCCGCATCCTGGGAGCCGCCACCAGCGCGCGCACACGAGCAGGTGGGGCCCACCGGAGCCGTAGCTCCCGGTTCACCAACGAGTCCGCCGCCGGCGCCACCCACGACGCCGAGCGGGACTCCAGTCGACGTGAAGAGGAAGGCACCGCCACCCCCTCCGGCCACCGCGAGCACGCGACCGCCATCTTCCGCCTCGACAGCGGAGGCTGCGCCACCGCCACCGACAGCCAGCGCACGGCTTGCGGGCGCCGCGACAAACGCGCGCAGCGGCTCGCCCTGAGGAACTCGAAACGTCCCCAGGGCAAGGCCGCCGGCGCCGCCGAGCGCCAGCGCCCCCAGTGCCTCCGGCACGCGGGCTCCCGCTCCGCCATGCACCTCGACGTGGACCAACACGGTCGGCGCGACGTACTCGTGCACTCCGGGTTCGGTGAAGACGACCGAGCCTCCGTCGACCCCGGTCAGCAAGACGCTGCGGACTTCCGTCTGAGCGCGCACCTCGACTTCGAACACCCCAACCCGCCGCGCGCGCGCGAAGGCCGGCAACCGCCCGCCGTTGGCCGTGATGCCACTGGTGGGGGTGATGGTGCCGCCGTCGCTCGACAGCGTCACCAGCACGCCGTCGATGCCGCCGTCGGAGTTGAACACCCGAACGAGGATCCGCGCCGTCGACGTCGCGTTGACGGGGACCACCGTTCGGTCGGGAATGAGCGCCAGCTGAAAGGCGCCGCCGACCCCACCGGAGCCGCCGCTCCCGCCGTCGTCGCCTGCGTCACTGCTTCCGCCATCCCCGTCGCCCGCGTCAGCGTCGCCGCCATCGGCGCCACCAGCGCCACCGTTCCCGGCGTCGTTTCCTCCGGCATCATCGCTCCCGCCGTCGTCTCCAGCGGCACCACCATTGCCGCCGTCGTTTCCACCGGCATCACCGCTCCCGCCGTCGTCTCCAGCAGCCCCACCACTGCCGGCATCGCTTCCGCCGCCACCACCGCTGCCGCTGCTGCCGCCGGCTGCGCCTCCACTGCCACCAGCGCCGCTGTTCCCTCCGCCGCTTCCACCAGCCGACCCTCCGCTCCCAGCACCTGCGCCGCCGGCCCCGGTCCCGCCGTCGACTCGCCCAGCGTCTGGCGCCGCGCCGAATCGACAGCTGGCGAGCTCTTCCGCTGTGGGCTGCGTCGGGCAGCGGCGACCATCTGCGAGGCAGGCGCCACCGTCACAAGGGAAGCAGTAGCAATTGGGGTCCACGCACGAAGAAGCGAGCGCGACCGAAAAAAGCAGGAGCCAACGGCACAGGTGGCTCAACGTGTGGGCCATGCGAGCAGCCCTCCAAGCAGCGCAAGCCCGGCTCCGGCGCCGAGCCCAAACCACGACAAGGGGTACCCCCACGCGAGGGTCTGCGCGCTCGAGAGCGCGACCCTCGGCTCTTGCGCGCCAGGCTGACCAACGCGCTGCCGCTCGAGGTCCCCCAGCGTGACGGCAGACACGAGCACGCCGACGAGTCCGAGGCAGGCCACACCGATGCCGCTCACCATCAGCCCCAGGGCTCCCGCACGTGCGGGGGTCGGCACCGGGTCTGCGCGACGAGCCACGGGCTGCGCAGGCCGCGCGCCTGACGGCTCAGGCTTCGCGTGACGAGACACGGGTTGTTCGGGGAGCGCCTCCGGCACCAGCACGGCCTTGGGCGTTGCGGGCTCAACGGGCCGCAGCCCACTCACGGTCACGGTGCTTCGCTGGCCCGCCGGTGGCGCGTCGAGGTGTTGCGTCCACGGCTCGAACCCGGGCGCCGTGATGACGACTTCGACGACGCCTGGATCCACCGGACACTTCGCGGCCGTCGCGGACACGACCACGCTCTGAATGCTGACGGTCGCGCCGCTGGGAACTTCACCCTCGACAGCCACCCAGGCCAGAGACGGCTGAAGCGCCTCGATGCGCCGCACCGCTTTCGCTGCGCGCTCGTCACCTGCTTTCTCGGCCAGCGCTCGCGCGTCGACGAAGCGCAGCCACGCCGAGCCCGTTCGTCCCAGCGCCTCGAGCTCGACGGCCATGTTGAAGAGCGGTCCAAACGCCTGGGGTTGAAGTGCATGCGCACGTTCGAACAAGGCGAGCGCCCCCGCGTGGTCCCCGCTCGCGCTCAGCGCCGCACCCTCCTTGAGCAGGCTCATCACGTCGTCGTCGGACGGCGCACCGAGAAGAACGATGAGGACGGCGGCGAGCATCAGTGGGGGGCGGAGCTTAGCGCGCTTCTCACGGCCGCCGCCCCGGCGCCGCGAGCTCAGCCTTGCCGCAGCGCGCTCATGGTCAGCTCGAGCCTCGACTGCACCACGCGGAGCACGCTGTCGATCTGCTTGCCCCGCAGGCCCGTGTGCAACCGAATTTCCTCGCGCATCACCGTCATGACGTTCGCGCGCGACGTCTGAAGCCAGCGCGCCACCGTCGACCGCCCGACGCCCTGGCTCTTGGCCAGCGCTTCGAGCGACACGCCGTCCAAATAGTGTTGTCGCAGCAGCAGCCGCTCTCTCGGCTCGAGCGAGGCCAGCGCCGTCCGGAACGCCGCCGCGAACGTGCCGCGAAACTGCTCGCGAGCCAGCTCCACATCAGGCGGCAAGAGCTCGCCGCTGGCGCCGAGCATCGCCTCCTCGAATTGAGCGTCGTCGTTGCGCGGTGCCGCGCTTCGCTGCGCATCAATCACCAGCCGCGTGACGACGACGTGCACCCAGCCGTCCAGTGGCGCGCGACCGGCGTACTGCTCGAGCTTCGGACGACGCTCGGCCCCGCCAACCACCAGCTGGGCCATGACGATGCCCGCCAGCTCGGCGCGCTGCTCGGCATCGAGGCCTCCCCGCATCATCAACTGCTTGGCGACGTGCTTCTCCAGCAGCACGAGTGCGGGTCGATCTCCCGCGAGGCAGCAGCACGCCCAATACAAGTCGGCCGGGAAGGCGACGCGCTCCTTCTGCGCCGCCAGCTCCCGCTCGAAGTCTGCGCGCGACACGCTCCCGTGGGGCCATGCCGCTCGGACGGTCGTCCACGCATCAGTCATGGGCGGAGCTCCAACTCGGAGGGCTTCGGTGGTTCGGCCGACCTCGTCTTTGGCCGGGCCGGTTTCGGTTTGGGTTTGGCAGCGGGAACGGCCACCGAGGCCGGCTCAGTCGAGGGAAGCGTCGCTGTCTCTTCCGGGGCAGCTGGCGTTGGGGCTTGCAGCACGGGGGCAGCTGGCGTTGGGGCTTGCAGCACGGGGGCAACCGCTTCGACGCGCGGCTGCGGCACGGGGTGTGCCTCGACGTGAGCCGCCGCAGTGGGCTGCGCGGGCGCGACGGGAAGAGGCTTGCGCCAGAGCCAACCGCCCACAGCAAGAACGACGAACGCCGCGGCACCCGCAAGCGCGGCCGCCCTGGGCAGCGTGCCGCGACGCTCCGCACCACGCTCGGCCTGCTCGAGTGCCGCGCCCAGCGCTGCGGCGTTGGGGTAGCGAGCCGACGGATCTTTCTGCAGGCAACGCTCGACAATCTGCACGACGGCGCGCGGCAGCTCGGGCGCGAGCTTGTGCACGTCTCGGTGGTGGGTCTCCAGCACCGCGCGCCGAAGCGCCAGCGCGTCATCGCCCTCGAACGGGTGCTGGCCTGTCAGAAGCTCGAACAGCACGGCCCCGACCCCCCACAGGTCCGCTGCAGGACCAACGCCGCCCATCGCGGGTTGGTACTGCTCCGGCGCCATGTACGCGGGCGTCCCCACGAAGAGGTTGGTCGAGGTGAGCTGCCCCAACCCATGGTCGATCTCCGGATTGACCGAGCGCGCGATGCCAAAGTCGATCAGCTTGACGACTTCCTTCCCGCCGAGCTGCGCGAGAAAGATGTTCGCGGGCTTGATGTCACGGTGCACCACGCCGAGCGCGTGCGCTTCCTCGAGTCCAGCGCAGACGCCCTGCAGCCACTCGAGGGCCTTCCGCCACGGCACAGGCCCGCGGAGCAGGCGCACGTCGAGCGCCTCGCCGATCAACAGCTCGAGGACGAGGAACGGACGGCCGGCGTGCGTCCCCAGTTCGAGGACGCGGCAGATGTTCGGGCCGTGAAGCCGCGCAGCGGCGCGCGCCTCGCGGATGAAGCGCTGTTGCACGCCAGGGTTGGCGGCGAGGGGGCCTTCGAGAAACTTCAGCGCCACCCGTTGATTGAGGGGCTCGTGGTGGGCTTCGTAGATGAGCCCCATCGCGCCACGGCCAACCACGCGGATCAGCCGATACTTGCCTTCGATGACCTCACCGGGCTGCAGCATGAGCGGGCCCGCCGGGGCCGTTGGCTCTTCGCGTTGGGTCGTGACGCGATCGTCGGCGACACCGTCGTCCGCCATGAGGGCAGACACCAACTCGCGGCAGTCACCGCAGTCATCGAGGTGCCGCTCGATTCGCGCCGACTCCTCAGCGGCGAGGGCGCGGACGACGTAGCGCTCCAGGTCTTCGTCCGACGGGTGTTGCACCGCTGCGGAGTTTCGGAGTGTCGGTCGGTGAAGTCCAGCTCCGGCCGAGGAAGGGCGCTGGTCGTCCGCAGTTGCTCCGAGGGAGCGAGGCGGCACTGCCACGCGCGACAAATGGGTGGCGCAGACCCGCCCCGACACGCGCTCCATCAGCCCCGTCTGGTCGATGCTGCCGAAGGAGTCGCGATTGTCGGCGTCCAGCACGTGGAGCACGGCGCCAGTCGGCTACCCAGCTCTCCGGCGATCGCTTCCGCGCTCACCTCCGCTTTGCCTTCACGACCCACCACGGCGCGGCCCCTTCGCGAAAGAACCGGCTACAAGCGCTGCATGGTGAACGCTCCGTTGAAGACGGCGCTCGACGCGCTCCACGGCCAGCTCGAGCTGCGGGTGGACTTCCCGCCCGAAGTCCTCGCCGAAGCCCAGGCGTGGCTCGCCTCGCCGGGCGTGCAGGACCCCGCGCTGGTCGACCGCACGGCCTGGCCCTTCGTCACGGTCGACGCCGCCACGTCGAAGGACCTGGACCAAGCGCTCTACGTGGAACGAACGAGCACCGGCTTCCTCGTGGCCTACGCCATCGCCGACGCGGCGTTCTACGTGCGGCCCGGCTCGGCCCTCTTCGCCGAGGCGATGAAGCGGGGCGCGAGCTACTACTTCCCCCAAGGCTCCGTGCCCATGCTGCCGCGGGCGCTGTCCGAAGGCCTCATCTCCCTCAACCCGAACGAGGACCGCCGGGCGCTGCTCTTCCTGCACGAGCTGGGCGCCGACGGCAGCATTCAGAAGACGCGGCTCGAGCGCGCCCGGGTGCGGTCCCGCGCGAAGCTGTCCTTCCGCGAGGTGCAAGCGCTCGTCGACACGCCACAGCAGAGCCCGCTGCGCGGCGCCGACTTCCAGCCGAGCCTGGTGGCCCTGCGAGACGTCGGCCGCGCGCGCATGGGGCTGGCCGAGCGCCGCGGCTTGGTGCGCTACCGCCGCGAGGAGGTGGAGGTGTCCGTCGACGGCGAAGGGCTCGCCTTCACCGTCATGGAAGCGGTGCGCGACGAGGTGGAGCTGTGGAACGAGCAGCTCTCGCTGTTGTGCAACGCCGAGGGCGGGCGGCTGCTGCGCGAGTCCGGCAACGCCGCCATTCAGCCCATTTACCGAGTCCAGCCCGGCCCCGACCAAGCGCGCCTCGATGCGCTCGCGCGGCTGACGGAGCGGCTGTGCGCCGTGCTGCAGCTCCCTCACTCACCCTGGCGGTGGGACGCCCAGGCGACGCCGCTGGCCGAGTACCTGCGGCAGCTCCCGGCCGGGCCGCTCGGCTCCACGGAGGACCGGCTGGCCCGCGCGCTCACCCGCCAGGCCGTCATGGTGAACCTGCGCTCCGAGTACTCCACCGAGCCTGGGCCGCACACCGGCGTGGGCGCTGAGCCGTACGCGCGCTTCTCGGCCCCCATGCGGGAAATGGTGGGCGTCTTTCTGCACAAAGAGGCCGTCGAGCTGCTCACCGGCGAGCACCCCGGCGTCGAGGCCGACGAGGCGCTGCGCGCGCAGGTCGTCCAGGTGGCCAACCGCTCTCGCGGCACCCAGCGCCGCGCCCAGGACCTGACCAACGCGCTGGTCATGGAGCGCCTCTTCGGCGCCGAAGCGGCCAAGCCTCCGGCGGAGCGCCGCACTTTCGGCGGCACGGTGATGGGCCTGGTGCCCGGCAAGGTGCACGTGCGCCTCGACGCCCCGCCGCTCGACGTGAAGCTGTACTTCTTCGACCTGGCCAAGCACCTGGGCGGCGCCTGGCTCGAGGTCGCCGAGGAAGGGGTGGTGCTCCGCGCCAAGGGCAGCACTCAGCCACTCTTCACGCTGGGCCAAGCGGTGGCCCTGCAGGTGGACGGCAGGGACGTGCCCAGCGGCCGGTGGCGCTTCAAGCCGGTCCGCTAGCCGCGCCGCTCAGGCACCTGGGCCTGTTTGCACCGTCGAGGCGCTGCTCCAGGCGGGCCTCCTCTCGCGCTGCGGGTGGCGCAAGCGGGGCGACTGCTGGTGCCTCGGGCGTCTCGAGGGCCCGCTCGAGGTCACCGGCGTCCTCAATCACGCCGCCGCGCGCGACCCCAAGCGCTCTGCACGCTGCCCGTCGACGACTGGGTCGCGTCGATCGCCTGGAGCGCCTCGAGCCCCCCGCGCGCGGTCGGACTCATGAGAGCCATGCCCGTCGCCATTGCGGCTCACCGACCGGGAGCTTCCAGCGACGCGACAGTCGCGCTGTCGCGTCCTGCGACGGCGCACGGCTGAATGCGTGGCATTGGGGCTCGAACCGACGACCCTGAACACCGTGTCAGAACCCCGGCCAGGCGCGGCTCGACTCAGGCAACCGCGCGGGGCTCAGCTGGGAGAAGATGACGGCGACCTGCCCCGCTGCGTCCGGGAGCACGCCGGTGACGACGCGGGGCGCTTCCTTGGGCCGGAGCACCTCGTACGTCGCGTCGAGCACCCAGACGCCATTGCAGACCAGGAAGCGCGCGCTGAGCGGCGTCCGCAGCGTCGCCAGGCGCAGGTAGAAGTCGACGACGCGCTGCGCGCCGGCCAGCACCACGTTCGCCGCCAGGTACTCGCCGCCACCGTCGGACAGGCCCTTCACGTCGGCGCGGAGCAGCGCCACGGCCTTCGCGGCGTCGCCCTGCATGATGGCGTCGAAGAGGTCCGCCAACAGCCGTCGGCTGTCCTCGCGCAGCGCGGCGTCGGGCGGGCGCCGGCCTTCGTCGTACGGCCGCAGCGCTTCCCGGGCGCGGTGGTGGAGCTGGCGTACGTTCGCCTCGGTCGTCTCGAGCGCGAGGGCGACCTCCTTGGCCGAGAAGTCGAAGACGTCGCGCAGCAGCACCGTGGCGCGCTGCTGGGGCGAGAGCACCTCGAGCGCGAGGAGAAAGGCCAGCCCGACGGACTCGCGCAGCCCGTACGCCGCGGCGGTGCTGGGCGCCGAGTCCCAGTCGGCTTCGGGCGTCTCCACCAGCCCAGGGACGAAGACGTACTTCGCCGGAGTGGCCTGGCGCCGGCGCAGACAGTCGACAGACAGCCGCAGCGCGACGCGCGTGAGCCAGGGCCGCAGGGCCTCGTCGGTGGACGGGCGGGCTTCGAGCGCGCGCAGGAGCGTGTCCTGCACGACGTCCTCGGCGTCGGCGGCGGAGCCCGTCATTCGGTAGGACAGCCCCCACAGGAACCGCCGGTCGGCGTCGGCGGCGTGGGCGAGCGCTTTGGGCAAGTCGTGGGTCATGCGGAGCGGCGCAGCGCGGCGGAGGTCAGCGACTGCACGACACTCTGGGCGGCGCCGAGGGCCGCGTCGAGGAGGAACGCGGCGGGCTGCGCGTACTCGGCGGCGGCGTAGAGGGCCGCGCCCAGCTGCACGGTCGGCCGCAGCGTGTCCTGCGTCGTGGGCATCGCGTCGGCCACTTGCAGCTCCGGCAGGCTGCGCTCGGCGACGACGCAGGCGCTCAGGCCCGGCTGCACGACGTCGAGCCACCGCTGGAGCGCGGGCAGGACCGCCGCGCCCTTCTCGCCGGGCCGGAGCACCCAGTGCGCGTGCACGCGGAGCGGCTCGGCTTTCACGGGCGAATGGACCGAGAAGTAGGTCGGCGTTTCGAGCCCCTGCGCGACGCGGCGGGCAGGGTTGGGCAGGCGGCTGACGACGGCGTCCCAGCTCGCCACGCGGCTCGGCAGCGCTGCGGCCGCAAACGCGCGCACGCTCGGCGTGTGGGTCAGCTCCGAGGCGACTCGAAGAGGCACCGCCAAGACGGTGGCGTCCGCGTCCAGCGCCGCCCCGCCGGTCAGCTGCACCGAGCGGCCGTCTTCGCTCACCTCATCCACGGGCGCGCTCAGCCGCACCTCCACACCCAGCACCCTGGCGCGCTCAAGCAGCGCATGGACCAGCACTTCCCAGCCCCCGTCGACATAGGTGACGCCGCGGCCGACGGCGCGCTCGAGCTGCGCCAACACGGGGGCCGCGGCGAGCTGCGCGGGCGCGTCGGCGTAGGTGGCGACACGCGCGAGCATGCTGAGCACGGAAGCGGCCTGCGGCGAAGGCTGCTGCTCGAGCCAGTCGCCCCAGCTGAGGCCCGCGTCCACGCGCCGCGCCTCTCGCCCGAGGCTGGCGAGCGCTCTGACGAGTGAGGCCTTCGCGGCGAAGGGAAGCCAGCGGCTCCAGAGCAGACTGGCGGTGCCGGTCGGCGCCGGGAGCACCTCCCCGTTGCGCGTGAGGACCATGCCGTCGAGCGGCGGGCTGAAGCCCCGTGGCGCGACGCCGCAGGCCCGCAGGGTGCGCTCGGCGACCCCACCTCGGTACAGCGCGTGCGCCCCCAAGTTCATGGGCAGCGGCCCGACGGCGGGGCTGCGGGCGCGACCTCCAGCGGTGGCGGAGCGCTCGAGGACGACGACACGCCGGCCGCGCTGGGCGAGGAGGACAGCGGTGGCCAGGCCGGACAGGCCGGCCCCGACGACGACGATGGGGCGGGGGGACATGGAGGCTTTCGTGGCGAGGTTGTGAAGAGCACCACGGGTCAGCCGCGCACTTCGTGACAGCGGACCTGGACGAACGCCCAAGGCGCCGGGCGTACGAGCAAGCTATTGGAGCCAAAGCCCCGTAGGGTCGTCCCTCACGCCTCACCACCCCGAAAGCGCGCCATGGTCCACGAACAATCCCCTGCTGAGGCCACCCGCTCGCGGCTGCGCATCAACCTCGCCGCCTTGGCCAAGGGCCTGCCCGCGGCGACGCAGGGCGCCTACGACGAGCTGGTGAAGGACCTGGACTTGGGTCCGGAGCCGGAGCTGCGCGACTGCCCACACTGCAAGCACACCGGCCTGAAGGCCGCCACGCGCTGCGGGCGCTGCTGGGCCAAGCTGACACCGCCTGCTTGAACGGGCTCCGCGGGGGCGCTGCCCTTACGCATGAAGCCCCCACGCTGCTAGACACGGGACTCACCATGCCTGCGCGGCTCCCCTTCGCCGTTCTGCTGCTCACGCTGGCCTGTGGCCGCACCGAGCCGTACGACTTCCCGCCGGGCTTCGGCGAGCCGGCGCCCATGGACCCGGCCGCCCAGCCCATGGACCCCAAACCGGTGCTGGAGCAGACCAAGCCCATGGGCTGCACCATCGACGACGTGGAGCAGCACACGCTGCCGCCGTTCACGCGCCGGCCCATCGACGTGCTCTTCGTCATCGACGACTCGTGCAGCATGTCGGACGACCAGCAGCAGCTGGGCACCAACTTCGAGTCTTTCATCTCGGCCTTCCGGGCCAACCAGGTCGACTTTCAGCTCGGCGCGGTGACGACGGACATGCGGGCGATGACGCGGAGCGGGCGCCTGGTGACGCCCTTCCTCACGCGGCGCACGCCGGAGCTGCCGCTCGCCTTCCGGCGCATGGTGTCCGTGGGCACGCGGGGCAGCGGCACGGAGCAGGCGCTGGGCGCGGCGCGGGCGGCGGTGACGGAGCCGCTGCGGAGCACCACCAACGTCAACTTCCTGCGGCCCGAGGCCGACTTCGCGCTGGTGTTCGTCGGCGACGAAGACGACCAGTCGACCGTCGACATCCCCGCCTTCGCGGATCAGGTCAAAGCGCTGAAGGGTGAGAACGCCGTCACCGTCGCCGCGGCGCTGGGCCTGGACACGAGCTTCTTCTGCTGGCCCGGCGTCATCGGCGGCTGGCGCATCGCCCAGTTCACCCGGCGCTTCGGCACGCAGAGCCTGCTGGCGCTGTGCCGCGAAGACTACGCCGACATGCTCCGCGCCATCGCCGGGCGCGTCGTCAACGGCAAGTGCATCGTCAGCCTGCGGCGGCCGCTGGACAGCACGCGGCGGGTGCACATCACCCTCAACGGGCAGCCGGCCACCTTCGTCACGCACCAGCCGGACGAGAACCACCCGAACGGCAGCCTCGAAGTCGAGCCCTGCCTGGCCGGTGGCGGCGTCGTCGCCATCGCCTACGACTCCTGCAAGCCCTGACTTGCTCGGGAGTGAAGCGCTCCGGACGTCACGGCGCGTCGGGGTGGCGGCTCTCCTGCGCGGCGTGCAGGGCCAGGTAGCCGGCGCCGATGAAGCCCGCGAAGGCCACCGAGTACGCGACCGCTGCGGGCTGGAGCAGCGCGCGGGCGGCGCTCTCGAGCAGCGCCCCCGGCTCCGTCACCACGTCCCAGCTGTTCCAGCGGAGGAAGCGCCCCAGGTACACCCCGAAGCCCGATGCGCCCAACACGCCCAGCACCACCGCCCACGCGCCACGCTGAGGCATGGAGCGCTCCAGCGCGCGGTGCACGTTCATCAGCGACAGCCAGCCGAGCACGCAGCCAGCCAGCGCGAAGCTGCCCAGCAACAGCACGTCGAGTGACAGCGGAGCCGGCGGCCGTGGGCGCAGGTGAATGAAGTCCGTCACCAAGTAGGGCGCGTTGGGGAAGAAGGCGAGCCACACGGGCACGAGCAGCACCGACAGCCAGCGCCGGCCGAGCATCACCGGCACGCTCAGCAGCCACGGCACCCAGGCGAGCAGCAGGTTCCACCACAGGAAGCGAAACGCCGGGCCGTGCTCGACGGCGCGCCAGCCCCAAATGCCGAGCGCCACGCCGCTGGCCGCGCTCACCGCGGCTGCCTGGAGACACACCGCGGACCATCGACCTCGGATGACACCCAGCTCGCTCATGCGGCCGACGCCAGAGCAACCGCTGGGCCAGCCGTCAGTAGTTCACCTGGAGCTGCAGCCGCGTCCAGTGCCCGGTCTGGTTGGTGTACGTCTTGTCCGACGTGCGGTTCGACATGAGGTACGCGACGACGAATTCGAAGCCCTTGGCGATCTGCCACTCGACGCCGAACTCGACTTCGCGCACGTGGTACTTGGGCGAGTTGGTCACGAACTTCTTGCCGCCGTCGTACATGGTGCCGCGCACGAAGGGCAGCAGGGCCACCGTGCCCAGCACGCCGTCGAGCTTCAGCGACGCCAGCGCGTACCCGCCGTAGAGGAACGCCTCGCCGATTTCGTACGGCGTGCGCGCGCCCAGCTGGGGCCCGACGCCCACGTTGTATTCGACGGTGAGGCCCAGCGGCTGCGGGTAGAGCACGGCGGACACGTGGCCTCGCGCGTCGAGGAACGTGTTGTCGGCGCGGGCCGACGTCACCCGTGTGCCGTCCGGGTGGGTGCCCAGCGCGACGGTGGCCTGCCCGACGTAACCGCCGCCGCCCAGCTCGAGGATTTGCCCGCCCAAGAGGAAGGGCCAGGTGACGCGCGCGATGCCGTGGGGCGCCTTGTTGAGCTCCGGCCGGTTCGCGGTCTGCCCGTTGTAGACGCCCAGGCCGACGACGCCGTAGTCGCCGGAGCCCTTGAGGCCGGAGTCGACGAGGAACTTGAAGCGTTCGCGGATGACGGCGGGCGCCCAGTAGAAGAAGAGCCCCAGGTCGCGCTCGTCCTTCACGGCGCTGTTGAGCGCGTCGTTGCGGTCCAGCGGCAGCCGGTTCTGCGACGACTGCATGTTCTCGAAGCCGAACGGCACCTTCGACTGGCCTACGCGCAGGCGGAACTCCTTCTTGGCGTCGAAGAAGATGTCGGCGTACCAGTCGCGCAGAATCGCCACGCCCAGCTGCTCGCCGATGACGCTGGCGAAGTCCGGCTGGAGGTACACGCTGACGCCGGGGAAGACTTCTCCGAACAGAATCAGCCGCGCGCGGCGAATGAGGAAGCCGCCGTTCCCACCCAACGAGCGGTCGCCCTGCTCGTTGATGAGCTTGTCGTTGTACGCGATGCCGGGGAGGTTGTAGCGAAGCTGCGTGTAGCCGCGGACCGACAGGCGCTCGTACCAGGGGCGCTGGACCGGGTGCGCAGGCGCGGCGCTGCTCGCAGTCGCCACACCCGCGTCCGCCACGCCGGCGTCGGTCGTGCCCGCGTCCTTCGTCAGCGCCCGCAGCGCTTCGTCATGGCGCGCCAACAGCTCGAGGGCCTGGGCCAGCTGAGCGCGCAGCTCGGTGTCGCCGGCGGGCGAGGCGGGGGCGGCCTCGGGGCCAGCGTCGGGCGCGCCGACCTGCAAGAGAATCAAGGCGCTGAGGAGGGTCGACATGGGTGCGCCCCGTACCCACGCCCCGTGTGGCCCTCGCAACGCTGGCGCAACGCGTCAGCAACCGTTCGGTGACGTTTGTGTGGCGCAGTGACGGGCACGAGGCAGAGGCTTGGGGCGCTGCAACGGGCGGATGATCCATTCGCGCCCGTCGCTGCATGGCTCGGTCGGTCGTCTCACTCTCTTGAGTCCAAAGGCCCACCCGTGTCCTTCCGCCTCCACTCCTCCGGCTTCCTCGCACTCACCCTCGCCGCCTGCGCGGCCCAGCCTCCGGGCGGCGCGGACGGCGGCCCCGGCACCACCCCGGGAGCCTCCGGTTCGTCCTGCACCGCGGCCAGCGACTGCGCGTCGAACTTCTGCGTCGACGGCGTGTGCTGTGAGTCGGCCTGCGCGGGCCAGTGCGAAGCGTGCGCGACGGCCAAGACCGGCGCCCCCAGCGGCACCTGCGCCCCCGTGAGCGCGAACACCGACCCGGACGCCGAGTGCACCGCCGAGGTCGGCGCCTGCCGCCAAGACACCTGCAACGGCGCGCGGAGCTGCGCAGCCCCGGACCAGACCGTGTGCCGGCCGTCGGCGGGAGCCTGCGACGTCGCCGAGACGTGCACGGCCGGCGCCTGCCCCGCCAACGCGGTCCAGCCCGCCGCCACCGTCTTCCGCGCGGCCACCGGCACCTGCGACGTCGCCGAGGTGTGTGACGGCACGAGCAGCGCCTGTCCCGCCGACGCAGTCCAGCCGGCCGCCACGCCATGCCGCGCGGCCGCGGGCCTTTGCGATCTCCCCGAGGTGTGTGACGGGACGAGTGGCACCTGCCCGGCGGATCGCCTCGAGCCCGCGTCGACGATCTGCCGCGCGACGGCCGGCGCGTGTGACGTCGCGGAGACCTGCAGCGGGTCCTCCGCCGCGTGCCCTGCCGACGGCTTCGCCCCGTCCAGCACCACCTGCCGAGCGGCGACGGGCGTCTGTGACGCGGCCGAGCAGTGCACCGGCACCGCCGCCGATTGCCCCGCCGACGTCGCCGCCCCCAACGGCACCGTGTGCCGAGCGGGCACCGCGGCCTGTGACGCACCGGAGGTCTGCACCAACGGCAGCTGCCCCGCAGACCAGCTCCGTGACGCGGGCGCGGTGTGCAGGCCCGCGGCCGGCACCTGCGACGAGCCCGAGACGTGCACCGGGCTTTCGAGCGCCTGCCCAGCAGACGCGCTCAAGCCGGTCCTCACCGTGTGTCGACCGTCGCAGGGCGGCTGCGACCCCATCGAGCTCTGCAGCGGCGCCTCGGCCCAGTGCCCGGCGGACACCCTGCTCGACGCGGGCACGGTCTGCCGCGCGTCCACGGGCAGCTGCGACGTGGCCGAGAGCTGCTCGGGGACCGAGCCTGCCTGCCCGGCTGACAGCTTCGTCGACGCCGGCACCGTGTGCCGCCCAGACGCGGGCCTGTGCGACCGCGCCGCGACGTGCACCGGCGCGTCCGGCCTCTGCCCAGCCAACCCCCTGCAGCCGGCCACCACGGTGTGCCGCCCCGCGGTGGACGAGTGTGACGCTCCCGAGCTCTGCACGGGCAGCGCCGTCACCTGCCCCACCGACGCCCTCAAGACGAGCCAAGCGGTCTGCGGCTCCTTCAACGCGTACCGCTGCACCGGCACCTCCGTCGCCTGCCCGACGAGCTGCACGTCGACGGCCCAGTGCAACACCGACGCGGGCGCGAACTTCACCTGCCGCGACAACAAGGGCCGCTGCGTGAATGGGAAGTGGGCCTTCGCCACCAACGGGACCTTCACCGGGAACCTGGGCGGGTTGACTGGCGCCGACACGCTGTGCACGAACGCCGCCCTCGACGGTGGACTCAGCGGCACGTACATGGCGTGGGTCTCCACGCCGGCGGGCTCACCCTTCACGCGCTTCACGCGAGCGACGGTGCCGTACCAGCTGACCAACGGGACGCGGCTGGCCAACTCTTACGTGGACCTGACCGACGGGACCGCGCTGCGCACGGCCATCTCCATCTCCGAGACCGCGGTGCCCGTGGTGGGTAACGCCTGGTCCAACACCACCGTGGGCGGCGGCAACTGGGACAACACCTACCACTGCTTCTCGTGGGCCTCGGCGCAGCCGATTCACTTCGCCGCAACTGGCAGCGTGACGAGCACCAACAGCCTGTGGGCGCAGAACCCGAACCCCGTCTCGTGTTCGTCGACGGCGCGGCTCTACTGCTTCGAGCAGTGACTCGAGTCGAGGCCGGGGCAGCGGCGGCTGGCGAGGCTGCCCGTGGAGGGCTAAGCCGCCGCCCTTCGCATGGTGAAGCGGCTGGAGTGGGTCCTCAAGTGTGCGCTGGCGGTGCTGCTGGCGGCGCTCACGTTTCGACCCGGCCGCCGCGCGCGCGCGAGCGCGAAGCTGGCCCGGCCGACGAAGGTGCTGCTGGTTCGGCCCGACAACCGCGTGGGCGAAGCGCTGTTGACGACGCCGTTGGTGTCGGCGCTGGCAGCGCGCGGGTGCCAGGTGCACGTGCTGGCGCACCAGCGGACGGTGCGGGTGCTCGAAGGCCTGCCTGGGCTCGAGCGCGCGTGGGGCTACGTCGAGCGGGGGCGCTGGCTGGGGCCGTGGAGCCCGCTGCTGCGGCAGCTGCGCGCCGAGCGCTTCGACGTCGTCGTCAACTGCGGCAACTGGAGCGCCGCGTCGGTGTCGTCCGCGGTGCTTTCGCGGCTGGCTGGGCCGCAGGCCGCGGTGTTGGGGCCGGCGAACTTTCCGTCGGGCTGGCTCATGGACGTGTCGGTGCCGGCGCTCGAGGGAGAGCCGTCGGAGCTGATCCAGCGCGCGCACCTGCTCAGCCCGCTGGGGCCGGTGCCGACGCCGCGCATGAGCTTCCGCGCTCCACGAGAAACCCCAGCGGTGACGAGCTTGGCCGCGAGCCTGGGGCGCTTCGCCGTGGTGAACCCCGGCGGTCGACTCGGCGAGCGCAGGGTGCCTCCTTCCGTCTTCTCGGCGGCGTGTGAAGCGCTGAGCGCACAAGGCCTCACGGCGCTCGTCACCTGGGGCCCGGGGGAAGAGGCGCTGAGGGACGAGGTCTGCCGCGGGGCTCCAGCGGCACGGGCCGCGCCCCCGACGACGCTCGACGAGCTCGCGTACCTCATGCGCGCCGCGCAGCTCGTCGTCTGCAACAACACCGGGCCCATGCACCTCGCGGTGGCG
Source organism: Myxococcaceae bacterium (assembly GCA_022842905.1). Classification (GTDB taxonomy): domain Bacteria; phylum Myxococcota; class Myxococcia; order Myxococcales; family Myxococcaceae; genus JALHOS01. Next base: position 4,535 of record JALHOS010000070.1, on the reverse strand, counting down.
GTGGGCGCACCGACGCTGGCGCTGTTCTTCGCCATGGACCTGAAGCGCTGGGGCCACGGGTATGCGCCGCACGTCATGCTGGACGTGACGCAGGCCTGCGCGGACGGCTCGGCGGCGGACGTGGTGCGACGGCAGGTGGCGAGTCTCGCCGCGCGCTGAGCGCGGACGGTGCCCAGACCAGCGCCAGCGGGGTGAAGTCCGTCGCGTGAGCGGCCCTTGGTCGAGCGCTTGTCGAGGATGGAACCACGGCTCGTTCCGAGACGCGCAGCTCGTGACGCGACCGCTCGAGGTCAAACGCTCGGTCGCGCAGGCGCTGTGGCGCTGGGACGATGGAGCGCACGGATGCGAGGCGCTGGGGACTCACGCACTGACGCTTCGGATGACGCACACTCGGACGCTCGACGAGCCGCTCCCCGGGCCTCGAAGTCGATGCCTCACCTTCGCGCAACGACAGGGTTCGCCTCCGCGGCGACAGATCGGGCACCTCGAGGCCGGAGCGGCCCACGACGCCAACACCCGGCGATCCACCTTGGCTCATCGGCCCCCTCAAGGGCCTGCGTCGGGTCTCCCTGCCGGCCCCGCGTCTCGCACACCGGCGTCGAAGCCCGGCTGGCTCGTCCCTCCGTCGCACCACACCCAGATGCTGTCACCGTGGTAGCAGTTCACTCGGCCCGACGACGTGCAGTAGCACCACCATTGGCCCCAGCTGCGCTCGCAACCCGGCGTCCCCTGAATCCACGAGCAGCTCAGCGAGGGCTCACACGGCGCGTACGGGTAGCGGTTCGCGAGGATGTCCTCGCAGGTGACGTAGCGAACGCTCGCGTCGGCGCCGCCGGCATCGGCCCTGCCTGCATCGCCCGCGTCCGCCTCGCCAGCGCCTGCGTCGACTTCGGCCAGTCGAACGGCGAGTGAGCCACCGGAGAACTCAGACGACCACGGCGGCTCGCAGCCACCCACGACACTCGCGACAAGTGCGAACACCGCCATGACTCGCCCTCGGCGTCGCTTCCCCGCGTGTTTCACGGAGCACCTCCGGTCCGTCAACGTACGCGAACCCCCGTGTGACTAGGGTCAAGCGAGGCCCGTCTCCGGCGTCACCGCCCTCCGCGCCGGTCGGAGCCCTGGAGGTAGCCTCGCCAATACCCATCGAGGTACGCGTCGAGCACGGCCTCAGGCCCGACGTGCATGCTGTGTTCTCTGCCAGCAACGACGGCGGCCTCGACGTCCTTCGGCTCGCCGGCCTTCTTGTCACTCGTCCCGTGGCGCTCGCCGTCTGCTTCACCGGCGGCCCGCGCAGCGGTGGCGTCGAACGCAGCGCCGGTCGTGTCTTCCGGAAGCGACTCGACGGCGGCATCGCTCGGCTGGGCGTCGACGGACGGGCTCGGCGCTGGAGGCGCATCCGTCGGCGTCAGCGTCAGCTGCTTCGGCGTGGCTGGGACGCGCAAGCCTCCAAATCCGCGCCGCCGCCGCGTCACGTCATTCGAGCTTTCTGCTAACCGCGCGCCCAATGGTCCGCCCCCTCTCCTTCACCGCCGCGCTCACGGCGCCGCTGGCCTCCGTCGCCGCCTTCTCGAACGTCGCCGCCCGAGTGTGCGATGAGCGCGTCAGCCTCCCCAGCGCGCAGGGCTCCATCGACGGCGTCGGCGAGAACGCCCACGTGGCCGGCAACCAAGGCTCCGTCTCGTACGAGGTGAAGGTCGAAGTCCCGCAGGGCTTCCCCGGCGTCACGCCGGTGCTCGACCTGAGCTACTCGTCCAACGGCGGCTCCGACGTCATCGGCATGGGCTGGTCGATGCCGACCTTCTTCATCGAACGGGAGACGTCCACGGGCCTGCAGCGCGACGAGCGGACGAATCGCTTCGTCGTCGACCGCAGCGAAGCGCTGGTGAAGGTGGACCAAGGCACCGACACCGCGGTCTCCCGCTCGCGCTTCGGGTCCGGCTTCGTCCGCTCCTGGCTGTACCTGCACTGTGAAGAGTGGGAGTCCGGCGACCCGACGCCGGACGACGCGGACCGAGAGACGGGCTGGTTCCAGACGATGGCGGAGGACTTCGAAGCCGAGCGTGCGACCCTGGCCCAGGTCGAGGCCAGCGGCTGGGGACGGTGGACTTTCACGCAGGAGCAGCCGTGAAGGCGCGCGTCATCACCCGCACGCACGACGAGCCGCTTCCGGCTGACGCCGAGCCGATGACGCCGGGCTACTTCCTCCAGCTCGAGCGCCGCGGCTTGGTCGACGCGCAGGCGGCGCTGAAGAAGCTGACGAGCGCGGAGGGCTGGCCCACGCTCCACCCGCTCATTCACCGCGTCGACGCGCAGCCCGCGCGCGTGGAGGGCTCGCGCACCGTGGTGGAGCTGACCATTCACGAGCGCGTGCCGCTGCTCGGCGGGCTCGTGCAGTGGCCGAACCGCTACCGCGGCCGCTTCGCACACGACGCCACGCGCCCAGACGAGGCGCGGGTGTCCGGCTGGGCCACTGCGGGCGTGCGCATCGAGCTGCGGTACCGCGTGCGCGGCGACGTGCTGGAAGAGACGCTCTGGGCGCGGGCGCCGAGGCTCCTGGCCGCGTTCCTGTACGCGACGCTGCTCGATGCGCATGAACACACGTTGCTGAAGCTCGAGTAGCGAAGGGTACGGCGGGCTGCCGGGTCACCGCCCTCCGCGCCGGTCGTAGCCCTGGAGGTAGCCTTGCCGGTACCCATCGACGTACGCGTCGAGCACGGTCTCAGGCCAGACATGCACGCCGTGTTCTCTGCCAGCGACGACGGCGGCCTCGACGTCCTTCGGCTCGCCGGCTTTCTTGTCGTTCGTCCCATGGCGCTCGCCGTCGGCTTCACCGGCGGCCCGCGCGGCGGTGGCGTCGAACGCGGGGCCGGTCGTGTCTTCCGGAAGCGGCTCGACGGCGGCGTCGCTCGGCTGAGCGTCGACGGGAGGGCTCGGCGCGGGCGGCGCATCCGGAGGCGGCGCAGCCACGGCCGTGGGCGTCGGCTGCTTCGGCGTGGCTGGCGGCTGCGTGGCTGGCGGCGGCGCGTCTTGCGCAGACGACGGAGGCACCGGCGCTTCGACGGCGGCGGGCCACACCGCGTAGGTCAGCGCGGCGATGACGAGCAGCGCTGCGGCGACGAGCAGCGGGCCCAGGCGCAGACCGCTGGGCGGCGGTTGGGGGTTCGAGGCCATGGAGAGTTCTCCTCAGCGCCGCGGGGCGCGCTTGGGCGTGGTGCGCGCCTTGCCCGCACGGGTGAGCGCCATGGCCGGGCTGCGCGTCAGCGTCTTGATGAACTCCTCGCGCCGAAAGCGCAGCGCGGACCAGTCTTCGTCGATGGCCACCTGCCGCACCGGTTCGAAGCCCGCCGCGCCCAGCGCCTTCCAGCCGGTGTCGCGGTTGAACTCGCAGCGGTACTTCTTCGAGCTGCCCTTCGGGTACGCGAGCCAGACGACGGCGTCGCCCGGCACCTTCTTGAGCTGCTTGGCCAGCCCGTCCACCTGCGCCTGGGTGGTGGCGAAGCCCAACAAGAAGTCCGCGGTCTTCACCTGCGCCAGGCTCAGCGCCACGGCGCGGCCTTTGAGCGAGGTGAGGTGCGGCCCGAACTCCGGCGGCGCGTTGGCGATGACGAGCTGTTGCTGGTCCTTCAAGTTGAGCTTGGCGAAGAGCGCTGACATGGCGCGCAGCAGCGTAGCGGGTGGCGAGTCACCGAGCATCCACCGGCTGGGCCTCAACCGCGCGAGCTTCACTGGCTGCAGAAGGGGCGTGTCGGCCACACGAGTAGGCCTGCGCGTGGCCGGCGACGGGCGGGGTCGGAGGTGGGCGACGGCTGCTCAGACGACGGAGGCGAGAGGCGTCGGCCCTCCACGAGGCGTTCCGGCGCGGCAGGCCCGAGAGTGCTGGGCGCGTGCAGGCGCGAGTGAGCTGGAAGTGGAGCGGTCCCTGCGCTGCGGCGAGGACTGCGGCGCGGCCCGGTTGGTAGCCTTCAGCTGCAAAGGGTGATGCTGGCCGGCATCCTCTACCTCTGGCCAGCGACTCGATAGAAAACAAGGAGCCGGGGGAACACGGCGGGGGCTCGAAGCCCCGCATTCCGCGAACACCCAGCTCCTCACAAGGTGTTTAGTAGGCAGGCGTTCGATCACCGTCAAGTCCGAGTTCGAAGACCCAGCGAGGCGCGATGCAACCTGTTGATTGGACACTGGCCGATATCTCAGAGCCGCATCACCGACTCTTCGTTCTGCAGTGGGGCGAGCTCTTTGGCGAGGACTCGCTCGACACGTGGCAGGTCCGAACGAGCAACGTCTTGTCGATTCTGGCTGAGATTGAAGAGGTGACCCGGGTCGCACGAACGGAGCACGCTCCGGTTCAAGCGGCGCTTGAGCCTCTGCTCGTCGAGACTCTAAGCGTACTGCAGCGCGACCTCGTCATCGCACAGTGTGTCGGTTCTCAGAAGGAAGGGACCCCGGCCTGAGGAAATTCTCAAAACCATTCCCCCCTCCGGGCTGAAGTTTCTCAAAAGGATTCCCCCCTCACCCGCGTGACTTGCAGGCCCTAC
>JALHOS010000069.1 GCA_022842905.1 Myxococcaceae bacterium | reverse complement strand
CACCGCCGGAGACAACACCGCCGGAGACAACACCGCCGGAGACAACACCGCCGGAGACAACACCGCCGGAGACAACACCGCCGGAGACAACACCGCCGGCGCGACGACCGGCGCGGCTTTGGGGACGACCGCGGCCGGCGCGCTCTCTTCGGGCGCCTCGTCGATGTCGAGGTCGTCGAGGTCCAGCTCCTCGACGTCTTCCGCCGCCGTCCCGGCCTTGGCCGCTTGGGCCGCGTCGGCGCGGTCCGTCGCCAGCTTCTTGATTCGTTCGGCTTCGTGGCGCCGCGCGCGCAGCACGTCGCGCTTGTAGATGCCGGCTTCGATCTCCTTGAGCGTTCGGTCCCACAGCCGCTCGAAGGTCAGCACCTTGTTGTGCAGCGTCTGCACGCGGAACTTCGCCGCCACCTGCCGCACGACGGTGGCCTTGAGCCGTTCGACCTTCTTCTTGAAGGCCTCGTGCTTCTTGGTCGGGGGCCGCCGCTCGATGCCGAGGAAGAACTGCTCGTACTGCGCGCCCAGCTCGGCCAGCTCAGCCTCCAGCGCGAGCGCTTCGGCCGTCACCTGCTCGGCGTCGCCCAGCTTCTTTCCACTGATGGGCTGGTCCGCACGAGCCGGCATGCCGCGGTCACTTTACTCGGCAGCGCCCATGTCACAACCCAGTTGCCAACGGCAGCCTCACCACGAAGGTGGTGCCCGGCCCCGGCAGGTTCGACTGGGCCGACACTTCGCCCTGGTGCGCGTCGACGATGCGCTTGACCACCGCGAGCCCCAGCCCCGTCCCCGTCGCCTTCGTCGTGAAGAACGGCTGAAACATGCGCTCGGCGGCGGTGCTGGCGAGGCCCGTGCCCTGGTCGACGATGGTGAAGACGAGCGCCCCGCGGTCGGTGGCGGCGCGCACGACGATGGTGCCGGCCTTCGGCATGGCCTGCAGCGCGTTGACGATGAGGTTGACCAACGCCTGGCGCACCAGCTGGCCGTCGACGACCACCGGGGGAATCTTGGGCTGCACTTCGATCGCCAGCCGGACCGCGCTGTGGGGGAAGTTGCGCTGCGCGGCCTCGACGGCGCCGCGCACGAGCGGCTCGACGTCGATGGGCTGGCGCGACAGCTCGAAGGGCCGCGCGAAGTCGAGCAGGTCTCCGACGATGCGGTTGAGCCGGTCCGCTTCCTCTTCCACCATGGTGAGCAACATGGCCGCGTCGCCGCTGCTCGGGTACAGCCGCTTGAGCGTGGCCAGCGAGTTGAAGATGACGCCGAGCGGGTTGCGCACTTCGTGGGCCATGACGGCCGACAGCTCGCCCAGCGCCGCCAGCCGCTCGTGCTTGACCAATTCTGCTTGTGTGCGCCCCAGCTCGTCGTAGCTGCGCTTGAGGTCCGCGTAGAGGCGCGACGTCTCGCGGTGCAGGCGCAGGCGCTCGAGCACCGACGCCAGCTGCGCGCCCAGAATCTCCACCGAGCGCAGCTCGTCCGTCAGGTACGGCACGTCGTCGGCCCGGGCCAACGTCAAGAACCCGACTCGGCGCCCTTCGATGCTGAGCGGCACCGTGGCCACCTGACGAAAGCCGGCGGCGAAGACCTCTCCGTCACCTGCCGAGGCGGCCGGCGCGCTCGTCGGCGCCAGCGCGGCGGGGGCGTCGGCCGGCAGCGTGAAGCGCGCGAAGCGCTCCATGAGCGGGCCCGCGTAGCCGTACGCCTCGCCCACGAGCGTGTACTCCCCTGACTGCGCGTCGAAGCGGTGCAGGGCCCCCGCCTGGCTGCCCGACGTACGGCACACCGTCGCCAGCGCGCGGTGGGTGAGCGCGCCCAGGTCCGGCGTCGGGCCGGCGGTGGCCAGCTCGTGCACCAGCTCGAGCTCCGCGGTGCGGTGGCGCAGCTGCGCGTCCGTCTGCGCCGCCTCGAGCGCCGAGCTGAGCTGCCGCGCGAACAGCGAATAGAGCCCGACGTCGTCCGCGCGCAGCGTCGGCGACGACACGCCGAGCACTCCCCAGAGCTTCTCCCGAACCGTCAGCCCGGCGAGCACGGCCTGGTGGTGCCCCTGCGCCCGAAGCAGGTCCGCCAGCGGCGCCAGCGCTCGTCGCGGCCCGAGGAACGCGGCCACGTCGTCCACGAGCCTGGCGTCACCTTCGAGCAGCGCCCTCCGCAGCTCGGGCAGCACCGGCTCGAGCGACGTCCACGCGCCGCCCAACAGCGCGGCCGCGCCGGGTGACGCCGGGAGGTTCGAATGCCGCACCGACGTCCGCGTGCCTTCGATCTCCGCGAGCACCACACCCAGGCCGAGCTCCCCCAGGCCTTCACCGGACAGCTTGAGCACCTCGGCGACCGTGCGCGCCCGCTGCACCGAGAGCGCCGTCGTGGCCAGCGCCCGCCAGAGCTCATCTGCATGAAATGCCACGGCCTCACTTTCCCCCGCCTCACCGCCGCTGCCACTCGTTTTCTTGGCATGTGAGAAACGTGGGTGGGTGTCCTCAGTCCAGCAACGCCAGTGCCCGGACGTGCGATACTTCGGACACATGCTGATCCAATCTCACACAGGCCGTGTCGGCGTCCTGGCTGCACTGGCGACGCTCGGTGTCTTCGCTTCGACGAGCGCGCAGGCGCAGGTCATGTGCAACCAGCTCCCGGTGCTGTTCCTGGTGCAGGACATGTCCGGTTCGATGGACGAGATTCCCACCGCTGGAGCCACGCTGACGAAGTGGCAGTCGGCGCAGCAGGTGGTGCCGCAGGTGGTCAACCAGTTCGCCAACCGGTTTCGGTTTGGCGTGAGCATGTACCCGGGCGCGAACAACGGCTGCGCGGCGGGCAGCGTGGACTTGTCGATTGGCGCGTCGCCGGGGCAAGTGCAGTCGCTCTACAATTCGCTGTCGCCGGGCGGCGGCACGCCCACGGCCACGAGCCTGACGTCGGCGAAGAACTACCTGCTCAGCCAAGGCCTGGGCACGCCCGCGTACGTGCTGCTCATCACCGACGGGTTGCCCAACTGCAACGCGAGCCTCAACGCGGCGACGTGCCAGAGCATCGACCCCAACGCGACGTCGGCCGAGTACAAGTGCCTGGACGACACGCGCACCACGGCGTCGGCGGCGGCGCTCAACGCGGCGGGCATTCGGGTCTACGTCGTCGGCTTCGGCTCCGGCATCACCAGCGCGGGCAACCAGGCGGTGCTCAACGCCGTCGCGGCGGCGGGCGGCACCGGCACCGCGTACATCGCCAGCAACCAGGCGCAGCTCACCACCGCGCTCAACCAGGTCGCGTCCACCGCGTCGACGTGCTGTCTCAACGCCTGCACCCAGGGCTCCACCCGCTGCGCGGCGAACGGCCAGCGGCAGGTCTGCCAGCTCGACGGCGCCGGCGTGTGCACCGTCTGGGCGAACAACAACTGCCCGAACATGACGACGTGCAGCGGCGGCAGCTGCGTGGCGTGCAGCAACCAGTGCACCGCGGGCGCGACGCGCTGTGGCAGCTCCGGCAACGCCGAGGTCTGTCAGGTCGGCGCGGGGGGCTGCACCAGCTGGGTCGTCTCCCGCGCGTGCACGTACGGTGAGGTCTGCACCAACGGCCAGTGCAGCGGGTGCTCGGGCTGCACGATTGGCTCGGGGCGCTGCGTGACGGGCACGGTGGCCGAGCGCTGCGAGTTCGACATCTTCACCGGCTGCTCGAGGTGGACGGCGCAGAGCTGCAGCCATGGCTCCGTGTGCCAGTCCGGCCAGTGCCGCGCGTGCAACACCACCTGCACCGCGGGCAGCCGCCGCTGCAGCGGCCAGAACGTCGAGACCTGCACCGCCGACTCGCAGGGCTGCACGGCGTGGGCGCAGACGCAGACCTGCTCCAACTTCTGCTCCGGCGGCGCGTGCGGCGTGTGTGGCACCAACTGCACCGTCGGCGCGACGCAGTGCAACGGCAACACGGCGGAGGCCTGCGTCCGTGACATGAACAACTGCCCCGTGTGGCAGTCGAGCAACCCCTGCGCCGCGGGGAGCTTCTGTGAGAACGGCGGCTGCCGCGGGTGCCCCACCATGTGCACCTTGGGCGCCAAGCGCTGCGCGCCGTCCGGGGCGGTCGAGGAGTGCCGGCAAATGGCGGGGACCGGCTGCCCCAACTGGACGACGATTGGCGCGTGCAACATCTCCGCGGGTGAGCGCTGCGACCCGGCGACCGGCGCGTGCCTGCCGCCGTGCATGGACCAGTGCACCGAAGGGGCGGGGCGCTGCTCGAGCACCACACCGCAGGCGTGTGAGCGCGCGGACACGGGCTGCACCGTGTGGCGTTCGCGGGCCGCGTGCATGGGGACCGACGTCTGCACGTCGGGCGCATGTCGGGCGCGCTGCACGCCGGGCGAAATCGAGACCTGTGGGCAGGGCACTGTCTGCACGACGACGTCGGAGGGCCGGCTGTGTCTGCCCGGGCTGTCCGACGGCGGCGTGCTCATGGGCCCGGATCCGACGGACGCCGGCAGCGGCGGGGCCGGGGGCAACGGTGGCGAAGCGGGCGCGGGCGCTGCGAGCGGCGGCACCGGCGGCGGGGGAGTGACCGGCGGCGCGGGCTCCGGTGCCAAGGGAGGCAACTCCGTGCTCATCGAGTCTGTCGGCGCGCGCTCCATGGGCTGTGGGTGCGGCGCGGCGGAAGGCTCGTTCGGCGCGCTGGCGCTGGTGTGGGCGCTGCGGCGTCGGCGGGCGTCGACGTTGCGGTAGCGGTCCTGGGCCTCTTGGCTCGGGCGCGCTGTGGGAGGCAACTCCGGGCTCATCGAGTCGGTGGGCGCGCGCTCCAGGGGCGCGCACGTGCGGCGCAGCGGAAGGCGCACTCGGCGCTGCGCTGGCCGAATTCCCCAAGAAGCTTGAGTCGGAGCAAGCCCCGCCTTGGCCAGGCCGGCGAGGCAGGTCGGAGCGGACCCTCCCGCCGTGCATGCCGACGCGCTTTCGGTACAGTGCGGCCTCAAGCGTGCTCGAGCTCGATCGCATTCGTCAAAAGGTGTGGGCCGGCGAGGTCCTCAGCTCCGCCGAGCTGCAGACGCTCCACAAAGCGCAGGGCAGCGAGCCGGGGCCGTCGCTCAAGACCACCATGGCGCAGGCGCTCATCAACGCCGACGAGCCGCGGGCGGCGCTCGACATTCTCGAGGCGGTGCGCCGGGACTTTCCGTACGACCTGCAAACGCACCTGGCCGTGGGCCGCGCCTGCGTGAGCCTCGAGCGCTGGGTGGACGCCGAGGCGAGCCTCAAGCGCGCGCTGGAGCTCAACCCCGGCGACCCCGAAGCGCTCAAGGTGCTCGCGGTGGTGGCCCTGCGCCGCGCCGAGTGGTTCCGAGCGCGCGCGTACATCGACGAAGTGCTGCAGGTCGACCCGCTGGACACCGAAGCCCAGCAGCTCTTCTTGGAGCTGAAGAACCTGGCCCCCGCGGAGTTCCCCGACACGCCGTCGATTGGGGAATACACCAGCGCGCTGGTGGCGGCGCTGCGTCGGCGCTCGGCGCCGCACCTGCTCCAGAAGAACCAGCTCGTGGTGCGCTTGGCCCGCGGCGGCGTGGCGCGGTTGGACCTGGAGTCGCTGCACCAGGACTTCGTGAACACCGGCCGGCCGCTGACCGTCGCCGTCGACGCGGTGGCGCAGGAGCTCGCCGAGCGCGCGGTGGGGTTGCCGCCGACCAAGCTGGCGCTGCTCGCCAAGGTGCTGCCGCTGCTGCGCGACTCGTCTTTCTTGGAGCGGGGTGAGGGCGTCGTCCGGCGCGAGGGCCCGGCGGGCCTGTGGATCTTCTACGCGGTCGATGACCCGGAGCTCGTCCGCTACGTGCCCGAAGGGGTGCTCGGCGCCGCGCGGCTCTCGCTCGAGCAGCTCGACGACGCGGCGTGGAAGAACTTGGCCGTGCGCCCGGTGGACGTGCGCGCCATCATTCTGGACCAGGGCGCGCTGCGGCTGTCGCCGACGCCGACGGGGCTGTGGTGTGTGGCGCACGGTGACGGGCACGACGCGGCGCGGCTGCTGCTGAAGGAACAGCAGGCCGTCATCACCCAGGTGGTGGGGCCCTCGCCCTGGCGGGTGTACCTGGGGCTGCGTGAGCTGGTGCTGGTGTGCCGTGAAGAAGACCGGTCCAGCGTGGCGCGGCTGGAGAACCTCGAGGCGGCGCGGGAAGGCATCAGCGGTGCGTACCGGCTGCACGAAGGCCGGCTCGAAGCGCTGCCCGAGTGGGACGTCTGACGAGCTTGGGGGCGCAGCGGGGCAAGCCGAACGCGAAAGCACCTCGCGGGCGTCGTCGGCGGCGCTGAAGCTCTCGACTCCCGCCGCTGTCCCAGCGCTTCCGTCCGCCGCGCGACGCGCGGGCGCCTCGGTGTGACAGACTGCCGCGCATGGGAAAGCTGCTCTCGCTGTTGCTCGGGCTGGTGGTGGTGGGCTTCATCGCCTTCAAGGTGATGTACGGCTCGATGTCGGCGGGCAGCGCCGGCGCGCCTCCGCCGCAGCGCCTCAAAGAAGCCAACGAAGCGGCCAAGCGCATCGAAGTGCAGCAGCAGGAGCGAGCGGACGAGGCGCTCGCCCGGCCCGCGCAGGGTGGCGAGTGACGGCGCGAGTCCGTGAAGCGCTCGCCGTCGGCGGCCTGCCGTCCCTGCTCCTCGAAGACGACCGCGCCCGCGTCGAGCTGCTGCCCACGCGCGGCGCGCTCGTCAGCCGCTGGGCCGTGGAAGGGAAAGACGTGCTGTTCCTCGACGAGGCGACGGTGGTGGACCCCACCAAGAACGTGCGCGGCGGCATTCCGCTGCTCTTTCCCAACCCCGGCCCGCTCGCCCAAGGCACCTGGCCCCACGGCGCGCTGGGCCAGCACGGCTTCGCCCGACGCTGTGCGTTCGAGGTCGTCAGCGCCGTCGCCGACGAGCAGCAGGCGCGCGTCGAGCTCCAACTGCGGCCCGACGAGGGGTCGGCCGCCGTCTACCCGTACGCCTTCGACGCGCGCTACGCCGTCTCGCTGCAGGACGGCCGGCTGCTGCTCGAGTGGCAGCTGACGAACGCAGGAGTCGCCTCGCTGCCCTGGCACTTCGGAGTGCACCCGTACTTTCGCGTCGACGACAAGGCGCGCGCGAAGGTGCCCAGCCCCGCGCGTTCGGCCTTCGACAACGTGACGAAGCAGCCCGTCGCCTACGCGCCGGCGCGCTTCGATGGGCCGGAGGTGGATCTCCACCTGCTCGACCACGGCTTGGCGACCGCGAGCCTGGTCGGCGCGAGTGCGGGCGACGTCACGCTGCGCTGGACGCCGGAGCTGACGACGCTCGTGCTCTGGACGCTGCCGGACAAGCCTTTCGTCTGCGTCGAGCCGTGGACTGGGCCGGTCGGGGCGCTCACCAGCGCGCCGTTGCTGCTCGCGCCCGCTCAGACGGCCCGCCTGGCGATCGAGCTCGAGCTGCAGCGCGGAGCCGAGACGGCCACGCCTTCGCACCCAGGTTGACGCCTTGCGTCAAAGTGCGTGACTGACGCGCCGCCTTCGCCGAGAAGGCCGCTGGGCGAGCGCCATGCGGTCCATTGACGACGACGACATCGACTTCGAGCTGGGGCGTCGGCAGATGCTTGCCGAGGGGGCATTCCACGCACAAGCTGCCCTCCGCCTCATGTTGGTCGAGCCGACCCCTGAAGCGCCGGTCCCGTTCGGCGAATACGAGCTGCTGCGCCGCATCGGCGCCGGTGGCATGGGTGAGGTGTTTCTGGCGAGGGAGACGTCGAGCAGCACGCCGCGCGCCTGCGTGGTGAAGAAGGTGCTGCCCAACCTCATCGCCAACCGGGCCTTCGTCGGCCGCTTCTTGGACGAAGCGAAGGTGGTGGTACGGCTCAACCACGCCAACATCGCCCGCGTGTACGCCATGGGGGACGTGGCCGGGGAGTACTTCCTCACCATGGAGTACGTGCAGGGGAAGACGGTCAGCCGTTTCACCAAGCGGCTGCGAGACAAGCGCCTGGAGATGCCGGTGGGGCTGGCGCTCTTCATCGGCGAGAAGGTCTGCGAAGGGCTGCAGTACGCGCACCTGGCCAAGGACGACCGCGGCGAGCTGCTGCACTTGGTGCACCGCGACCTGTCGCCCGCGAACGTGTGCGTCAGCTACCAGGGCGACGTCAAAATCATCGACTTCGGCGCCGCGTCGTCGACGCTCAAGGAAGAGCAGACCGCGCCGCGCGTCGTCATCGGCAACCTGACGTACATGGCGCCGGAGCAGGCCAAGAAGCAGCTCGTCGACGGCCGAGCCGACCTCTACTCGCTGGGCGTGCTGCTGTGGGAGCTGCTCACCGCCTTCGCGCTCCCGCAGAAGGGAGACCCCATCGAGCGGTGGCGCAAGGCCGCGCACCCGACGTGGGACGCGCCCAGCAAGCTCAAGAGCGGCCTGCCCAAGGACGTCGACGCCGTCATTCTCAAGGCGCTGCAGCCGCAGGCCAAGGACCGCTACGCCGACGCCGCCGCCTTCGGGCGTGCGCTGCGTGAAGTCCGCCGCCGCCACGCGCCCAACGCCACCGAGCGGGAGCTGGGGGCGCTGCTGTCCAAGGCCTTCGCGAAGGAGAAGGTGGCCGAAGACGCGGTGCTGGCCCAGGCCATTCAGGGGAAGGCGCTCAGCGAGAAGGACAAGACGCAGCGGGTGAAGTTCGTGCCGCCCACCGCGCTGGCGTTCGAACACACCGCGGTGCTGCACACCGGCGACTTCGAGGTCCCCAGGGACCAGGAGATCACCGACCCCGAGCGCGCCAACCCGGCGCCGGACCCCGACGTGACGCCGGCGATTCCTCCACCCAGGCACACCGTGGAGCTCGCGCCGCCGACGTCTCCCGTCGTCACGCCGCAGGTGCCCGCCCAGCCCGTGCTGGTGCCGCCGCCGCGGCCCAAGGTCAACGCGACGCGCACGAGCTTCGGCGTCACCTTCGCCGAGCAGGAGCCGCAGCTCGAGGCGGCGCTGCGCCAGGAAATCGAGCCGTCGGACGAGCCGGGCTTCAGCAACGAGCTGTACGTGAGCAGCTCGCCTTTCGAAGCGCTCGACGACGAGCCGCCGCTGCCGGGCTGGGCCAAGGCGGTGGCCTTCGGCGGCATCTTCGCGCTGGCGGTGAGCTTGGGCTTTCTCGCCGTGTGGGCGCTGCTGCGGTGAGGGGGCGGGCGGCGGGCCGCGGAGGGACGGCGCCCACCGCTCCCCCGTGTTGAGGTTGGTGCTGCCCGCACTGGCGACCGTGGGGGCGGCGCTGGCGCGGACGGTGCCTGATCTCCCACGACCGCGGGTCGACAGGCCCACTATGCTGCCGGGGCGTTCATGACCGGCCAGCTGCTGCTCGGAAAATACGAACTCGTCCAGAAGCTCGCGCGCGGCGGCATGGCGGAGGTGTTCTTGGCGAAGGTCGCGGGGCCCATGGGCTTCGAGAAGACGCTCGTCGTCAAGCGGATCCTCCCGCACCTGGCCGAGGAGGCGAACTTCGTCGGCATGTTCCTGGCCGAAGCGCGGCTCGCGGCGCAGCTCAACCACCCGAACGTGGTGCAGGTGTTCGACTTCGGCGAGGCCGACGGCACGTACGTGCTCGTCATGGAGTTCGTCGACGGGCTGAACCTGCGGCACCTCTTCCGCGAGGCCATGCAGCGTGGGCAGCCGGTGGACGTGCGCGTGGCGGCGAAGATCATCGCCATGGCCTGCGACGGGCTGGCGTACGCCCACGACTTCGCCGACCCGAACACCCAAGAGCCCATGGGGCTGGTGCACCGCGACATCAGCCCCGACAACGTGCTCGTGGGGAAGAACGGGGCCGTCAAGGTGGTGGACTTCGGCATCGCCAAGGCGGCCGGCCAGACCAACCTGACCAAGACGGGGACCATCAAAGGGAAGATCGCGTACATGCCGCCGGAGCAGGTGGCGAACGAGACGTTGGATCGCAGGACCGACGTCTACGCCCTGGGCATCGTCCTCTACGAGGTGCTCACCGGGCGCAAGCCCTTCGACACGACGAACGACGCCGCCATCGTCAAGGCGATCCTCTACGAGCAGTTCCCTCCGGCCTCGTCGTTCCGCAGCGACGTCCCCGAACAGCTGCAGCGCGTGCTCGACCGGGCGCTCGCGAAGTCCGTCGCCGAGCGCTACCCCGACTGCCGCGCGTTTCAGGCCGACCTCGAGCGCTTCCTGCGGTCGGCCGGCGAGCCCGTGTCTCAGTACGACGTCGCGCAGCTGGTGGGGCGGCTGATGGAGCACGGCACCGCCATCACCCGGCCCATCAAGTCCACGCCGGGGCACGTGGTCCCGCCCATTGCCGTGGTGGCGCCGTCGGCCCTCGTGGCGCCGCAGGTTCCGACGGCGCAGCTGTCCATCGCCCCGGTGAAGGCCCCCGAGCCCGCGCCGGTGCAGAGCCCCCTAAGTCCGCCAGCGCCCGCGTCGAAGCCCGCGCTCGAGGTGGTCGAGCTGGGGCCGCCTGACGCCCCCCAGCTGCTGGCGACCCCTTCGGCGGCGCGGCCCGCCTTCGTGCTCTCGGACCGCCCGATTCAGCCGCAGAGCATGGGGCCAGTGCTGACCCCTCGGCCTCGGCGCGCGGCCAAGCGTGGCTCGTTGGTGGCCGGCGCCGTGGCGGCCGCGCTCGCCGCAGTCGGGGTCCTCGTCGGGGCCGTGGTGCTGTCTCGCGGCGGGAGCACGACGCCTGCCGACCTCAAGCCGACGGATGCGGGAGTCGCCGCGGTCGCCGCGGCGCCGGAGCCGGTGCAGCCGCCCCCTGCGCTGCCTGCTCCACCAGCGCCAGCGCCAACCGTCACCCCCACCCCCGCGCCCGACGTCCCTTCGCCCACCACTGCGCCAGACGTCACTTCCCCCACCGTGCCGGTCGACGCGCAGGCTGCGCTCGACGTGGAGGTGGACGCCGGGCGACCCGGTCCGGTGGCCGCACCCACGCGGGCGCCCCTGCCCACGCGGCGGCCGCCCAAGCCCAAGGCCGCAGCGGCGGAGGTGCCGGTGGAGTTTCGGATTCGACCGTTCGGCACCGTCTACGTCGATGGCACGCTGGTCGGAGAGACGCCGTTCGCCGCCCTCCCGCTGTCCGTCGGCAGGCACACCGTGCGCGTGGTGAACAAGGACCTGGGCCAGGAGGTCACCCGCGCGCTCGACGTGAAGGCCGGCGCGGCGACGGTGTTTCGGCACAGCTTCGACTGAAGACGGACGGTGGCGGGGAGCAGCTCGGCGTGTGAGTCGCGACGTGCGGCCCCGCGCGCTCATCCGTCGAGAGCAGGAGTCCGCTTCGTCGGGCGGTCCCGCGCTCATCGCGCCGTGCGACCGCTCATCCGTCGAGAGCAGACGCCCGAATCGTCGGCGGCCCGCGCACCGCGCCGTGTGAACGCTCATCCGTCGAGAGCAGACGCCCGAATCGTCGGCGGCCCGCGCACCGCGCCATGCGACCGCTCATCCGTCGAGAGCAGGCGCCCGCTTCGTGCGGCGGCCCGCACGTCGCGCCGTTCGGTCCCGCGCTCATCGCGCCGTGCGACCCCGCGCGTATCGCAGTGCGACCCGCGCTCATGCGTCGAGAGCCGGAGTCCGCTTTGGTCCGGCGGCCCGCGCACCGTGCGGCACCCGTCCACACCGCGCAGCGGGCTCGTTCGGACGCTTCGGGCAGGCCCGTCCGCGGCGTGCGACCGCTGCAGCCTGGCGCCGTGGGCCGCGCAGGGCCCGTGCCTGCCACGTTCGACGGCCGGCGCTTACGGCGCGCAGAAGAAGCGGGTGCGCACCTGGCCCGCGCTCGCCTCGTGAGCGACGGCCCCCAGCGGCGCGCTGGCGTGGGCCGCGGCAGGTCGACGCCCGACGAAGCTCGCCGCGGCGCCGCCGTCTGGAAGCCGTGGGGTAATGGACACCCCGTCGTCGATGGCGACGAAGCGCAGCGCCCCGTCCGCGCTCGGCACGGCCACCTCGACGGCGCCCGAAAACACGGCGCCGAAGTCGCCCAGCGTGCCGCCGGCCACGCAGTCGAAGCCTCCGTCGGCGTCGGTGGCGCAGGGGTGCGCGGCGAGCACGCTGGGGCCTCCGTCGAGCGCCGCCACCGTCAGCACCGCCGGCCCTCCGTCTTGTTTGCTGGGTGAAGGGAATGCGCCGGGCAAGAGCGTCGGGCTGCAGCTGGTCCCTCCGGTGGGGCCCACGACGCAGGCGCGCACGCCTCCGCTCTGCACTTCCCAAACGACGAGGAACGTTCCGCCCAGCGCGCCCACGCGAACGCGCCGGGCCCCGCTCGCCAGCGACGCCACCGCGAAGCTGCACAGCGGGGTCCCCGCCCCCATGCACGCCGTGCCCGAGTTGAAGACGTCCACCGGGCGGCCGCGCAGCGACAGCACGCCGTTTTCAATCCACGCCACCAGCACGCGTTGGCTCTGGCCGTCGACGGCGATCTGCAGCTCCTGAGGGTCGGCGCTCATCGCGTCTTGGACGGGCATGGCGTTCTCACCGGCCAACGTGCTGCGGCCGGTGCTGGGGCTCAACGGCGCCACCATGACGCGCCGGACGGCGGTCGTCTCCTCCGCCCAGGCTCCGAAGACCAGCGCGCCCTCGGCCGCCAGCGCGGGGAGCCGCGCCGCGACCGCGTTGTCGACGCTCGCCGCGGGCGGGACCACCGGCCCCAGCGTACGGTCCGGCTGGACGACCCGCGCCCGCACCCGCTGGCCCTGTTCGAAGAGCACCATCAAGCTCCCGCCGGTCCGCACGACGGCGGGTCGCTGCGCCGCGCTCGCCGCTTCGGACACGGTGACGCCCCACGCGTCCGTCACCCCGTCGCAGTCGTTGTCGAGGCCGTCACACCGGGTCTCGGCGGCCTCGTAAGCCGTGCTCCGCGCGCGGTAGTCCGCCGCGCTGCAGTTGGTGCCGCCGTCGGGCAGGCAGGCCCCTTGAGCGCCCTGGCACACGCCAGTCTGAAGCGCACAAGCCACCCGCAGCGCTTCGTCCACCTGGCCGTCGCAGTCGTTGTCCTTGCCGTCGCAGCGCGTCTCGTCCAGCTCGTAGTCCGCGCCGTAGCTGGACTGGCTGCACACCTCGAATTGCCCGCCGACACAGCGCTGGCGGGCGGCGGCGCAGACGCCTTGGGTGAGCGCGCAGGGGCGGGACTGGACCCCTTCGTCCGTCTGGCCGTCGCAGTCGTTGTCCTTGCCGTCGCACGTCTCGGCGGTGGCGCCGACCGCGCCCACGCAGGCGCCGAACTTGCCGTCTTCGCAGCGCCGCTCGCCCTGTCGGCATTCCCCAGCGTCGGAGCCACAGGGCTGCGTCTGCTCAGCCACGCACTCCGGCTGGGTCCCGTCCTTGAAGCAGCGGCCGCCGAAGCACACCCAGCCCCCGGCGCAGGGGTGCGCTTCGTCGCAGGCGTAGCGCTTGGCTTCGGACAGCTCGTCGAGAGAAGGCACCAGGCAGCCGGCGCCCACCACCGCCACGCCCAGCACGATGAAGGCCCCCCACTTCATGGGCCACCCTCCGCCGTGGCTGGCGGCGGCACTGGCCGTTCCCCCGCCCACGCCAAGAAGGCGAAGAGGGCGCCGAGGCCCAAGGCGCCCGACACCCCGAAGCTCACGTTGGCCACGAGCGCCTGCTGCGTCGCGGAGCTCAGCGCGCTGGCGGCCTCGCCGTGAAAGACGGCCGCGCGGGCCTTGTCCAAGGAGCCGGTCGCGAGCAGGCCGAAGGCGCTGGCGACGCCGACGGCGACGGCCGTCAACGCGGTCAGGGTGATGCCGCCGATGGGCGGTGGCCTTGGCAGGCTCGCGCGGACGGCGGGCACACTCGGCGCAACGTCCACCGGACGGGGCTGCGGCTCGAGGGCGGCTTTGGCCGGCGCCGCCCGTCGCTCCGCGTCCAGCCGCGCGGCTTCCCTGCGCTCGGTCTCTTCCTTCTCGGCTGTGCGTCGCAGCTCCTCGAGGCGCTGCTTCTCGGCGGCCAGCTTGCGCGCTTCGGCTTCGAGCGCCTCGGCCCGCGCTTGGGCTTCGGCGGCCTTCGCGGCGGCTTCGCGGCGCTGGGCTTCGAGGGTCTGCTTTTCGCTGGCCATGCGCTCGAGCTCCGCGGCGCGGGCTTCGGCTTGGCGCTTGGCTTCGGCGGCGCTCGCCTCAGCGGCGGCCAACTCCTGCGCACGGCGGGCTTCTTCGGCCTTCGCCGCGGCCAGGCGCTGCTCTTCGGCGAGCTGACGTTCTTTCTCCTTCTGAGCGAGCAGCGGGGCCAGCTGGAGCTGCACCTGGCCGCGCACCCGCTCGAGCGTCGCGGCGATCTTCGGGCTGACCTTGAAGGGGAACGTGGCGTCGGGCTTGAGCAGCAGCGCGGCACGCAGGGCCGCGTCGGCGCGCTCGACCTGGCCCAGCTCGAGGCGAATGGCGCCCTCGTAGAGGCCCAGCGTCGAGTCGTCGGCCGGACCCTTCGCGTGGGGGCGCGCCTTGGCCAGCGCGTCGAGCGCCGCTTCGTACTCGGTGGCGTCGTACTGGCTGCGCGCGGCGTTGAGGTACGCCGTGAAGTCGTCGGCCGCCGCGACGGCGGTCGTGGCGAGGAAGGAAAGCCACAGCACGGAACCCATGGTCGCACCATAGCGTGGGCTCGACGTCTCGCTTCTTTGGAGCGCGCACAGGAGGAGTGAGGGCGCTCCCGGCAGCGCGTGCGCGTCGGCGCCCGTGGGCGGTGGCTGCGAAATTCGAGGGCGGTCGGGAAGTTGCGACGTCGTCCACTGGCCGTAGCGTCCGCGGTGCTGCGCCGACACCACGGCGCCACTTCCCAGCTTCCAAGAGGACCTCATGCCCCGAACCGAGCAGCGCCGTGCCCCTCGTCAGTCGTCGCCCGTCTCCGCGGCCGTCGCCGTGGTGGACGTCGAGAGCGGCGTCGACTTTCGAGGCCAGCTGACCGACGAGTCCAGCGACGGCATCAAGTTCCGCGCCGGGCTCGAGCCCGCGGTCGGCGCGGACATGCACGTGACGGTGTTCGAAGGCGCGGCGCCGCGGAGCGCGGCGGAGGTGCAGGTGCTGCGCGTCGAGCGGGCCCCCAGCGGCGAGTTCGAGGTGGCCGGCCGCTGGGTGAAGCGCTGACGGCGGCAGGTCCGCCTGCCGTGCCTCAAGGTGGCGCGCGCCGCGCGGCTGGTACCGTGCGAGCGCATGCGTCGAGCTGAGCGTCAGTCCGAGTCGGGTGTGGCGGCCGCGGTCGTCGTCGCGCTGGTCGTGGTAGCCCCGGCGTGTCTGCCGCCCGACGGCCCCGGCGACTGGGCGCCAATCACCGTCAGCGCACTCGCGCAGGCGCACGGCCACCTCTACGCGGGCGGCCAGTTCATGGTGAAGCGGACCGAGCGGGGCGCCTTCGGCGTGTTGGTGGTGGACGCCGACGCGCTGTTCGTTCGCGACGAAGCGCTCGTCGTGCCGAAGAAGGACCTGGCGCGGGCGCAGGTGCGTGAGTGGAACGTGGGCGGGTTGGGCCTGGTGGGGGGAGGGCCGAAGGGGTTGCTCGCGCTCGGTGGTTCCGGCGGCCTGGTGCGCCTGGAGCTGAGCCTGCCCAAGCGGCCCCAGGTGGCTGACGGAGGCGTGTCCGCGCAGGTGGTGTCCAGCCCGCTCGTGCGCTTGACGGACGACGTCAGCGTCGGGCTGCGGTGGGTTGGCGCCACGGAGCTGGTCCTGGTCCGCGACGCGACCCTCGAGAGCGGCGCCGTGCCCCTCTCCAGCTCGCCATGTGGTGCCGCGCCGACACCGCTGGGCGACCGGGTGCTGGTCTTGGGCGGCTGTGACGGGACACCGCAGCTGTCCGTCGTCGCCGTGTCTGTCACCACGCTGACCGGCCAGCTCGTCGCCACGCAGGCCCTGCCGCAGCTGGGCGTCGGCGGTGGCGTGCTGCTCGCGACGCAGGACGACGGGACGGTGTGGCTGCGGAGCGACCGCGAGCTGCTGCGCTACCGGCTCAGCCAGGCGTCTAGCCTCACGTACGAAGCAGCGCTGCCGCTGCCCGCCGCCGACCTCCCTCGACAGGTGGTGCCGGTAGGGGCTCGGCTGCTCGGCTTCACGGGGAAGGAAGCGGTCCTGTACGACGTGACGCCGCCGAGCCTGGTGGTGCTGGCGCGTGCGGCCCTGGCCGCGCCCGTGGGCGCCGCGGTGCGCTTTACGTCCCGCGTCGAGCCTGAAGGAACGTTCTTCGCGATGACTCACGGTGAGCAGGGGGTGTCGTTGCTCGAGGTGCGCGGGGACACGCTGCGCCAGCGGGGCGGCTTTCGGCACCACTGGACGGACGACGTCATCTCCCTTTCGACGTGGGCGAAGTACTGAAGGGCGCGGCGCGTCGCAGGCTCTACACTCAGGCGCATGCTCCGCTGCCTGCCGCTCGCCTGCATCCTCGCCGCCTGTCCGGCCGCTCCTCCGAGCCGGCAGCTGCTGCCGACGCTGGCGCCGTTCGACGGCACGCAGCCCCATGTGCTGTACCCCGCTGCGCGGGCGGAGGCGTGCGGGCCTGCGGCGCTGGCCGACGCGGTCACCCAGCTGCGGGGGACGCGCTCGGCGGACGGCTGGCTGAGCGCGACGGTGGAGGCGCCCTTCGGCCGCGCGGACTGTGTCGTCGTGACGGCGGTGCCTGCGACATACGGGTGCGCGCCGCGCGGGAAGCTCGACGGCGGCGTGCGCGTAGTGCGCCCCGACACCACGGCCTGCGGCGGCGACGTCGTCGACTTCGAGCCCGGCGGGTCGTGTCCGCGCACGCTGCTCCGCCTGCCGGCCACGCTCCTCGAGGAGCCCTTCACCTGCACCTGCAGCGGCCACGAAGACGGTCCCGTCTGGGGCAGCGGCGCGTACACCCGCGACTCGGCGGTGTGCGTGGCGGCGCGGCACGCCGGGGCGGTCAGTGAGGTGGGCGGCGTCGTCACCGTGCAGGCGGGGCTGCCCTGCGCGTCGTACCGCGGCACGCTGCAGAACGGCGTGCACACGGCCGACTGGGGCGCCTACGGGCTGGGCACGTACTTCTTCGTGGGGCACGGCGTGGGCGACTGCGCGCAGAACGTGCTCCGGCAAGAGGGGCCGCCGCCGTGCCCGCCGTCCTTCGACGCGCTTCCCGTGGAGCTGCGCCAGGCCGCGTACACCTGCCGCTGCGATTCGGCGTCTGCCAGAGGAGCGGTGTGGGGCACCGACCGCTACACGCGCGACTCGTCGGTCTGCGGCGCGGCGGGGCACGCCGGCGTGTTGGACGGCGACGTCGGCGTGGTGACGGTGAAGCCAGCAGACGCCTGCCCCAGCTTTCGGGGGAGCGAGCGGCATGGCGTGCAGAGCTTAAGCTGGGGTGCGTTTCCTGGCTCGTTCTTCTTCGGGGCGGGGTCGCCGCCTGCGTGCTCGGCGCCGTCACCCTGAGCTGACGGGGGTGCTCGGTCTGGCCGTGGCGTCCGAGGTCCACCACCGTCGTCTCGGCGCGCGCCTGAGCTGGCGAGCGCACGCCATCAATGGACGCTGCCTGCGAGTGCGCGAGTGTCGGCGCCTTCTTCCTGCGCCGTTGGCCGCGCCACCCAGGCCTGCAGGCTCGACACCGGACCGCCGGACGCGCGCCCGCCAGGCGCGGTGCGCTCCGAATGCGCGATGCCGCGCCCCCGTTCGCCGCAGAGGCGGCATGGGCGGCGCGTTAGACCCAGTCGAAGTACGCCCAGAACGTCCCCGCCTTGGCCGCGTGTCGACCCCTGACCGCCAGGTGGGCTGCGTGAGCGTGAAACGGGAGCGGCAGGTGTCGAAAAGCGAACGGTGAGAGCGGCTGCCGTCCGATAAGGAGCACACCATGCTCTCCCTGCTGCTCGCCGCACTCGCAGCTTCTCCGACGGCGCAGACGACCAATCGCGCCGCCGTGCCGCTCGGTGGTGACTACTGGAAGGGGACGGACGTCGAGCCAGGCGAGGTGTGGGGCGTGGCTGACCTCCACGCGCACTTCTTCAACCACCTCGCGTTCGGCGGCCGCGTGCTGCATGGGGCGCCGGCGGCTCCGGGCGGCATGCGCCAGGCCCTCGCGAGCTGCAAAGCCAACCATGGCGAGCGGTACGGCCGGAGCACCGCGATTCTCCCCGAGCCGGCCCACGCCACGTCCGGCTACCCGACGTTCCAAGGCTGGCCGCGGTACGACACGCTCGTTCACCAGCAGGCGTACGTCGATTGGATTCGCCGGGCCTGGCAGGGCGGCGTGCGGCTGGTTCAGGTCGACGTGCAGAACACCGCGTTTCTGGGAGTCGCGTACGACAAGGCCAACGGGCTCTTCGTGCGTGGGCCGCGGCTGCCGGTCCCCGTCGACGACAAGTCTGCGCTGCGGCTGCAGACGGGCGCGGCGCGGCTCCTCTTCAACGACGGGCCCGCCTCGGACTTCGCGGCGCTGGCGTACTCGGCGGACGAAGCCCGGCGCATCATTTCGTCCGGGAAGATGGCGGTGGTGTTGGGCGTGGAAGTCGAGGCGTTGGAGAACTACGCCCACGAGCGGCAGCTCGCCGCGGACCCTGCCGGCGCCATCGCCTCGGTGGTGAACGAGCTGTGGGAGGCGGGCGTGCGGCACGTCATTCCCGTGCACCTCACCCGCAACGCGTTCGGCCACCCCGGCGTCTTCGACTCGACGCTCAACGTCATGAACTACGCGGACACCGGCGACTTCTACGCGACGGGCGACGCGTTCGATGCCGGCGTGCGCTTCGACCCGACGAGGGCGCACGTCGAGCCGCTCGCAGGGCTCGTCGAGGTCTTCGCCAAACACCAGGGCAAGGTTCCGTTTCCGACTGCCCGTGCCATCGGCGCCACGGAAGGGCTCACCGACGCGGGCGTGGCGCTCCTCACCGCGATGTTCCGCAGGGGCTTCATCGTCGACGTCGAACACCTGTCCGACCTCGGGGTGAATGCCGCGCTGGCGCTCGCCGAGGAGCACCGAGTGCCGATCATGAGCTCCCACGCACCGTTTCGTGACCTGTCCTTCGGCACGGCGGTCACCTTCTTCGATGGAGGCTTCGACGCGCAGGCCCTTCCCTACGCCATGCGGGACGATGCCGACGGCGGCTACGGCACGTCTGACGCCGCCAAGGTGAGGACCGATCGCAGCCGGGCGCGCCAACAGCTGGAGCGACTTCGCGAGCTGGGAGGTGTCGTCGGGGTGCCGCTCGTCTCTCCGAGCGTCGGGGTCAGTTGGCGAGGCCGCGTGCCGCTCGACTGCGACGGCAGCAGCAAGGGGTTCCTGCAGCAGTTGCTGTACGCGCAGGAGGTGCTGGGCACGGCAGGGAGCGTGGCGCTGGCTTCGGACGTCGGAGGCTTCGCGCGAATGCCTGCCCCGCGCTTCGGGGCCGAAGCGTGTCCCGGCTCGCAGGGCGACGCGCTGCGTGGCGCGAACGGTAGGCGTGACGCACAAGTCAGCGCGCAGACGGACGCCGTGCGCTACCAGACGCCGCTGCCCGGCGACCTGACGCGCGACAGGTGGGCCGCCACGCAGTCACCGCTCCAACGCTCGGTAGCCGGGACGCGTGCCTTCGACGTCAACGTCGACGGCATGGCGCACTACGGAATGTTCCCGGACTTCCTTCAGGACGTGGCGAACGTCGCGGCAGCGCACGGCGCGAGTTCGGCGGTGGCTCCGTTGTTCCGCAGCGCGGAGGCGTACCTGCGCATGTGGAAGCGCGTCGAAGCCCGTGCGCGTCCGCCGGCAGGCTCGGGCCCGCCTCCGCCTTGAGGAGCAGCGCGAACGCCGCGTGGAGCCGAAGTGCCCCCCGCGCCGACGCGGGCGTGCCCTGGAAGGACGGGGGCAGCTCGGTCGCCTCGCTGCTCGAGTACGAGCGCTCTCACCGCGCGTTCGACGCCACCGTCGCCGCCGGCGCGAAGGCCACCGAGGTGTGCGACGTGGTCTGCGAAGGGCTCATCCGGCGGCTGGTGACGCGGCGCTGACCCGCGGCGCGCGCTACGGCAGCCCCGCCACGAGCTTCTCGGTCTCGGTCCACAGGCGCTTGGCCAGCGCGGCGTCCTCGGCGTCGGCGCGCGGCGGCGAGACGTTGCAGTCCTTGAAGTACTTGCCGGTGATTCCCGCCGCGCTCGGGTGCGTCGCCACGTAGCACTGCGTCGCCGCGCCCTGTGGAATCGACTTGAGCACCAGCGGGCCCACGGCGCCGAAGACCACGTTCACCACGGGGTTCATGTGCCGGCCGAGGTTGGTCTGAATCACTCCGGGGTGCACCGCGTTGGCCGTCTGCGTGGGCTTCGGCATTCGCGTCGAGAGCTCCTTGGCGAAGAGGAGGTTGGCGATCTTCGACTGGCCGTAGGCGCGCCACGCCGCGTAGTCGCGCGCGCCGGACAGGTTGTCGAACTCGATGCCCCCTTTGGGCGCCGCCTTGTGCGCGTCACTCGACAGCATCACCACCCGGCCAGCGTCGGTGAGCCGGTCCAGCAGCCCGGTGACCAGCAGGAAGTGCCCCACGTGGTTGGTGAAGAACTGCAGCTCGTAGCCGTGCTTCTGCTCGAGCGAGGGCAGCGCCATGATGCCGGCGTTGGCGATGATGCCGTCGAGCCGGGCCCCGTCCCGTTTGACCGCTTCCACACACGCGCGGACCGACGCCGGGTCCGACAGCTCGCAGGCGAAGCCCGACGCCGACGGGGCGACCTTCTGGCAGGCTTCTTTCGCCTTGGCCTCGGTGCGCGCCGTGCCCAGCACCCGCGCGCCGCGCAGCGCGAGCACCCGCATCGTTTCCTCGCCGAGGCCGGAGTTGCAGCCTGTGACGAGGAACGTCTTGCCTTTGAGGTCCAGGCCTTCGGTCGCTTGCTCGGCGGTCGTGCCGTAGCCAAAGCCACTGGGGCCCTTGGACTTGAAGTGTTCGATGAGAGACATGCGCGCGCTCCGGTTCGTGGGTGTGCAGGGACTCGACGGCGCCAGGTCTAACGCTGGCGCTCGGCGCCGACCACGTTCCCACCCAAGAAAACGACGCGGGCCCGAAGTCCGACCTCAGCCAGTTTGCGTCGAGCGCTCACTGGCAGCGGGCCGCTCGGCGAGGGGCACCTCGTGCAACACCGCGAGCGCCCCACGCCCGCTTCGCACCAACGTCGCGGCCACGAGCATTGCCATCGCTGATGGCGCACGTCGAGGAAGCTCGTGCCGCCCGCCAAGCCGCACCTCATCGGCTTCCACGGCGTCTACGCGCCCCTCTTCACCCCCGCGCTCGACTCGTGGGCCGCTGAAAAACACAGCGCGACACCGAGGTTCGACGCATCAGCGTCAAAGGACGTTGCAACCCGAGTCGGTGCAGCGCCCAGTCGGCCGATAGCTGTCCCGGAGGCGGATACGTACCCTGCGCGCAATGTGCCACTTCCCACGTTGGCCCGCCCTGACACTCCTCGCTCTCGTTTTCGCCTGCGGCAATCAACTGCCCGAGAGCCCAGAGGACGCGGGCCCCATGCTTCGGAGCGATGCCGGGAGCGACACGACCCGCGATGCCGGATTTGTCGAAAGTGACGCTGGACTGGAGGCCCCGCGCCTCGTCTACCCGACGGCACCGGTTTTCACGAACGCGACGGTGACTGTGCAGTTCGATGCCCCTGCGGGCCGCCACGTTGAGGTTGTCGCGAACGGAGCGGTCGTGCTGCGCCTGGGCGTGCCTTTCACCGCTGTTCTCGACACGCGCGCATTTCCCGAGGGGGCGCTCGCAATTCACGGCCGCCTTGCCGAAAACGTGGCGCTGCGTTCGGCGGAGCTTCTCGTGACGGTCGATCGCACACCGCCTGCTGTCGTGATGCAGCGACCCGAGGCCGGTGCAGTGGGCTTGTCGTGGCGCGCGCCCGTGACTTGGCTCGTCAACGAGCCTTTGCTTCGCGCCTCGATCACCAGCGGCAGCGTGCGCTTTGCGGAAGGCACGTCGACGTTGACCGCGGTGCCGGACTTGTCGAGCGAAGGTACACTCGTGTCGTTGCGTCTGAGCGCGAAACCAGCGCTGCCGACAACGGCTTTTGCTGAAATCGATGGCGTCACCGACTTGGCCGGAAACGCCCTTCGCGTGGCGCGTACGGCCCTGACCTGGGCCCGCTACGCCCAGCTGCCGCCTCTCGCGTTGACATCACCCACCGTTCACCTGCAAGTCACGAGCACCAACGCACCGCTCGTATTCGTCGGCACTCCAATCATGGTCGCGGGGCAAGACGCTGGCGTACGGCGACACTCCATCTTCACATTCGTCGACGGCGGCTGGAGCGACCATCTCCAAACTGGCGTCGACCCGAGCTGGCACGTGCTCGGTGCGGCGGTCGAAAACTACCCAGGGGGGAGCATCGTCACTGCCTTCCACGCCGGCAAGATCCCGCAGCGCGACGGAGGGCTCGAATCAAGAATCGTGCTGCTCGCGCGTGCGCCGGACGCGAGCGCATGGCGTGACGGGGGTGTACAGCTGGCCCCTTTCGAGCCTTGGCACCGTGCCTACGTTCAAGGCCACATGAGCAGCGGGACAGCAACACCCTGCGTGACCTTTGCCGATTCGAACGGCGCGCTGTCGCGTGTTGGCAGCCTCAGCTTTTTCGGTGGACAGCCACCGCGCGTGGTCCAGTTGCCCGGGAGCGAATGGCGTCCCGGCGGCCGCCGAGCGTGCGACGAACTCCTTGGGTTGCTGCCTGCGGTGACCACAGGCGCGCACGTCGCTTACGCGGAGTCCTGGGGCTCGACGATGGCGCTCAGCCGCGGCGCCGACGCGCGTAACGTTCACCGCATTGCGGAGTTCAGCGGTGGGCGCAACGACTACCAGGTGCTCGTGCTGCACGGCCCGCCCAACGCCAAGGTCCTCAGCTGGGAGGAGTACTTTGTCTGGTGGGACAACAACATCACCGTTGCCAACGTCTACCCGCTCTACGTGACCGCGCCGTCGGACCCCATCGACGACGTGTATTTCCGGGGTGACGCCTTGCCAACGGGAGCGCCGCGCAGGGGCTTCGTCGCGACGCGGAGAAATGGGCTGGTGGAGGTTCGGGAGTACGAAGTGCGGGGAAGCCCGGCGACGCTGAGCCCTGTGGGTGACGTCGTCTTGAGCTTCGACAGCGCCCAGTTCGAACTCGCCGCCTTCGACGTTCGTGCATTCGACGGCCAGAGCGAGCAGCTGCGCACAGCGTTGTTGCTCCGAAGCAACAGCGCGCCGTTTGTCGCACGAGTCTTCGTGCCAAACGATTGACGACGCGGCAGTCAGCCCCAACGACGCAGTTCTCGACACTCAAGCGGTCCATGACCTCCGTGAACGGAACAACAACCGTAGCCGTTGGCTGACAGGGCGTGGCGGTGGGTGACGTTGTCGGAGAGCGCTTGGGTCAGTTGCGCGAGGGCGGCGGGCGGACTGTCGTTGCGGGTGCTGGGCAGGGCTCCGCCCGGGCCGGGTGACGTGGCGCACTCGCCCGAAGGCACGGCTCCAGCGGCAGGGCGAGCCGCGGTGGCGCCGTCGGGGGCCGGGCGAAGGCCGTCGGCCTCGATGGAGGCCGGAGGCCCAATGGGCACCAGACGATGCTGAGGACCGGTGAGCTCGGTGAGGTTGGGCTGCGCCGCCGGCGCGCCGTCCGTCGCGACGACGAGGCCGAGCCCCGAGGGCACGAGCACCAGCGCCACGAGGGAGTCGATGCCACGCGCCCAGGCGCGGCGTCACCGCAGGCTCGAAGGGGCGGCGGTCATGGCCCGGAGCTCACCAGCCGCCAGGTGTCCGCACCGTCAGGGCTCTGGTTCGCGTTCATGTCCGTCCACTCCACGAGGTACCACCGCTGCGTCGCGGACGAACGGTTCGGAAGCACGGTGTTGATGACGTACCAGGCGGCCATGCGCGTCCCGATGACGGTGAAGCCGTACACGCCCAGCACGGGGATTCGGTTGGCCGTGGTGATGAGCTGCACCACGAAGTAGTCGTGAGACTCGCTCAGCGCGCTGATGGGGGTCTGCACCACGAGCCCGCCGTCCGGCCGCAGCACGCGCACCTCCTGCTCGTCGCTGGTGAAGGTGAGGTGGGCGGCGCCGCTGACCTCGAGGTAGTTGGCCACCCGCTGCACGTAGCGGCCGCCGGCGACGACGTAGAGCTCTCCGGGGCGCACGGGTTGGCCAGTGACGGCGTTGAAGTAGCCCGCGTCCGGCTGGACGAGGTGGAAGGTGACGGGCGGAGTGCAGGTCGCAGCCAGGCCCGCGCCGATGGCGACGCCCGCGTCGTCGTCGGCTGCGAAGCCGTCGAGGAGGACGGCGGCGCTGGGCACCGCGCACAGACTCGAGACGACGCTGTTCGCGCAGCTCGCCGCGCCGCACAGTTGGGTGCCGACGCAGCCGGCGTCGCAGCTGCCACAGAACGTGGGGTCGCTGGCCACGTCGACGCAGCGGCCGCCGCAGCACGCGAAGCCCGACGCGCAGCTGCCCGCGTCCGCCCCGCAGGGGGCTTGGCAGAGGCCCGCGCCGCAGCGTCGACCGGCGGCACACTCGAGATCGCCGAGGCACCAGCCGCAGTCGTGCGAGGGCAGGCACTGGCCGCTCGCGCAGCTCAGGTCGCTCTTGCAGCCGGCGACGCAGCGGCGGGTGCTGGTGCAGTAGAGGCCGGCGTCGCAGGCATCTTGGGCGCCCGGCAGGCATTCGACGCAGACGCCACTGCCGACGTCGCAGGTGGGGCGAGGACCGGCGCAATGGACGTTCGACGTGCACTCGACGCAGCCGCCGTCCGCGAGGCAGACACCACTGCAGGCGCAGCCCGCGTCGACGCCGCCGTCGGAGCCGCCGACGCCTGCCGTGCCGCCGACGCCTGCCGTGCCGCCGACGCCCGCGGAGCCGCCGACGCCAGCGGAGCCTCCGACTCCAGCGGACCCACCAACGCCAGCGGAGCCACCGGCGCCAGCGGAGCCGCCGACGCCCGCGGAGCCACCGACACCCGCGGAGCCACCGACACCCGCGGAGCCGCCGACGCCCGCGGAGCCGCCGACA
>JALHOS010000068.1 GCA_022842905.1 Myxococcaceae bacterium | reverse complement strand
CTGACGTTGGCGCTGGGCCTGCTGACGCTCTCCGGCGGCGTGTACTTCCACCTGCTGACGCTGGGCGTGGAGTCCGAAGCGCGGCGGCTGGTGCTGACCGGCGCGTGGGTGCTGCTCGGCGCGGGGCTCTTGTGGACCGGGGCTCGGGCCCAGCAGCAGGCAGCGCGCGATGCGGGCTTCGTCGTGCTGCTCGTCGCGGTGCTGAAGGTGCTCGCGTACGACACGACCCACCTGGCCGGGCCGCTGCGGGTGGCGTCGGTGGGCGGCGCCGGGCTGCTGCTCGTCGTCGCCAGCGGGCTGGTGGCCCCTCGCCGGGCGGAGGAGACGACGTGAGTCCGCGCCTGGTGCTCCCAGAGGGCTCGACCCAACTGGTCGCGCAGCGGCTCGTCGTCGCCCGCGGACAGGTGACTCCTCGACGGCAGAGGGACGCGACGTGATTCCGCTCTTGGTGCTGGCGGCCTGCACCACGCCGTCGACGCAGGCGCCGGGCTGGACCCAGGTGCCGTTGGGCGCCGAGCCAGCGCTCGCCGCGCCGTCCGACGTCGATCAGCTCCGCGCCGGCGAAGAGGTCGAGGTGCGCGACCTCCGCCCGTCGCTGCTGGTGCGGGCCACCGAGGCGGGTTGGGGCGTCATGCGCTACGAGCTGCGGCTCCCACCCGGCGCGCAGCGCGTGACGGTGGACTTCGTCGCCGACCTGTCCGCGGCACGCGTGGACGTGACGGCGATCGGCCAAGCGCTCGAGCTGCCCCTCGTGCAGGACGCGCGCGTGGCGGGCAAGCGGGTTCGAGTCGAGCTCCCGCGCCGCGCCGTGCGGCACCTGCGCGTGGACGTGCACCATCACCTGCGGCCACGGCCCGCCGTCGATCAGACCGAGGTGATCTGGCGAGCGGTGGCCTCGAAGGACGAGCTGGGGCCGTTGGCCGTGCCTGGCGCGCTGGTGTACCGACACCCGGGCGGTCGGACGGTCGAGCTGTGTGAGAGCCCGCAGCGGCCCCTCACGCTGACGCTGACGGACGACGTGCTCGAAGCACCGCGCCACGCAGCGCTGCCCTGAGCGAGCCGGCCGCGCCCTACCCGGCGAGCTTGCGCGTCAACACCTCGTTGACGAGCTTGGGGTTGCCCTGCCCTTTCATCGCATTCATGACCTGCCCGACGAAGAAGCCGAGCAGCTTCGTGTTGCCCGCGCGGTACGCCGCGACGTTCTTCTCGTTGGCCGCGAGCACTCCGTCGACCACCGCCTCCACCGCGCCCGCGTCGCTCACCTGCGCGAGGCCCTTCTGCGCGATGACGGCGTCCACTTCGGCCTGGCCGTCGAAGATCGCCGCCAGCACTTCCTTGCCCGCGTTGCTCGAGATCGTCCCCGCGTCGATTGCGCCGAGCAGCTGCGCGAGCTGCTCCGGGCGAAAGCCCGGCTCCCGGCCTCGCTCGTTGGCCAGCCGCGCCACGTCCCCCATGAGCCAGTTCGACACCTTCTTGGCTTCCCCACCGTACGCCGCCACGCAGGCTTCGAACAGCGCCGCGGTCTTGGGCTCCGTCGTCAGCACTTGCGCGTCGTAGGGCGGCAGCCGCAGCGCCTGGACGTAGCGCTGGCGTTTGGCCCGGGGCAGCTCCGGGAGCGCCGCCTTCGCCCGCGCCACCTGCGCCTCGCTCACCTCGAGCCACGGGAGATCCGGATCCGGAAAGTAGCGGTAGTCGTGCGCGTCTTCCTTCGACCTCATCGACCGCGTCTCGCCGCGCTGGGTGTCGAAGAGCCGAGTCTCCTGGGTGATGACGCCGCCACCGTCGAGCACCTCGGCGTGCCGGCCGATCTCGTATTCAACGGCCTGCTTGATGAACCGGAAGCTGTTCAGGTTCTTCAGCTCACACCGCGTGCCGAGCTCGGTCGCGCCCTTCTTCATGATCGACACGTTGGCGTCGCAGCGGAAGGAGCCTTCTTCGAGGTTGCCGTCGTTCACTCCGAGCGCGACGAGGATCTCCCGCAGCGTCTTGAGGAACTCCACGGCCTCGTCCGCGCTGCGCAGGTCGGGCTCGGTGACGATCTCGATCAGCGGCGTGCCGGCGCGGTTCAAGTCCACCAGCGACGAGCCGGGCACCGCGTCGTGCACCAGCTTGCCTGCGTCCTCTTCCATGTGAATGCGGCGAATGCGCACCGACTGCTCGAGCCCGCTGGGCCCGTCGTAGGCGACGACGCCGTGCTCACAGATGGGGTGCTCGAACTGGGTGATTTGGTAGCCCTTGGGCAGGTCCGGGTAGAAGTAGTGCTTGCGGCTCCACTCGCTGCGCAGGTTGACCCGGCACCCCAGCGCCAGCCCCGCGCGCATGGCCAGCGCGACGACGGCGGCGTTCGGCACGGGGAGCGCGCCTGGGAAGCCCAAGCACACCTCGGTGACGTGCCGGTTGGGCGCCGCGCCGAAGCTCGTCGCCGCCGACGAGAACAGCTTGGAGTGCGTCAGCAGCTGCGCGTGGACTTCAAGACCGATGACTGGCTGGTAGTCGGAGAGCGGCATGGGGAGGGTCTGAGGTCAGGGGCACGGCCCCGTCGAAGGGGAGGTGACGACTCTACGGCGCGGCAGCTTTCCACAGCGCCCCATCGGGCCCGACAAGCGCGTCTTCGAGCAACTGCCCCGCAGGCACGTGCCCGCCGTCGAGCACCACGGTGCGGTTGAGCATGGCGCCCGCGCCGATCCGCGCGCCACGTCCGACGGCGACGCCAGCGCCGACGCGCACCCCAGGCTCGAGCACCACCCCGTCCCCGAACCACGCCGGGCCGCTGATCCGCGCGTCACCCAGGCTCGCGCTCGCGGCGCTCACCGGCCGCACCGCCGTCACGTGTCCGTACAGCACGTCCTGCACGGTCTTCAGGTAGCGCTCCGGCGTGCCGAGGTCGGACCAATACACCCGACGGTCCGTCACCACGTGCGCGTGGATCTTCAGCCCCGCCTCGAGCATGCGCCGGTACACGTCCCGGTTGATGTCCTCGGCCCCCGTGGGCGCCATGAAGTCGAACACCTGCGGTGAGAGCACGTGCGCGCCGCTGAAGTGCCAGGGCGCCAGCCGCTCGCCCCCCGGCCCGACCCCGGCGATGCGCCGCACCTGCCCGAAGACGTCGACCTCGACGGGGTTGTACTTCTCGCCTTCGGGCATGGGCAGCAACACCATGGTCGCGTCGGCGCCGGAAGCGCGGTGCGCCGCCACCACCTCGGCCACGTCGATCGTGAAGAGCACGTCGCCGTTGAGCACCACGCAGACGTCTTGGGAGAGCAGCGCGCGGAGCCCGCGAATGCCGCCGCCGGTGCCTTGGATCTCCCCGGCCTCGTGGTTGACCGTGAGAGCCAGGCCGAGCCGCTCACACTCCGCCCGCGCAGACGCCGCCATCACCTCGCCCAAGTGGTGGGTGTTGACGCCGACCTGGCGAACGCCGGCCTTCGCAAGCGCCGCGAAGCCGTGGCGGACGAGGGGCCCGTCGAAGAAGGGCATGGCCGGCTTGGGCCAGCGGTTGGTGAACGGGCGCAGGCGCGTGCCCAAGCCCGCGCAGAGGATCATCCCGGTCAGGCTCATGCGAGCTCGGGCACGTACGCGGCGACGAGGCGGCGGAGCTCTGACAGCTGAGGCTGCACGTCGAGCGCCGCCTTCACGTAGCGAAGCGACGCGGGGATCGACACGAGGAAGCCCGGGTTCCCCTTCACGCGGTTGATGAACTCGAAGCGCCCGGCGTCCTTCAGCTTCCGCTGCACGGTGAGCAGATCGAAGAACTGCTTGAAGGCCTTCACGTCGATCCGCTCGCCGGACGCCTTCTCGAACGCGACCACGTACACGTCGAGCATGGCGTCGACGAAGGCCCGGTCGAGCTCCACGTAGCTGTCGCGCAGGAGCGCCACCAAGTCGTACTGCCTGGGGCCGAGCAGCGCGTCCTGGAAGTCGATGACGACCAGCTCCCCGTCCTTCACCATGATGTTGCGGCTCTGGTAGTCGCGGTGCGTGAAGCCGACGGGCGCCGCGGCCAGTTCCTTGGCGATGCGCTGGAAGATCGCGTCGAGCTGCGCGCGTTCGTCGGCGGTCGGCTTCTTCCCGCTCCACGCTTCGAGCCCCCACTCTCGGAAGTGGTGGAGCTCCCAGTCGTAGAGCGCCACGTCGAAGCGCCGGGTGAAGGCCAGGCACTTCTCGTCGACGCGCTTCTCCGCCTTCGCCCGGAGCGAAGCCAGCAGCTCGACGGCGCGGGTGTACAGCTTCTCCCGCCCGCCCGTGCTCAGCGCCTTCTCGAACGTCTCGTCGGTGAGATCTTCGAGCACCATCATGCCGTTCGGCTCGTCGTAGCGGAGGATCTGCGGCACCCGCACGCCCAGCGCCGTCAGGTACCGGTGCACGTTGACGAACGGCAGCTCGGTGACGGGCGCGCCGTTCGACGCCTCTTCGGACTTCTTGGCTGCGTCGGGCGGCATGACCATGACCACCCACGAGCGCGGCGGGCTGCCCACGCGGTAGTAGCTGCGGTTGCTCGCGTCCCCCTTGAGCTTGGTGATGACGGCGTCAGGCAGGGGCGTGCCGACGGCGGAGGAGACCTGTTGACGAAGCGCGGTTTCGAGTTCCATGCGAGCGGCGGACGATGCCAGCGGAAGCCAGGCGCCGCAAAACTTCTTCGGCGCCTTGGCGCGGGGTCGCTCACTGAAGGTCAGGCGGGAATTCGAAGGCGACGCCGTGCGACGCCACCGCGACCGGCCACAGCGGCGGAGTGGCGACACGCACCGCGTGGAACCGGAGGCGCTCGGCACGTGTCCCGGCGTCTCCAACATGAGCGCTCACCTCGTCTCATTGCTGCTCGCGCAGTCCATGGCCAGCGGGCTCCCGGCGGCGCTCGCGCTCGAGGGCACCCCGTACAGCTGGGGTGGGCGGCTGCGACCGTCAGGCCCTGGCATCGACTGTCTCGGGGTGGTCTTCGCGGCAGCAGAGCGTGCGAGCGGCTGCGGTTGGAAGTCCTACTCGGTGAACCCGACCGAGCTGGCGGCCTCGGGTGTCCTCGGCCGTCCCGTCCGGGGCTTGAGCCCCATCGCCAGCGCCGCGTTGGACACGTCGGTGCTCGAGCCGGGCGACGTGCTGTTCCTGCTGTCGACGAACGAGAACAGCGCGGAGCCAGCGCTCACCTCGCTCGACGGGGTCTCCCTGTGGGTGTGGCACACGGGGCTGGCCCTGGGAGGCGGCCGCTGGGTGGTTGGCGATCACTTCGCCATGGCGACGGTCGTGACGGATCTGCGCGCGTACCTCGACGAGCACCCCAGCTACACGGCCGTGTACGTGCTGCGTGGTCCGGTGGTGAAGCCGACCCCGTGCCGGCGCCACCCGCCGCTCGTCAAGCGTCGCGCTTGAGCGGCAACAGTTCGAACGGCAGCGCGGTGGTCGTCGGGAAGCCGTGCACTTCGGGGGGAATCTTCGCCATGGACGCTTGGCTGAAGCCGTGGGTGGCGACGACGACGATCAGCTTCTCGTCCTTCTCGTTCCGCCCGGGGTTGATGCGGAGGATCCCCTTCACGCCAAAGCACCGCCGAATGCACTCCTCGACGGCCTCGACGAGCGCGGGATCCTCACCTTCCGGCTGCCCTGCCGCGCCTCCACCCCCCTCGTCCTCGCGGAAGAGCACGCCGGCCTCCTTGGCGTCCTTGAGCGCGGCGTAGGCGTCGGGCGGGCGGTCCAAATGCGACGAAGTGCCCGTGAGCTTCGTGGTGGACGGCGCCAGCGCGGCGACCCTCGCGAAGCTCTTGTCAGTCATGAGCTCGGACTCGCTGCCACGCATGAGCCCCTTGGCCTCTCGGGTGCCCCGAGACTCGTCGGCGCCCTGCGCGCCACCCGCGCCCTTCGCCCCCTTGGCGCCGGCGGCCCCCTTCGCCGACTTCGTGTCCTTCGTCTCGGCCTTGGCGTCCTTCCCCGCCTTCGTCTCCTTGCCGCCCTTCGCGTCGCGCACGTCCGGTCGCTGCGGGCGATCGGGGACTCTGGGCAGGTTCGCGGTGGACTGCTGCGTCGTCCGCGGCTCGTGCTGGCCCCCGTGCCCGTCTTCGGCGTCGTCCGGCAGCCAGTCACCGTCGTCGGCGTCCTCAGCCACCGGCTTCAAGTCCGCGTTCGAGCTCGCTTCGGCGTGCTGCGGCGCCTTCTGGGCGCGCATGCCGCCGCCGGTATTTCGACGAATTGGCTTGGGCGGCTGGGGCTGGGGCCCGAGGGAAGGAGGAGGGACGCGTGTCATCGGGAGTGGAGTATGCCAGCCAGAGCGCTATTTTGGCCGCCCCTCCATGGCGGACTACTTCAAGCGCGACTACGGGCGTTGCCCCTGCAGCGGCGCATATGAGAACCGCTTCGTCGAGGTGCGGCTCACGGTGCACGGCAAGGTGGTGGTCCTCACCGAGGTGCCTCAAGGCGCCTGCCCGTCCTGCGGCTCCCGCGTCTACAAGGGCGAGGTCCTCGAGCGAATCGAGTCGCTGATGAAGGCGAAGCCGTCGACGACGCGCGTCTGAACCGGCGAGCCCGTCCTTCGGTCACGGACACGTCGGCGTGAACGCTGGCAACGCCTCGGGCGCGGAAGGGCCGCGCACCACTGGGTGCAGATCGCGCAGCGTCAGCTCCGGCCCGGCGAAGGGCGCGAGGCGCTCGAGGAAGTCGAGCAATTCGAGCGCCGGGGCGTTGCGAAAGAAGGTGGCCTGGGGCGTCTCCTGCCAGATGCGATCGGCGAAGGCGTACACCTCGTGCGGCGTGTCGCCCACGCCGTCGCCGTCGCGATCGAAGCCCTCGTAGTCGTCCCACACGTTGCCGTCCCAGTGCTGGCCCCGCGCGCTCATGGGCGCGGACACGGTGACGTGCACCAGGTTCTTCTCGAAGCGGTTGTCGACGATCTGGTGCCCGCCCGACTCCCCGTAGAAGTCCATGCCCGCCACGTTGTGCGCGAAGGTGTTGCCGCGGAAGGTGATGAGCGCCTCCGGCGTCGTGGGCGCGTTCGTCTTCGCGCCGACGGCGCAGTGCACGACGTGGTTGTCCTCGACGATCGCCGCGCCCGACTCCTTGAAGGACAGGCCCACGCCGGACACCCCTCGGCTGTGCAGCACGTGGTTGCGCCGCAGCTCGACGCCGTTCGAGTACATGATCGCGATCCCGGTGAGGTTCCCGTCCAGCACGTTGTCCTCGAGCACGTTGTGCGGCGAGAACACCAGCTGCAGCCCGTAGCGGCCCCGTCGAATCCGGTTGTGCTTCACCTCGTTGCGCCAGGTGTTGGCGAGCCCCACGTCGCGCGCGTCGAACACGTCGTTGCCGATGATTCGGTTGTCCTGCCCGTTCCAGATCCGCACGCCGTCACCGCGCAGGCTGTGCTCTTCGGCCTTCGAAGAGATGACGCTGCCGCACACGGTGCTGCCCTTGGCGGCGCGCAGGAAGACGCCGAACAGCACGTCGTCGAGCGTGACGTGCTCCACGCGGTGCCCTTCACCTTCGAGGACGATCGCCGAGTCCATGCCGTCGTGGCTGCTGCCGGAGCCGGTGACCCTCAGGCGCCGCAACGTGACGCTCCGCCCCGTTACGTGCACCACCGTCCCCACGCCCTTGCCGTCGAGCGTCGCGGCGTGCTGCCCGTCCAGCGTGAGTGGCTTGGAGATGGTGACTGGGCCGGCCCAACGGCCCGGAGGCAAGCGCAGGGTGCTCCCTTCGGGCGCGGCGTCGATCAGCGGCTGGAGTGGGCGCAGGGCCGAGTCGAACGGCGCTCGACCGAGCACGGCCGGCTGAGGCATGGCGCCGCACGCCCACCACGCGAACGCCGCGAAGAGCCAGCCTGGCCGCATGGCGGGCGCCTAGACGAGATCGCCGCGGCGGAAGTTCCAGTAGCCGATCCCCGCGGCCACCGTGCCGAGGAACGCCGGGTAGGCCATGGAGTACGCGATGAAGTTCGGCCCACCGAAGTGATCGTAGATGACGTACGCCGCCGGCCCGTACACGACGAGCTGCGGATCGAAGAGCATGAGCGCGCCGGTGCGGAACACCTGCAACGGGTTGATGAGGGCGATCGCCACGACCCCTTCCGCGGGCATGCGGCCCTGGATCAGCACGCCCAACAAAATGAGATCGAGGAAGAGCAGGCAGGTCAGCCACAGCACGAAGGCGCTGCCCTGCGCGACATCCGTGGACCGCGCGAAGGTGGACAGCAACATGCCCAGCCCCAGGAAGCACCAGGACATGGCCGCGAGCTGCCCGGTGTAGATGCCGAACATGCGCCAGGGGACCTCGATCTCCTTGTGCACCGCCCAGAGCGTGGCGACCAGCATGGCCAGGAACACGGGGAGGAAGACCGTCAGGAACCGGCCGAGCAGCCGGCCCCAGTACCAGCTCCCCAGCGAGACCGGCAGCGCGAGCAGGTACTCGAAGACGCCCGCCTCACGGTCGCCAGCGACGCTGCGCACCGTCGTCAGCAGAATGAAGATCGGCATGATCGCCATCGCCAGCTGGATGTACGTGACCAGCAGCCGCGAGAGCCCCATGAAGCCCAGCACGCGCGACTCGGTGACGCCGAACGCGAAAAACGCCGCGACGATGCCGCCGAAGATCAGCGTGTAGACGAAGAACCAGCGAGCCCGCACGGACTCCGAGATGTCGAGGCGGGCGGTGAGGGCCAGGTGGCTCATGGGTGGGACCTCGCGGGTGTGGCGGGGATCATCTCGCCCCCAATGCGCTGACCTGCGCGCGGACCTCATCGAACGAGCGACCGTCGGCGCCCCCGGCGACCGCGCCGAAGTTGAAACCCATGGGCGACGTCTTCCCAGGGAGGAACCGGGCCGTCTTGGCGTCGAGCCACTCCACCGGGCCCGGGGCGTCGTAGCGGGCGACCCACACCTGCGTGGCCGGCTCGTCCGCCCACGGCTGCTGGCCGAGCCACTTCAGCGCGCAGCCGATGTCGTCGAACTTCGTCACCTGCTGCTTGGGCCCGCCGCGTACCTGCGAGGCGAAGTGCGGCTCGGAGATGACCATGCTGCAGCCGCCGCAGACGTCGCGGTCCCACTTCACCTGGGCCGGCCCCGACGAAGCGCCCGGCTGGCAAGCGACGAGCGCGGCCGTGCACAGCCAGAGCCCGACCCACCGGTTCGTGCGCGAGCTCATGACGCCACCACCTTGAGCGCGGCGACGTGCTGTTCTTCGAGCGACACCTTCACCAGCAGCCCCACGTAGCGCGACAGCATGCCCATGAAGCGGAGTCGATCGGCCCCGGCGACCCGCCCCGCCCATTCGAGGCCTTCGCGGACGTCGGCGAAGCCCCACTCGCCCAAGGCCTTGGCGATCGCCGCGTCCGGCCGGCGCAGCACGACGGCGCAGGTGAGCACCCCGGTCAACGGGGCGTCGGCCACGCGATCGTCGAGCACCACCTTGCCGCGATCGAGCTCAATGACGCGGTTCACCAGCGCGGCCACCTCGTCCAGCCGGTGGCTGGAGATGATCATGGTCGCGTTGGCGGCGCGCTCGGCCAGCAGCGTGAAGAACGTGTGCCGTGCCTCGGGGTCGAGGTTCGCCGCCGGCTCGTCCAAGAAGAGGTACCGCGCGTCGCGCCCCAACGCGATGGCGATGAGCAGCTTCTGCTTCTGCCCGCCGGACAGCTTGAAGAAGGGGTGGTGCGCGAAGAGCTTCACGTCGAGCCCCAGGCGCGCGGCGAGCTCGTCGATGCGGCTGGGCGACGTCCCCGACACGGCGGCGGCGAAGCGCACCAGCTCGCGGACCGGCATCTTCAGCGGCGGCGGGAGCTGAGGGACGAAGCCGACGGTCTTGAGCACCGCGGCGCGATCGACCCGCGGCGACAGCCCGTTCACCTCGAGGCCGCCCGAGAACGTGTACTCCCCGAGAATGCAGCGGATCATCGTCGTTTTCCCGGCGCCGTTCGAGCCGATGAGCGCCACCCGCTCTCCTTCGGCGATCGACAGCTCCAGGGCGTCGAGGACGCGGTGCTTCTTGAAGGCCTTCGTCAGCGCGGAAAGACGGATCATGGCGTCACCTGCGGAGGCTGCGGCGGCGGAGGGATGACGAGCGGCTTGGGCGACCGACTCAGCCCCTTCACGGTGAAGCTCAGCGCCCCGCCCGGGCAGACGTCGACACACTTGCCGCAGCGGGTGCAGTCCGGGCCCACGTCCAAGTGCTCGTTCGTCGCGCGGCCCTTGAAGATGTGGTCGAGCACGTGCGGCACCAAGCAGACCTTGCGGCACTCGCCTTCGTGGGCGCACTTGGCGAGGTCGTAGTGAACGCGCACGGGCGAGAACGTGCCCACCAAGCCGTAGGTCAGACCCACCGGGCAGAGGTACCGGCACCACGCGCGGCGCGAATAGAGAACCTCGAAGGCCAGCAGCGCGACGATCCACAGCAGCGCCACGCCCGGGCCGTAGATCAACGCCCGCGAGACGATGCCAGTCGGCGAGACCGCCTCGTACACCGTGTAGCCGGTGCCGTACGCCAACAGCGCGAAGACGACCCAGAGCACCGTGCGCAGGCCGCGGTGGAGCGGGTGGTCCTTCACCAGCTTCTTCTCGGCCAGCTTCACGTGCAGCGCCTCGGCCCACTCGGCGAGCAGGTGGTACGGGCAGACCCACGAGCAGAACGAGCGCCCGCCGAGCACGAGCCAGACGGCACCGATCGTCGCCGTGCCGATCAGCAGGTTCACGATGACGTGCTTGTGCGCGAGCATGAGCTGCAGCGCAGCGTTCAGATCGATGAGGTGGAAGCCGAGGAAGCGGCTGCCGCTCAGCGAGCCCTCCACGAGCTGCACGTCGAGCTGGTACGAGAGGACGAACAGCAGGTTGACGGTGATGAGCACCGCCCAGCGCCGCTTCTTCCACTTCTGCTGCGCGACCTGCGCCCGCTCCTTCTCTTGGAGGATCAAGAAGTCCTTCTTCGTCAGCTTCTTGGTCGCGTAGAGGTGCTTGGCGCCGGGAGACAGGGCCTCCGGGGGCGGCTTGCGCGGCTCGCCGCCGAACATGATTCGAAGCTGGTCCAGGGTGCGGTTCATGACTGCCCTTCCCCTCGCCACGGCACCTGGGCGTCGACGACGATCGCCGCCGGCTCCGCGGGGCAGACCATTTCGCAGACACCGCAGCCCACGCAGGGATCGTGCACGACGGGCGTCGGCACCCCGTTCACGTCGTCGATGGAGATCGCCCCGTCGACCGGGCACTCGCGCACGCAGAGATCACACCGCGGCACGTCGTACACGTGCTCCCGCACCGGCTGCGGCTTCCAGCGGTCCACCTCCGGGTAGCGCAGCTTTCCCTTGAACGCCTTGGACCGCGTCGGCCCCTGCACGGGCTTGCCCCGCACCGACCAGCACGCCTGGGGGTCTCGCAGCCGCGCCACACCCATGCGCGCCTCGACGTTCAGCGTCGCGTCCGGTTCGCCCCGCTTGGCGCGCAGCGTCGGCTTGATCGCCAGTTCCTGGCCGGCCTGCACTGGGAAGTCTGCACTCCGGTGGTACGTCAGCGCGCCGGTCGGACACGCCAAAATGCACTGGCCAACGTCACACGAGAAGTCGCAGGCCTGCTTCCGCGGCTCCAAGTACGGCACGCCCACGCCAAAGCCGTCGAAGAGGTCCGCCGGCTTGAGGGCTTCGACCGGACAGACCTGCACACACTGGCCACACTTGATGCAGCTGGACAAGAAGTCGTGTTCGTCCAGCGCGCCGGGCGGCCGCAACCGCGCGCTCTTCCGCAGCGCCACCGGCGCCAACCCCAAGAGCGACAGGCCGATCACCCCACAGCCGACCGCTGCGGCGTGGAGCACCTTCCGCCGCTCTTCCTGCCGGCGCGCCTCGGAGAGGGCTGGAGGTTTCGGAGCGTCGCTCATGGCATGCCTTCCGGGCGGACGAACCGCGGGGCCTCGTCCTTGACCAGCAGCGTCGGCGAAGAGAACGGCGCGAGCCGCTCGAGGAAGTCGAGCGCCTCCATGAGCGGTGCGTTCTTGAAGAAGCGCGCGGCGGGCGTCTCCATCCACAGGCGGTCGGCGTAGGCGTACAGCTCGTACGGCGTGTCCCCGACGGCGTTCCGGTCGCGATCGAACCCTTGGTAGTCGTCCCAGTAGTTCCCGGTGAACACGGTGCGAGGCTGATCGCCGGCCGCCTGGGCGACGTGGTCCAGGTTGCCTTCGAACACGTTGCCTTCGACCGTCGTGCCTTCCCGCTCGCCAATGAAGGACAGGCCGACGCCGTTGTAGGCGATGCGGTTGTGGCGAATGGTGATCGTGGAGTCCGGCTCGAACGGCGACAGATCCGAGCCGATGCCGATCGCGCAGTAGACGATCGAGTTCCCTTCGAGCGTGGAGTTCGACGCTTCCTTGAACCCGATCCCCATGCCGGCGGCGCCCTGCGAGCGGACGATCGTGTTGTTCCGGATCTCCACGCCATCCGTGTACATGACGTAAATTCCGACGGAGTTGTCTTCGAAGTGGTTGCCTTCGACCACGTTGTGCTGCGCGAACATGAAATGGAGCGAGTAGCGCCCGCGCCGGCCGACGTTGTTTCGAATGACGTTGCCGTTCGAGTACCAGACGACGAAGTCGCGCACGTCGGTGAACTCGTTGGCCTCGACGACATTGTTCATGGAGTACCACAGCCGCAGTCCGTCTCCGCGCAGCCCCAGAGAGCGCTGCTTGGAGCTGACGCGGTTCTTTCGCACCTGGTTGTCATTGGCCTGCTTGAGATCGACACCGAACAGACAGTCTTCGAACACATTGCCTTCGATCACGTTGCGGTGGCCGCGGACGTTGAGACAGGTGTCGTCGGTGTTGTGCGAGTCCCCGGACCCGGTGACCGTCACGCCGCGGAGCACGGAGTCCGACGCCTCGAGAGTGAGCACCGTGCCCTTCCCCGCCCCGTCGATGACCGCCTTGCCCTGCCCGTCGACGATCAACTTCTTCTGGATCACCGCCGGCCCGGCGTAGCGCTTGGGCTCGAGCACCAAGATGCCGCCTTCCGGCGCGGCGTCGATCAGCGGCTGGAGCCAGGGCGCGTCGGAGCTCGCTGGCGCAGTGGGCTTCGGCGTCGGCTCCCACGACGCGCCCCAGCTCGGCGCGTTCTGCGGCTTGCCCATGGCGTCGTCACCGCGCGGCTGTTCGTCCGCGTCGATCTGCCCGAAGGCGACCAACGCACCGAAGCTCAGAGCGGCGAGGAGCCACTTCCGCACGGCCCTAAGCCTTCCCTTCCCCGGAGACCGCGGGCCCACCCACGACAGCCCCCGGCGCGGGCGTGGACGGCGCGCTCGGCTCCGCGTCGAGGAACTCGAGCCGGCGCCGCAGCAGCGCCAGCAGGCACAGGACCGCCACCGCCGCCAGCACCCCAAACCCATACGTCGGGTAGCTGTGCGTGCTGAACTGCGCGACCTTTCCGTCGCCGAAGACCGTCGGCATGAACGGCTTGACGGTGAACGCGCCCCACGGGTGGAGGTTGTGCCCGAAGAACCACAGCCACGCCGCGAAGGCGCCCACGAAGAAGGCGGGCAGCAGCGCCGGCACCGCCGCCAGCGCCAGCTGTGCGCGGGGCCACTTCGCCGTGGCGACGGTGATCAACGCCATCATGGCGATGAGCCCGACGGCGACGCCGGTGATGACGTTGCTCAGCGTGCCCCCCCACGACGCGATGCGCTCGGCTTCGCGGAAGTACTTCCCGGCGTCGTCCATGTACTGGGCGACGTGCGCCGCGAGCCTCCCGCGCCCCCACAGATCGAACACCATCCACCCCGACACGACGGCGAAGCCCACGCCGAGCGTCAGGGCCCGCGGCCGCACCGGCCCGACGGCGAAGCCCAGCAGCGAGACGACGAAGAGCCCGAGAATGTAGGGCGAGAGGAAGCGCTCCACCGGCGCGCCGACGCCGATCGGGTGCATGCCCACGTAGTGGTTGATGGTGTTCATCTCGTGCATGCAGTCCAGCGCCTCGGGCTTCTCTGCCTTCGCGCCGTGCCCCAGCGCGCCGTCGTCTTCCCGCCAGCCCAGGTCTTCCTGCAGCGTCTCCTGCGAGATGCGGCTCGTCTTGGGCGGCGTGGTGCAGCCGTTCGAGACGCCCGTGAAGCCAAAGACGATCTTGATGCCGTCGGGGAACGCGTCCGCAGGGTAGTTGGGCGCCGTCAGCGACACCCACCACACCGGCATGAAATACACGGAAACCGTGAGCCCGGCCGCGAGCACGGCCAGCGCGCTGACGACCCAAGACTGCCGTGGAACCGATGCCATGACATACCTCCCGCGAACGCGCGCCTCATCACGAGCCGCTACTTCTTCTTCGCGCCGCCCTCAGGCATCTGCAGCCGAGACATGTAGTCGACGATCGCGTCGATCTCCTTGTCCGAGTACGTCTTGATGATCTTCACCATGTCTGGGTTGGCGTTGCGGCGCTTGCCGTCGCG
Organism: Myxococcaceae bacterium; assembly: GCA_022842905.1. Lineage (GTDB taxonomy): Bacteria > Myxococcota > Myxococcia > Myxococcales > Myxococcaceae > JALHOS01. The sequence goes on along the minus strand of JALHOS010000068.1, from coordinate 10,603 downwards.
GATCTCCAGGGCCTGGCGAAGCATGTACTTGTAGTGCTGGCCGGCGAGCACCGGGTAGTACTTGGTCTGGTCACCTTCCCCGTTCGCGCCGTGGCAGCTGACGCAGTCGCGCAGGTAGAGCTTCTTGCCCAGCTCGAGCTCCTTCCCGTCGCCCTTCCCGTTGTCATGCGGGATCTTCAGGGTCTGAATATAGGCGCACACGTCTGCCAACTCCTGCGGGTCGGTCAACGTCGCGGCGAACGGGTACATGATTGGGTTGTCTCGCAGCCCGCCGCGAATGTCGGCGATCTGCTTGATGAGCACCGTCGCGTGCTGGCCGGCGAGTTGCGGGAACGTCCCGTCGGCCCGGCCGGCGCCACTCGGCAGGTGACACGCCGAGCACACCTCGTACGCCTCTTCGCCGCGCTTGGCGTCGCCCTTGAGCTTGAGCGCTTCGATCTTCTCGCCCTCCTGCGCGTTCCACTTGTACCCCTTCGACTCGATGCCCTTGGCCTTCGGAGCCGGCGGCCCGGCCCACGCCGTCGCGCCCAGCACCGCCAGCCCAACGATCAGTGACTTCTTCATGGTGAACGTCCTCGTCCTATGCGTCTGTCGAGTGAAGACGGCACGCGGTGCTTCACGAAGCGTGCCGCCAGTTGATCTGTGTCACTTCAGGCCGGCGAGGTACTCGGCGAGCGCCTCGACCTCTTCGTCCGTCACGAGGTGCATGATGCCCTTCATCGCCGCCGCGTTGCCGTTCGCCCGAGCCCCGCTCTTGATGTCCTTCATCTGCTTGACGGCGTAGGGCGCGCTCTGGCCGGCCAGCTTCGGGTAGTCGGGCATGATCGGCGTCTTCGCGTCCTTGCCGTGGCACGCGACGCAGGTCTTCTCCAGGTAGAGCTTCGCCCCGTCCAGCTTGCCCGCCGCAGGCTTTGCACCAGCGGCCTTGGCGTCCGCCGGCTTTGCGTCGGCGGGCTTGCCCTTGTCTGCGGGTCCCGCCCACGCCGCCACGCTCATCACGACTACCGCTGCCTGAATCCACCGCATGTGTGCCTCTCTGTTTCGTCTTGGAACATTGGAAACCGCGTCGCTGGGCCGCGCCCCATGCGCGGCCGCGCCTTTTGACGTGCTGTACAGAATTCGTTCCACGCCGCCGCGCGAGACCGACGCGGCCTGGCGCGTTCACAAACGAAACGGCCTGGCGGGCGTCTCCCCCACCAGGCCGTCCTGCGATCAGGTCAGACGACCCTCGGCGTCACTTCTTGGTGGGCTTGGCGCCCTTCTGCTCGAGGTACGTCTTCGCGCGCAGGCCGATGTCGGCGGCCTTGACCTGGTACTGCCACCACTGGCCGGCCCACAGCGTGGCGTTCTGCCAGTCTTCCTTCTTGGCGGCCTCCTCCATCTTCTTCTTGGGCTCCTCGGCGGCCTTGAGCTGATCCGTCGCGTCTTCCACGAGCGCGACCGCGTCGGGGAAGTCCTTGAAGTTGGTCGAGGTGATCCACGCCACCACGCCGTCGATGACCTTCTGCGTGTCTTGGTTGGTCTTGAACTGCTTCTCGTAGTCGGCCTTGGTGTACTCCACGGCCTTCGCGGCTCCGGCCTTGGCGACGTAGCCCTTCGGCTTCACCAGGAAGTAGCCCATCATCTCCAGGTGCAGCGCCGAGCAGAACTCGGTGCAGTAGTACGGGTAGACGCCTTCCTTTTCTGCCTTGAACTTCACCGACACGGTCTTGCCCGGCTCGATCGACGCGTGCACGTTCAACCCAGACACCGTGAACCCGTGCGTCTCGTCCTGCGCGCGCTCGAGGTTGGTGAGGTTGATCGTCACCTCGTCACCCTTCTCGACCTCGATGATCTCCGGGGTGATGTGCGAGCGAATCAACGTGCCGAACACTTCGACCTTGCCCGGGTTGCGGACGATCTTCTCTTCGCCCGCGCGCACCGCGCCTGGGTGCTTCTGATCGGTGCGGCTGTTGGTGCCGACCTTGTACCGAACGCCGGGCTTGAGCGTGCTCGCGCTGATCGCCACGGCGTAGTGCGGCTCACCGAGCGGCAGCGGCATGTCGTAGAGCAGCTGCATCTTGTCGCCGGAGATGTCGATCAGCTGGTGGTTCTGCGGGTGCAGCGGCCCCACCGGGTTGAAGCGGTCGATCGCCAGCTTGTTCAGCGCGATCAGGTAGCGGCCCTTCGGATCGACGGAGTCGCCTTCCATCGTCAGCAGGTGGCCGATGTTGTAGTGCACCGACAGCTTGTCGAGCACCTTGCCCTGGCAGTAGTCCCAGCGCGCGACCTGCGAGTCGACGTACAGCGACGTGTACGCCCAGCACGGCTTCTTGTCGAACTGGGTGTGGAGCGGACCCAGGCCGAGCTCGACCTGCGCCTGCAGCGCGTCCTTCATGGCAATGATTGGAATGCCGTACGGGTCCTTGCCTTCGAACTTCTTGTCGGCGATCGCCTTCTGAATCTTCTCGAAGCTGTACACCATGGTGTGCGTGTCGAGCTTGCCGGACACGATGATGAACTTGCCGTCGGGGGTCACGTCGGCGCCGTGCGGGCTCTTCGGCTCAGGCACCAGGAACAGCGCGCCTTCCTTCACCGCGAGATCGATCGGGATCACGTTGTGGCCGTTGATCTTCTTGGCCTTGCCCGCCTTCACCAGCTCGGCGCCCTTCTGCCAGTTGGTGATGTGGAGGAAGTCGGTGTCCTTCGCGGAGCAGCCGGCTTCGAAGGGCGGTCGCCCCAGCTCGATGCCGCCGACGTACCGCTCGGAGCAGAAGCTGTTGGTGAAGCCCCAGCCCATCGAAGGCCCCTTGCCGGAATCGGACAGGTCCTGGCTGTACGGCGGCAGCTCGAAGCTGAACGACTCGTCGGGCTTGATGCGCCCGGACCCACGGTCGAACTTCCAGTAGGTCAAGCCGCCGCGGTACTTGTCGTTGAACTCGTCGAGCGGCACGTACCCGCTCTCGAGCGGCGCCGCGTACTGCGCGGCCTCCATGACGTACTCGCTGTTCGGCGTGACGAACGCGCCGCCGTGCTCCGACTTGTAGACGGGGTTCACCACGATCTGCTTCGTCTCGAAGTCGCGCAGGTCGATCACCGCCATGCGCGGGTTCGCCTTGTCGTTGATGAACAAGAACTGGCCGTCGTACTTGCCGTCGGTCTCGGAGATCGCCGGGTGGTGCGTGTCACCCCAGGTGATCTGCTTGCCGTTCATGGACCCTTCGGCCAACACCTTCTTCGACTCTTCGTCGAACCCGTAGCCCTGCCAGGGCTCCGGCGTGAAGACCGCCAGGTACTTCAGAATGCGCATGGACGGCACGCCGTAGACGATCACCTGCCCGGACTGTCCGCCCGAGCTGAAGACGATGAAGTCGTCGCGCTTGCCCGTCGGCACGTACGTCTTCGCCGCCGCGAGCAGGTCCTGCTGGGTCAAGTTCCGCGCCTTCATGACGTCTTGGAGCGTCTGCCCCCAGGACGTGCCAGCCAGCACCGCGGCCAGCAGCGCGACGAAGCGATTTCGACTCATGTGGTGTTCCCTCCTGTGCGTGCCCGCGCCCGGTGCGACATTTCGCCGCAGCCGTCTGCACGTGGCGTACCGCGGCGCGTCGAGGGTGGGACGACGCCGCCAAGCGTGGGGGTCAGCGCAGTCCTTGCGTCGACCCCAGCCCAGATCGACCAGGCAGCGCGGTCTGTGCACGCTGGACGCGGGAGCGCGCGCCCTCTCGGTGGGGACCAACGTTTCGAATCGAAACACCGCGGGCAGCGCGGCGAGCTTCACAACTAGGCCTCGGCCAGCCCGTAGTCCTTCATCTTCCGCCAGAGCGTGGTGCGGCCGATGCCGAGGACCTTCGCCGCGTCCGTCGACTTGCCGCCGCAGGCGCGCAGCACGTCGGTGATGTGCTGCTTCTCGACGTCGGCGAGCGAGCGCAGCCCGGAGGGCGTGGGCGAGGCCGTCGCCAGCGGCACGCTGAACGGCTCCACGACCTCGTCCGGGAGGTGCGGCAGATCGATGTCGGCGCCGCGGGACAACACCGCCCCATGCTTGATGGCGTTGACCAGCTCCCGCACGTTCCCCGGCCATGGGTAGGCCAGCAGCGCGCGCAGCGCCCGGGGGGTGAGCTTCCGCGTGGCGTGGCCCTCTGCGCTCATGAACATCTCCGCCAGCACCGGAATGTCTTCCTTGCGCTCGCGCAGGGGGGGCACCACCAGCGAGAAGACCTTGAGGCGGAAGAACAGGTCTTCGCGGAAGCGGCCTTCGCGCACCGCGGTCTGCAGGTGTTGGTGCGTGGCGCAGATCAACCGCACGTCGACCTGGAAGCTGCTGCTCTCACCGACGCGGCGGATCTCCCCGTCTTGCAGCGCACGGAGCAGCTTGGCCTGCAGCGCCAACGGCATCTCGGCGATCTCGTCGAGCAGCAGCGTGCCGCCGTCGGCGGTCTCGAACAGGCCCTTGCGCGCGGTCGCCGCCCCGGTGAAGGCCCCCTTGGCGTGGCCGAACAGCTCGGACTCGAGCAGCTCCGACGGCAGCGCCGCGCAGTTGATGGCGACGAACGGCTTGGCGCGCCGGGTGCTGTTGGCGTGCACCGCGCGGGCGATGACTTCCTTGCCCGAGCCCGACTCGCCGCGCAGCACGACCGACGCGTCGGTGCCGGCGACCGTCGCCAGCTTCTCGAGCAGGTGCTTCATGGGCTCGCTCTGCACCACCAGGCGCGAGCAGAAGCGTGCGCCCCCCGCGCCCACCTTCGTGCGGCAGTGGCGGCAGAGCTCCCCGCCGGACTCGAAGGACGTTTCACAGGTCGCCATGATGTGTTTCGACTTGAAACATGCCGCTGTGTCGGGCGTCAAGGCTTCCGCGCGCGGAACGGCTGAACCACGCCGATCGCCATGAGGACTTGATCGAAGCGCTCCTTGACGCCGGGGCCCTTTCGAAAGGCCGGCAGCTCGAGCGCGGGGGCGACGGCCATGGCAGCGAGCAGCTCGGTGGCGCGGCCCGACAGGTGCTGGTGGCACAGGTCCACGAAGCCCCCCGGCGCCTCTTCGGTACGGTAGTGCTCGTCCAGCAGATCGCGCAGGTTCTCCACCCACTCTCGCTCGGGCAGCGGCACGCAGAGCGCGGCGATGCCGACGTGGTCCTTGCGCAGGCCGGCGCGGAACGCAGGCTCCGCCCCCATGGCCTCGACGAGCGCGGGGATGATGATGCCTTCTTCATCGCGCACGTGGCGCAGCAGCGCGCGCCGAAACTCGTCGAAGCCGTCGACGTCGACCACACCCGGCACAGGCAGGCACGCGTCCAACCGTTCGCGGAGCACGACATGCTGGCGTGCGAGCACCCCCGCGAGCGGCGACAGCATGGTGAGGCCGCTGGCTGCACCCTTCGTGCCGCGAGCGTGGCAGGGCGCTGGACACGGGCGGCCTTGGGCGTCTATTCGGCCCGGCCATGCACAACGTCTACGACAACGTCCTCGACGCGATCGGCAACACCCCGCTCATCAAGCTGAACAAGCTGACCGGGCCCAACGACGCCACGGTCTACGTGAAGTGTGAGTTCATGAACCCCGGCGGTGCGATCAAGGACCGCATGGCGCTGCACATGATCAAGAAGGCCGAGGCCGACGGGCGCCTCAAGCCGGGCGGGACGATCGTCGAGAACACGTCGGGCAACACCGGCTTCGGGCTGGCGATGGTGGCCGCCGTGCGCGGGTACAAGACGATCTTCACCATGCCGGACAAGATGAGCACCGAGAAGGTGAACCGCCTCAAGGCCATGGGCGCGCAGGTCGTGGTGACGCCGACCAACGTGCCGGCCGACGATCCGCGCAGCTACTACGAGACGGCCAAGCGGCTGGCCCGCGAGACGCCCGGCGCGTTCTACCCGAACCAGTACCACTCGCCGGACAACATCGAAGCGCACTACCTCACCACCGGCCCGGAGATCTGGAGCCAGCTCGACGGCAAGTTCGACTACTTCGTGTCGGGCCTGGGCACCGGCGGCACCATGAGCGGCGCCGGCAAGTTCTTCAAAGAGAAGAACCCGGCGATTCAGAACGTGGGCGTGGATCCGATCGGGTCCATCTACACGGGCTACTTCAAGACCGGGAAGATCGGCGAAGCCCACGTCTACAAGGTCGAAGGCATCGGCGAAGACATGGTGTGCGCCGCCATGGACTTCAAGGTGGTCGACCAGGTGCGGCAGGTGGACGACCGGCAGAGCTTCGTCGCCGCCCGGCGCCTCGCGCGTGAAGAAGGCGTCTTCGGCGGCGGCAGCTCGGGGGCGGCGGTGCACGTCGCGCTGGAGCTCGCCAAGGAAGTCGGCAAGGGCAAGTCGATCGTCGTCGTGCTGCCGGACTCGGGGTCCAGCTACATCTCGAAGTTCTATTCAGACGAGTGGATGCGGGACAACGGCTTCCTCGAGGACAAGGGGCCGGGCACCGTCGCCGACATCATGAAGGCGCGGCCGCAGAAGCTGCTGACCGCCGAGAAGGGGCAGAAGATCGGCCAGGTCATCGAGCTGATGAAGAAGAACGGCATCAGCCAGATGCCGGTGGTGCAGGCCGACGGCACGGCCCTGGGCATGATCCACGAGTACGACCTGCTCAACGGGCTCGTCGCCGGTAACCACAAGATGACGGACGCGATCGACACGCTGATCGCCCCGCTGCAGGGTGTGGTCACCAAGGAGACGACGATCCCTCAGCTGCGGCAGGTCTTCGCGCAGGACAACGTCGCGGTGGTGCGCGAAGGTCAGCGCGTGGCCGCGGTGGTGTCGAAGATCGACCTCATCGACTACCTCGCGGCGCAGAGCGCGAGCTGAGGTCAGCGCACGCCCAAGCGCGAGCTCGCCCCGCGGAAGTCACGGGGCGACCGTGGGCCCGGCAGGCACGACGACCTTCTCGCTCAGCCCGGGCGGGAGGGTGAAGGTGGCCTCGTCCAGCGACACGGTGGCGGCCTCGAGGAGCCGCGTGCCGCGGTATTGGCGCGGGTTGGCCGAGCTCACGTCGAGGGCCGGGAAGCCCGGGAACGTGTCCATGCCGTAGTCGACCTCGTCCCGAGCCACCGTCGGCCCCGCTCGCTGAGCGAGGTCGCGGCTCAGGTCCGCCAGCGGCTTGAGCGCGGCGAGCTCCGTTCTGGGTACGGGTGACTTGTCCCAGGGCACCAGGCACATGTCGTGGCGCACCGGGCCGCGCGTGGCGACGTACATGGTGCACTCGTAGGCGCCCACCTTGCGCTTCTCCGTGGTCGCCTTGAAGGTCCAGGGCACGTTCGGCGGAGCCACCGGCTGCTGCCGGGCTTCCTGCACCATGGCCTTGAGCCGCGCGCGCTTCTCGGGCGGGAGCTTCACCATGTCCTTGTCGAGGGCCTTGATGACGACGTTGAGCCCCTGGCCTTGTACCTTGAGCGTGGCCGGCTCCAGGCGCGAGAACGACTTCCCTCGCAGGTCGGCCACGAGCAGCGTCGCGCCGTCCCAGACGAGCAGGTGATCTGGGCCCGCCTCGATGCGCACCTTGGCGCCGGAGATCTTCATCGTCGTGAAGGTCGACGCCTTGAGATCTTCGTGGGCGAACTTGAGCGCGACGCCGGCCTGCGCGGCCAAGCTCCAACACCCGACGACAATCAACGACCACCGCGACATGGGCTGACTCCTTCTCGTGCTCCGTTCGGCCTGGTTTCCTCGTATCACTGCTGAACGCCACTCGGGCCCAGCCGTTCGCGCAGCGCCTTCTTCTGGACCTTCCCCATCGCGTTGCGCGGCAGGGAGTCGACCAGGTGCACCTGTCGAGGGCGCTTGTGCGGAGACAGCGCGCTGGCCACGAACTGCTCCAGCACCTTCCCTTCCACGCCACCGTCGGTCACGACGAACGCGACGATCGCCTCGCCCAAGTCCCCATCGGGCACGCCGAGCACGGCCGCCTCGCGCACGGCCGGGTGTTCGAGGAGCGCGGCTTCGACCTCCCCCGCCCCGACCTTGTAGCCGCCACACTTGATCAGATCCGTCGCCCGCCGTCCGACGATGCGGATCGAGCCGTCGGCGCGGCGGGTGGCCAGATCGCCCGTGTAGAACCAGCCGGCGTCGTCCTTCACGGCGGCGGTCGCATCGGGGCGGTTGAGGTAGCCCAGGAAGACGTTGGGGCCGCGCAGCGCGACCTCGCCGATCGTCGTGTCGTCGTGAACGTCGAGCGGCGCCCGCGCGTCGTCCACCAGGCGCAGCTCGACGCCGTCGACGGGGCGACCGACGCGCCCTTCTTCACCCTCGGCCCCAGCGCGCACAGCGCAGTTGATGAGGGTCTCCGTCAGCCCGTAGCGCTCGACCACGCTGCGCCCCATCAGCGCGCGGACGGCGGCGTGGTCCTTGAGCGGCAGCGCTGCGGACCCCGACACCAACAGCCGGGGCGCCGCCAGCGCCTGGGCGATCGCCGGCTCGCGCCGCCCAGCCTCGACGAGCCGGTGGTACATGGTCGGCACCGCGAACAGCACCGTCTGCCCCGGGCTGAGCGCCGCGGCGAGGCTTTCGGGCGTGAAGCGCGACCGCCAGCGCAGCGCGCCACCCCGCCGCTGGCTGCCGTAGAGCCCCAGCACCAGGCCGTGCACGTGAAACAGCGGCAGCGCGTGGACGATCGTGTCCTGCGCGGTCCACCTCCATGCCGTCGCCAAGGCGTCGAGGTTGGCGGCGACGTTGCGCGACGACAGCACCGCGCCCTTGGGCGGGCCGGTGGTGCCCGACGTGTAGAGGATGAGCAGGGGCTCGTCGTCGACGAGGCGCGGCCGAGGGTGGGCGCTCGAGGGCTCGAGCGTGGCGGGCAGCGTAGGGAGGCCGGCGATCCGGCCGTCGACGGCTGACGGATCCGCGGCGACGGCCAGGCGAGGCTGTGCGTCGGCGGCGACGTGGCCCAGCTCGAGCGCGCCGAGCTTGGGGTCGAGGGGCACGGTGACGAAGCCCCCGTGCGCCTGCGCGAGGAGCGCGACCAGGGTCGAGAGGCCCGGCTGGGTCCACACGGCGACGCGATCGCCCGGCCGTGCGCCAGCGGCGAGCAGGCGCGCCACATGCCCAGCGATTGCCCCGCGGAGCGCCGCACCCGACAGCCTTTCGCCGTCCGCGTCGAGGCTCGGGCCCGGCTCCGTCGAGTCCAGAGAAGGAAAGAGCAGCGGGTTCATCGCCACGAGACGGAGAAGGCCACCCGATCGTCCGTGCGCAGCAGCACGTGCACCTGCACGCCACTGCCGCCGAGGGCTTCGACCAAGCCGTGCAGGAGCCCAGCGAGGAAATCGGGCTGCGTGCCGTCGTCGGCGCGGACTTCGAACTCTCGGCTGTTCTTCTCGATGAGCTGGAGCGGCACCGGGCTGAACGCGTCGGCGTGCTCGGCGGCTTGTTTGAGGGCGCGGCGTGGCCCGAGCAGCTTGGCCATGGTCAGCCAGGGGCCTTTGACGAAGCCGCGGGACTGCATGGCGGTGATGAGGTGGAGACCCAGCCGGCGCTGCGGGACGGCGTCGGTCGGGAAGATGGCCTTCGCGGACAGCTCGACGGCGCGGTTCCACACCTCGCGCGGCACGTCTTTGGGCGCGGGAACGGACACGTCGAGCCCGGCCGCGGCGAGCTGCGCGCTGAGCTCCGGCGTCACGTCCGACGCCAGGACACGCCGGAAGACGCCGTCGACCCACTTGCCGGGAATGGTGGTCGCGCTCACTGGGGTCGGAACTGCAAGGTCAACGTCTGGTTGCGGCCAAACAACTCGGACACGCGCGGGGTGACTTCGCGGCCCCAGTACACCTCGGCGAGGCCGCCACACGGTCCGGTGACGGACATGGTCGGAGCGCCGAAGGGAATCAAGAGCAGATCGCCGGTCCGGGCCTGGAGCGGGCCTGGCCAGAGCTCGGCGGCGCAGGCGCTGGACATGAAGAGGCGGACGTAGAGCCGGCCGTCTTCGCGCAGCGGGACGGGCGCGTAGTCCTGGGGGCGGGAGAAGGTGTCGACGGGAGGTGCGCGAGTGGACGGCGCGCTGGGTGGTTGAGCCGTCGGAGGCGCGCTCACGACCGGCCCAGGCGGGGGCGTCGCGCTGGGCAGCGGGCCGGCGTCCGGACGAACGCGCTTGAGGCGGGCGGCGTCGAAGCAGCGGCTCGGAAGGCCGTTGCCATCGTCTGACCGCTCGAGCACCGACAGCTCGAACTCCGTGAGCTGATCCATGAGGTCGCACTGCCCGTCGACTCGCCGGCGCCAGCTCGCGAAGGCGTCGTTGAGGCACTGCTCGCAGCGCGTGTTCTTCGCGTCGTCCTGGAGGAGTGGCTGCACGGCCGAGCCTTGTTCGAGCTGGAGGAGGATCGCTCCGGGGTTGGTCCGGCCGCAGCGACAGTCACGCAGCTCGCGCGACGGCAAGAAGCCTGAGACGTAGTCGCGATCCATCTCCAGGCGAGCTCGTTGCTCGGCGAACCGCCGCCATTTCGGGAGGATCAGGGTGACGTTGGGGTCGGCTGTGCCGGAACCGACGCGCGCCGACGGGGCGCTGCCGGGCGAGGCACCGGTCGGCGAGGCACCGGTCGGCGAGGCACCGGTCGGCGAGGCACCGGTCGGCGAGGCACCGGTCGGCGAGGCACCGGTCGGCGAGGCACCGGTCGGCGAGGCACCGGTCGGCGA
>JALHOS010000067.1 GCA_022842905.1 Myxococcaceae bacterium | reverse complement strand
GTGCTCCCGCGCCAGGCCCCTGCGCGCTCGCGTCGCGCTGCGCGGCCGGCCGCTGCGCCCCGGGGCCGACCACCTGCGACGGCGGGGCCTTCTGCAGCGCGACCGGGTGTGTCCCCAAGCGCGCGCTCGGCACGAGCTGCGTCGAGGACCGCGAGTGCGGCACCGACTTCTGCGCCAACGGCCGCTGCTGCGACGCGCGCTGTGACGGAGCCTGCGAGCGCTGCGCCGACGCCGGGAGGTGCACGCCGCTGCCGCAAGGCACGCTCTGCCGAGCTGACGCCGGGGTCTGCGACCGCGCCGAGTTCTGCACCGGCGATGCGGGGAGCTGCCCGGCCGACACGAAGGTCAGCCACGGGAGCGTCTGCCGCGGCCCCGCCCACGCCTGCGACCTGGGCGCGGTGTGTGACGGAGGCAACGACTGCCCTTCGAACGAGCCCCGCGCCGTGGGCGCCGTCTGCCAGGCCGCGCGCTGCAGCATGAACGTCGCGGTGGCGGCGTCGACCTGTCACGTCGACGGCGGGTGCTTCGCTGACCTGGGTCCAGCTCCGTGCGCGCCGTTCGTCTGCGGTCCCGACGCGTGCCTGCGGCGCTGCCAATCGTCCATGGACTGCGTGACGACCGCCTACTGCGCCGCCACGGGAGAGTGTCTGCCCAAGAAGGACCTCGGGGCGCCCTGCTCGGCGGGCCTCGAGTGCACCCAGGGAAACTGTGTCGACTTCGTGTGCTGCAACTCGGCGTGTGCGGGCGCCTGCCGGGCCTGCAACCTCGCCGGAGCGACCGGCGTCTGCTCAGCGGTGCCAGACAACGAGCCGGACCTGGCCTGCGGGCTCTACACCTGCCGAGGCGGCGCCTGCACGTCGAGCTGCATGGCCAGCGCGTGCCCGCAGCAGCAGTGCGCGGCGAACGCCCACTGTGCGAACGACGGCGGCTGTGCCCCAGCGCGGGTCGTCGACGGCCAGGCGTGCGCCGCCGACTGCCAGTGCGGACCGGGCAGCGCCTGCCGCTCGTACTTCAGAGACGAGGACGGCGACGGCGTCACGGGCTCGGGTACCGGCAAGGTGTGTTGGCCGGCCATGTCGCCCATGCCGCCACCAGGGTGGCGCACCAACCAGAGTCAGCCTCCGGACTGTTGCGACACCGACCCCGACGCGTTCCCGAACCAGCCCGAGTACTTCACCCGGCCGCAACGGTGCGACGGCGGGTACGACTTCAACTGTGACGGGAGCCCGACGCTCGAGTTCGCCGCGGGGACCCAGTGTGAGTGCACCCAGACGACCGTCTGTGTCAGCGCCAACGACTGTCTCACCTGCGTCAGCAAGTCGGGGTGGAACACGCTCCCTCCGCCCGCCTGCGGGCAGGCCGGTCAGTTCGAGAGGCTGGTCGTGCAAGCAGGCGACGCGTGCACTGGCACCTGCGCCGGGGAGTTCTCTGAATCCTGCGTGTCCTTCGGCGTGACCAACGTCCTGGCGGCGTGCCACTGAAGCCGTGCTCAGCGCGGTGCGCCGAAGGTGTCCGTAAGCCACGCCACCAGCTGCTCCAGCTCGGCGTCCGACAGCTTGCCGCGGTACCCAGGCATGCCGGGCGCCACGGTGCTCCCGTCGAGCACCACGGTCGCGAGCTTGGCCTTGTCGAGCGCCGGAACGCGCTCGGCGAGCTTGGGGCCGTACGACGTGCCCGCCCCGTTCCCGCCGTGGCAGGAATAACAGTCGATCGCGGGGTTGGTGTAGCCGTTGAAGAGCAGCGCTCCGGGCGCGGTGAGGCCTTCCTTCGGCGCGCGCAGCGTGGCGCAGCCGGCGAGGGCCCCGAGGAGCAGCGGCAGGACGAGTCGAATCATGGGGCGCGGGTGTAAGGCCAACCGCGCCGCGGCGCCACCGTTTGGGCGGCGCAGCCGGAGCTCCGCGTCACTCCTGCGTCATGCGTCGCAGCAGGCGATCCGCCACGCTGATGAGCGTGTTCCACTTGTGGGCGTTGGCCGGGTCGGCCTTCGCGCGGGACACCATCTCCTCGCGCAGCCGCGTCACCTCACCCTCGTCGACCTTCCCGTCTGCCTTGCCACCGGTCGCCACCGGCTTGCCGTCGAGCCAGCCCTGGGCCTGCGTGCCGCCCGCGCGCGCACGCTGGTCGATGTACTGGAGCGCCGCGTTCTCCTCGCCACGCTCGAGGCGCTCGATGAGGGGCTTGAGCGCCGCGAGTTGGGCGTTGGCCTTGGCGGCGTGCTGCGGCTGGTCGACGGCCATCTGGTCCAGCCTCGCGGCGTAGGCGCGCGCTTCCTCGAGCGTGAGGTCCTTGTCCTTCCCGGGCCCGACGCCGAACAGACGGTCGGCGCGCTCCGCCGCCTCAGCCTGCTCACCCTGGAGGCCGGCGACGGGAATCGATTCCTCTGGCTTGGCCGTCGGCACCGCCAGCGGCTTGGCGGGACCGGCTTGAGCCTGCAGCTCCTTGAGCTCCTCCTCGAGGTGCGGCAGCGCCTGGCGGTGCATGCGCGCGCTGAAGTGGTCGAAGTCCACGAGCGACGGGTCGTTCCGGGCGACCCGCTCGTCGTACCGCTGCAGGTCTTCGCGCATGACCGCCAAGTCCGGCTCGTCCAGCCGACCGTTCTTGTTGCCGAACTGGTCCGCGGCCTTGGCGTAGTCGGACATCGGCTTCCGCGGCGAGCTGGACGGCATCGCGGGAGGGGCGATCGTCGCGCCACGGGGCGCCTGCCCCGCTTGGAAGTCCGACGCGACGTTTGGCATCACCGGCGCCTTCGCCACGGTCGCGGCTGGCCGCGCCTGCGCCGGGCCAGCAGCGTCCTTCACTTCGGGAGTGCTCAGGGGCTGCACGAACGTCGCGCTGCCGACGCCACCGGTCTTCATGGTCTTGGGTCCTTTGTCAGTGAGGAGGCCGGGAAGGTAGCCGCTCCCGAAGGCGCTGGGGCCACTCGCGCCGGGTGGACCCACACCGAGCCACCTGACCGCCGCTTGACAACACGGGGAGAGCGATCCGCCTTGGGGCGAATCTCCGGCCCGCCGCCGTGCCTCTTGGGGAGTCGACGTGCCCACGTTCGAGGAGACCTTCCCCATGAGCCCCATCGATCTGACCACCCAGGCCTTCCCTCAGGCCGTCGAGCGACCCGGCGTGCTCGTCGTGGACCTCTGGGCGCCGTGGTGTGCGCCCTGCCGCGCCTTCGCCCCCGTCTTCGAGCGAGTCAGCCAGCGGTTCCCGAACGTCACCTTCGCGCGCGTCAACGTCGACGAAGAGCCACAACTGGCCGACGCGTTCGAAGTGCAGGGCATTCCCACCGTGGCGCTGCTGCGCGACGGCGTGCCGCTGCTGGTGCAGCCCGGGCTGCTGCCCGAGAAGGTGCTCGAAGACGTCGTCACCCGGGCCCTCGCGCTCGACATGGACGCCGTGCGCAAGCAGCTCGAGCAGGCCGCCGACGTCACAGCGTGACGGTGTGCCGCTGCACTTGTTCGCCCTCGGCCGTGCCGTACTGAATGACGACCTCGTAGTCGCCGGGCAGCAGGTCCACGCCGGTGTTGGTCGCGTGCGGCCCGGTGATGCGGGTGCCGCCGAAGTACACCTCGAAGGTGCCGCGCTGCAGGTAGGTGGTGTTGTCTTCGCGGGTCACCGCGACGTCGTCGACGTCGAGCCGCTTGAGCACGACGCGGTTGGCTTGGGTCTGGTCCAGGGTGACCTGGCGACCGCCGACGGTCAGCGTGTAGGTCGCCGCGGTGTTGACGTACGCCTTGAGCGTGACGGTGCCGCGCGCGTTGGCCGGTAGGGTGTAGTTCCGCTCGCCGCTGACGGACGACGTGACGGTCGTCGCCACCGCGTCGGCGAGTTCCCGCGGCTCGTCCAAGACGAGCGTCGTGGTGAAGAGCGCGGGCGCCTGGCCGACCACCGGCTGCCGAATCTCCAGCTCGCGGAGTGAGCCTTCAGCCAGCGTCACCCGCGTGCCCGTCGTCTGGCCGGGGAAGGAATACGTGTACGCGCCCGGGGCGTACGCGAGGTCGCCTTCTTCGAGCGCGGCGCCGGGCGTGAACAGGCTGTAGTCACCCGCCAGCACCGCGCGGCACAGCGTGTTGGCGTTGACGTTGACGGGAACACACGCGCCGCCTGGCCCGCTCACCCCGGTGATGGTGTAGCCAGCCCAGCCGCCGCAGGAGGACTGCAGCTGGCTGCGCGTCCACCCCGCGAAGAAGGACTGCGTGCAGCTGCCGCCTTGGTAGTACCAGCTCAGCGTGCCGCCGCTGGCGAAGGGGTCGAACACGCCTCCGTCGACGGCTGAAGACATGCGGGTCGGGCACGGGTGGTTGGTGACGACCGGGGTCGCGCCGAAGTCCGTGCCCTCCACGGTCGGAAGTGTGTCCGCCGTGCAGCGCCGGCGCGCCACGGGCAGGCTCACGTTCTTGCGCTGGCCCGCGTTCAAGGTGAGCGGGTGCGGCACGCCGTCGACCGTCAGCCGATGCGGGCCGCGCACGACGCGCTGCTCGGACCCCAGGGCGATGGTGACGCCGTCGAGCTGCAGCACCGGGTTGCGCGCGAGGGGCCGACCACAGCTACCGCCCGCCGTGCAGCTGCCCGTGGGGAGCTTGACCGTCAGCCGCGCCAGGCTCTCACCGGCGTCGGGGGACAGACGCAGCGCATCGTCCGTCTCGCCCTCCGCTTCTTCAGCGCCAAGCACCAGCTCGGTGCTGCCGCCACAGCCCAGGACCGCCGAAAGACAAAACAACACCCACCACTGCCCGTGGTTCGTCATGTGAGATCGCTCCCTGTGTGATCGAAGCGCGGCCAAGAGGGCCGCTGTCGTCGGGCGGAAAACCCCACACCGGGAGGTTGTGTGCAGAAAAAGAAGCGGGGCGGTCACACGCCCCGCGACAGCCTCACCCCACCCACGCCCGCGCGTTACGGAACAGCCGCAGCCACGGCCCGTCTTCCGTCCACGCCTTCGGCCGCCACGAGTACTGCACCGCGCGGAACACCCGCTCCGGGTGCGGCATGAGCAACGTCACCCGCCCGTCCGTCGTCGTCACCGCGGTGATGCCACCCTTCGAGCCGTTCGGGTTGAGCGGGTAGCGCTCCGTCGGCGCGCCGGTGTCGTCGACGAAGCGCGCCGCGACGAGCCCTTCGGCCTCGAGCGCCGCGAGCGTGTCCGCGGGCGCTTCCACCCGCCCCTCTCCGTGCGCCACGGCAATCGGGAGCACCGAGCCCTCCATGCCCGCCAGCAGGACCGACGGGCTCTTCTCCACGCGCACCATCGACAGCCGCGCCTCGAACTGCTCCGAGCGGTTGCGCACGAAGCGCGGCCAGCGCCCCGCCCCGGGAATGAGGCCGGAGAGCTGCGACATCATCTGGCAGCCGTTGCACACGCCCAGCGCGAACGTGTCGCGGCGCGCGAAGAAGGCCGCGAAGCGCTCGTTGGCCTTGGGGTTGAACAGAATCGACTTGGCCCAGCCGCCGCCGGCCCCCAGCACGTCGCCGTACGAGAAGCCGCCGCAGGCCGCCAACCCGACGAAGCGCGTCAGGTCCTCCCGCCCCTCCAGCACGTCGGACATGTGCACGTCGACGGCGCTGAAGCCCGCGCGGGTGAACGCCGCCGCCATCTCCACTTCGCCGTTGACGCCCTGCTCGCGAAGAATGGCCACCTTCGGCCGAACACCCTTGGCGATGAAGGGCGCCGCCACGTCGTGGCTCAGCTCGAAGGTCGGCTTCGCGAACAGACCGCCAAACCCCTCGTCGGTGCGCAGCGCGTGCTCTTCGTCCGCGCAGGTGGTGTCGTCCCGCAGCCGTGCGATGCGCCAGGTGGTGTCGGACCAACGCGCCCGCAGCGCCGAGAGGCTCGCCTCGTACGCGAGCTGGCCGTCGCCGTGGATTCTCAGCCGCCGCTCCTTCGTCGGCCTGCCGAGCGCCACGACTCGCGCCTGGTTCGACTCATAGATGGTGCTCACCAGCTCCGCGTCGGCCGCGCGCACCTGCACCACCGCGCCCAGCTCCTCGGAGAAGAGGGCCCGCAGCAGCACTTCGCCCCCTTCGTCCAGCGCCACGTCGAGCCCACAGCCGCTCGCGAACGCCATCTCCACCAGCGTGACGAAGAGGCCCCCGTCGGAGCGGTCGTGGTACGCGAGCAGCCGGCCGTCGGCGTTGAGCCCCTGCGTCGCTTCGAAGAAGTGCTTGAGCACCGCCGGCTCGTCCACGTCCGGCGCCTCGCTGCCCGTGGCTCCGTACACCTGCGCCAGCGCGCTGCCGCCGAGCCGGTCCCTGCCGCCGCCCAAGTCCACCAACAGCAGCACCGTGTCCTCGCCGTCGAGCTGGAGCTGCGGGGTCAACGTGCGGCGCACGTCGTCCACCCGCGCGAAGCCGCTGACGATGAGGGACACCGGCGCCACCACCGCGCGCTCCGTCGCGCCGTCCTTCCATACCGTGCGCATGGACATGCTGTCCTTGCCCACGGGAATGGCGATGCCGAGCGCCGGGCACAGCTGCCGGCCCGCCGCAGCCACCGCGTCGTAGAGCCGCGCGTCGTCGCCAGGCCACCCCGCGGCCGCCATCCAGTTCGCGGACAGCTTGATGTCGCCCAGAGAAGGAATCGACGCCGCCGCGAGGTTGGTGAGCGCTTCGCCGATCGCCAGCCGCGCCGACGCCGCCGCGTTCACCACCGCCACCGGCGTGCGCTCGCCCACCGCGAAGGCTTCACCCGTCGTCACGTCGTAGCTCGTCGTCGTCACGGCCACGTCGGCGACCGGGACCTGGAACGGCCCGACGAGCTGGTCCCTGGCCACCAGCCCCGTCACCGTCCGGTCGCCGATGGTGATGAGGAAGCTCTTGTCGGCCACCGAGGGCAGGCTCAGCACGCGCTCGGCCGCGTCTTCGAGCGACAGGCCCGCACCGGTGAAGGCCTCGAGCGGCGGGGACACGTGGGTCACCTCTCGCTTCATGCGCGGCGGCTTGCCCAGCAGCACGTCCATGGGCATGGCGATGGGCGGTGCGCTCGCGGTCGCGTCGGTGACGAGGAGCTGGCGCTCGGCCGTGGCGTGGCCCACGACGGCGTACGGGCAGCGCTCTCGGCGGCACAGCTGCTCGAAGCGCGGCAGGTCCTTGGGCGCGACGGCCAACACGTAGCGCTCCTGCGCTTCGTTGCACCACAGCTCCAGCGGCGAGAGGCCCGGCTCGTCGGTGGGAATCGCGCGCAGGTCGAAGGTGGCCCCGCGCTTCCACTCGTGCACCAGTTCCGGCAGCGCGTTGGACAGGCCGCCGGCGCCGACGTCGTGAATGGAGATGATGGGGTTGGCCTCGCCCTGTGCCCAGCAGCGGTCGATGACCTCCTGACAGCGCCGCTCCATCTCCGCGTTGTCCCGCTGCACGGACGCGAAGTCCAAGTCGGCTTGGGAGCTGCCCGACGCCATCGACGACGCCGCCCCGCCGCCCAGGCCGATGAGCATCGCCGGGCCGCCGAGGACGATGAGCGCCGCGCCGGCGGGAATTTCCTGCTTCTGCACGTGGCCCTCGCGCACGTTGCCCAGGCCACCGGCGATCATGATGGGCTTGTGGTACCCGCGGACCTCGGTGCCGCCGCCGGCCTTCGGCACGGCTTGTTCGTACGTACGGAAGTAGCCCGCGAGCGCCGGTCGGCCGAACTCGTTGTTGAAGGCCGCGCCACCGAGCGGACCGTCCACCATGATGCTCAAGGGCGAGGCGATGCGGTCCGGCTTGGCCTCCTTTCCTTCCCACGGCCGCGGGGCGTCCGGCAGGCGCAGGTTGCTGACGCTGAAGCCCACCAGGCCCGCCTTGGGCTTGGCGCCGCGGCCGGTGGCGCCTTCGTCTCGAATCTCGCCGCCAGAGCCCGTCGACGCCCCAGGGAACGGGGAGACAGCCGTCGGGTGGTTGTGCGTCTCCACCTTGATGAGGAGGTGCACCGGCTCGTCGTGCGCGGCGTACTCGCCGGTGGCCGGGTCCGCGAAGAAGCGCCCGGCGCGGTGGCCTTCGGCGACGGCGGCGTTGTCCTTGTACGCGGACAGCACCCCGCCCGGGCTCGCCTCGGTGCTGCGCTTGATGAGCTTGAAGAGGGAATCGGCCTGCGGCTGCCCGTCGACGGTGAAGTCGGCGTTGAAGATCTTGTGCCGGCAGTGCTCGCTGTTCGCCTGGGCGAACATCATCAGCTCGACGTCCGTCGGGTCCCGCCCCAGCTCCTTGAAGGCCGCCACCAGGTAGTCGACCTCGTCGGGCGCCAGCGCCAGGCCCCAGTCCCCGTTCGCCTTCTCGAGCGCCGCCTTGCCCTGCGCGATGAGCGGCACCGTGCGGACCGGCCTGGGCGCGTGGTGTTCGAACAGCCGATCCGCTTGGCCGACGTCGTCGAGCACCACCTCGGTCATGCGGTCGTGGAGCTGCGCGCGCAGGGCGGCTTCGTCCGTCACCGTGCCGGCGAGCGTCCAGGCCAGGCCGCGCTCCAGCCGCTCGACCTGTCCGAGGCCACAGTTCCGGACGATGTCGGTGGCCTTCGAAGACCACGGCGAGCGCGTGCCGAAGCGCGGGACCACGACGAGCGCCTTCCCCGTCAGGCCTTGAGACGTCAGCGCGGGCCCGTAGGTCAGCAGCTGCTCGAGCTTGGCGCGCGCGTCCGAAGTGAGCGGCTCGTGGAGCTGCGCGAAGTGGACGTAGCGGGCCTCGAGCCCCGTCAGCCCCGGGTTCGTCGTGCGCAGCGAGGCCAGCCGCTTGGTCAGCCGGGCGGGCGTGAAGGCGAGGGGCCCAGGGAGCGTGAGCATGCCCAGGCGTCTACAGCATGTGGCGCCGGGGTGGCACGCCCGCCGCGCGGCACCCGACGCAGGGACAGCTCACGCGGCCGCGGCGTCGAAGGTCTCCGCGCTCGCCGCCGCCATGGGCCGAGCGAAGGACTTGGGCAGGTCCGCGCCCAGCAGCGACCCGGGCTCCAGGTACTCGAACAGCTCGCTGTAGTTCTTCACCTCGGCCAGGCCGGTGCGACGCATGACGTGCCAGGGCCGCAGGTCCTTCGTGTGGTGCAGGCCCATCGCGCCGATGAGCTCCGCGACGGTCTTGACCGTCTCGCGGTGGTAGTTGGCGACGCGCACGCGCTTGTCCGCCACGTCCAAGCCCACCACCAGATCCGGGTTCTGCGTGGCGACGCCGGTGGGGCAGTGGTTGGTGTTGCAGCGCAGCGCCTGAATGCAGCCCAGCGCCATCATCATCGCCCGCGCCGAATTGCAGACGTCGGCGCCGGTGGCCAGCTTCGTCACCACGTCGGTGCCGGTGACGAGGCGCCCGCTGCACAGCACCTTCACCTGCGCGCGCAGGCCGAAGCCCACCAGCGCGTTGTGCACGAAGACGAGCGCCTCGAGCAGCGGCGTGCCCATGGAGTTGGAGAACTCGAGCGGCGCCGCGCCGGTGCCCCCTTCTCCGCCGTCGACGGTGATGAAGTCCGGAGCGATGCCCGTCTGCCGCATGGCCTTGCAGAGGGCGAGGAACTCGCGCCGCTTGCCCAGGCACAGCTTGAAGCCGACGGGCTTGCCACCGGACAGCGCGCGCAGCTGGCCGACGAACTCACACAGGCCAATCGGCGTGGTGAACGCCGTGTGCCCGGGCGGAGACAGCACGTCTTGCCCGACGGGGACGCCGCGAATCTGGGCGATCTCCGCCGTCACCTTCGCCGCGGGGAGAATGCCGCCGTGCCCGGGCTTGGCGCCCTGCGACAGCTTCACCTCGATCATCTTCACGTTCGGCTTGGCGGCGTTGTCCTTGAAGCGTTCGGGCGAGAACTTCCCGTCGAGCGTGCGCGCCGAGAAGTAGCCGGTGCCCAGCTGCCAGACGAGGTCGCCGCCCGGCTCGAGGTGGTACGGCGAGAGGCCGCCCTCGCCCGTCCAGTGCGCGAAGCCGTTGAGCTTGGCCCCGCCGTTGAGCGCCATCACCGCGTTCTTCGACAACGAGCCGTAGGACATGGACGACACGTTGAAGATGCTGCACGCGTACGGCTGCGCGCAGTCCTTCCCGCCGATGGTGACGCGCAGCTCCCCAGGCTCGACGTGCACCGGCCTCAGGGAATGGTTGAGCCACTCGTAGCCCACGGCGTTCACGTCGAGCCGCGTGCCGAAGGGCAGCGTGTCCGGCTCACGCTTGGCGCGCTGGTAGACGAGCGAGCGGGTGTCGCGGTTGAACGGTGCGCCGTCGGTGTTCGACTCGACGAAGTACTGGTTGATTTCGGGGCGAATCAGCTCGAACAGGTAGCGGAAGTTGCCGAGCACCGGGAAGTTGCGGCGCACGGCCTGACGGCGCTGCAGCATGTCCTGGACGCCGCGCAGAATGACGGGGCCCACCAGCACGAAGCTCCACCCCACCCAGGGGAAGAACGCCGTCAGCGTTCCCAGAAGCCCGACTACGACGAGCGACGCCCCGACGAAGACCTTGCGCATTTGACCTGCGTCATATCGTTCCGAAAGGCGCCGGACGCGGTCGAAGCAAAGAGAGGTCAGGCGCGGCCGCGGAGGTGGGGCGCTTCGACGCTTCGCGCCTCGAGGGTACGGTGCGGCGATGCAGCCGACGACCAAACGACAGGTGGGCTTGGGGTGCCTCGGCGGCGTCGTCGGAGCCGTCGCCGGCCTCATCGTCGCCGGGGCGTCGGGCTACGCGCTGGCGGAGCTGGTGACGGACAGCGCCGAGACACAGGCGTACCTGCTGGTTCTCCTCGTCCCGGGGCTCGCCTTCCTCGGCGCGGTGACTGGCGCGACGACCTTGGCGGCGTGGCCCACCAAGTCGCGACCGCTGGCGTTCGTCGGGAGCGCGGGGCTGCTGGCGCTGGGGCTGCTGTTCGCGCTGGGGTTGTCGTGGGGCCACCGCACTCGTCCGGCGCAGGTGCGCGTGCGCAACGAGACGAGCGTGACCTTCACCAGCGTCTACGTGGGCTCGGACTTCCGGCGGAACCAGCGCATCGGCGAGCTGGCGCCCAACGAGACGAGCCGCCGCGTCCCCGTGGACCTGGACCGGCCGAGCACGTTCAACGCCATCGACGGGAATTCCCCGCGCGGGTACGTGCGGCACCACCTGGGCCCGAGCCCGAGCGTGCCTGAGGGCACGGACTTCGTGTGGGTCGTCAGCGAAGCGGAGCCCGACGGCCTGCGCTTCTCGTTCGAGGTGAGCGGCGACTGAAGCGAGCGAAGGACCGACCGCTTCACGACGTGTCAGTCCACGCCCGAACGCCGCCGAGTCACGCAGGTCGTGCTCCGGCGAGTTCAGCTTGGGGTCGGTCTTTTTGAGCGCGCCCGCGCTCGCCTACTTCGCCGTCAAATACCCCTGCGCCTTGAGCAGCTCAGCCGTCAGCACCGCGCCCCCCGCCGCGCCGCGCACCGTGTTGTGCGAGAGCGCGACGAACTTCCAGTCGAACACCGTGTCCGGCCGCAGCCGCCCCAGGCTCACCGCTTGGCCGTTCCCCGCGTCGCGGTCGAGCTTCGTCTGCGGCCGCGCGTCGTCTTCCAAGTAGTTGAGGAACGGCGACGGCGCCGACGGCAGCTTCAGCGCCTGTGGCGTGCCAGCGTACGCGCGCCAGGCTTCGAGAATCTGCTCCTTGCTGGGCTTGCGCTCGAAGGCGACGAACACCGCGGCCAGGTGCCCGTCGCTCACCGGCACGCGCACGCACTGCGCGGTGATGCGGGGCAGCGCCGCGTTGACGACGCGCCCGTCGGACACGCTGCCCCAGACCTTCAGCGGCTCCTGCTCGCTCTTCTCTTCTTCGCCTTTGATGAACGGAATGACGTTGTCCACCATCTCCGGCCAGCTCTCGAGCGTCTTCCCCGCGCCGGACACCGCTTGGTACGTGCACACGGCGACCTTCGTCAGCCCGAAGTCGCGCAGCGGGTGCAGCGCCGGGACGTAGCTCTGAATCGAGCAGTTCGGCTTCACGCTGATGAAGCCTCGCGTGGTGCCCAGTCGTCGGCGCTGCGCGTCGATGACCTGCGCGTGGCCATCGTTGACCTCTGGAATCATCATCGGCACGTCAGCCGTCCAGCGGTGCGCGGAGTTGTTCGACACCACCGGCGTCTCGCGCTTGGCGTACGCCTCCTCGAGCGTGGCCGTCGCGTCCTTGGCCAGGTCCACCGCGCAGAAGACGAAGTCCACCTGCCCGGCCACCTGCTCCACCTGCGCCGCGTCGAGCACGGTCAGCCGCGCGGCGTTCGCCGGCACCGCGCCCGGCAGGCTCCACCGTCCAGCGACGGCCTCGGCGTACGGCTTGCCAGCGGACTGCGGGCTCGCCGCGACGCAGGCCAGCTCGAACCACGGGTGCGCCGCGAGCAGCGAGATGAACCGCTGGCCGACCATGCCGGTGGCGCCGACGACTCCGACCTTGAGCTTGGCTGTCATGTGCGGAGGGCCCTTACCATGCGACGGAAGCGCAGCGGACCAGGCAGTGCCCCAAGTCAAGACCAGGCAGCCTTCGGCACGGCCTGAACGCGGCAGCCGGGGTTGATCGCTCCAGTGGCTTGCGTAGCGTGCGCCCTTGTCGTCGCCGTTCTTGAAAGGCCGCGCTCCGTGAAACAGCCCGCAGCACCGGTGAAGTCGAGGACTGGCAAGACCAAACCCCGGGCCAAAGCGCTCCCGCTGCCCAATGCGCCCACGCGCAGAGCCCCCGCGGCGCCCGGCGAAGCGGCGAACGAAGCGCCGCCGGTTCCCGAGGCGTGTGAGGCACTGGTCGAGCTGTGCCTGAAGGACGGCGTCTTCGACGAGCGCACGCGCGGGTACAAGAAGGAGCCGTTCGACGCCATCGCCGCCGAGTACGCCAAGCTCCAGAACGGCAGCGCCCACCTCGACGCGCTCAGCGAGCTGGTCGGCCTGTCGGGCTACTTTCAGAACTTGGGCTACACGCACGGCGCCGAGCAGCTCAAGACCCTCGCGCTGACCAGCGCGCCCATCCTCGAGCAGCGCCGCCGAGCCGGTTGGAACCGCTGACGACACAGCTTCCCTTTCCCGTCCCACAAGGAGCACCGCATGAACCCGTACTCAGGACAGTTCAACGGCCCGTCCAACCCCGACTGGAATCGCTTTCAGACGTGGGACTACGTCAAAGGCCAGCCCGGCGCGCCGGCCCAGAGCGCTCCGCAGTACACCTACGCCCAGCCCATTCAGTATCCGTACACGCAGCCTCGTGAGTACGGCCAGCGCCCCTGCCGCAAGGGCTACCGCGGCTACCGCAACCACTGCTACCCGAAGTTCCCGCAGACGCAGGCCAGCGGCGGGAAGCGCAAGTCGGGTTTCGGAGATTTCCTGAAGAACCTCTTCAAGGGCGCGGCGTTCGGCGCGGTCGCCGGCGGCGCGTTCGGGCTCATCTCGTCGCTGTTCCGCCGCTGACCCCGAAGAAAGCACCAGGCGCGTGCGTCAGGGCGTCGCTGGCGAAGTCGGCGCGGCCGGAGGCGGCTGCTTCTTTCGCCGACCGACGACGAAGGCGATACCCACCAACAGCCCCAGCACGGCGCCCGCGCTCCCGCCGATGAGCTGCGCGTTGATGAGCCGCTCGGCCGTCTGCCGGGTGACGTCGGCGCAGTCGCACAGCGCCTTGCCGGCCGTCGGTGTGTTGTCCCAGGCGAAGTAGCGCGGCGCGGCGAAGCTGGTGGCGATGATGCCGAGCAGCGCGAAGCCGACGACGAAGGTCAGCACCTGACGGAGGAGGCCCATGGACGCAGGCTCATAGCACCGCGCCTGTGCTACGGAACCGACACGTCATGGCCCCGGTCCTCACGCTCACCAGCGAAGTGGTGCTGCTCACCGCGCTCGTCTGCTTCCTCGTCGTCGTCACCCACGGCTTTCGTCGCAGCCTGGGCACCGGCTTCATGGTGCTGTGCATTCCCTTCTACCAAGTGGTGTACGGCTTCTCGCAGTTCGACCACCCGCGGCGAGGCCTGGTGTTGGCCGGCTGGCTGGGCGGCCTGGGCTTGGGCGTGGGGCTCAAGCTGCTCGGCCTGGGGTTGCACCTGAGCGCCTGAGCGCTTGGAGCAAGCGGACGCGCTGCCGCGATCAAGTCGGGGGTCGACGGTTGGGCGTAGCGTTGAGCGCCCATGGACGTCGACAACGCGATGTTCGAAGCGCTGTTTCAACGGCTCCTCGTTCCGAGCGCGGCGTTGGCCAGCGAGCTGGCGAGGGCGGGCTACGACACGAAAGTCCCCGTGCCTCGTTACCCCGGGCCGGTGTTCGCGGCCTGCTTGGACCTGGCTCGCCAGCACGTGGTGCCTCAGCTCGAGCGCGACGCGGGCCTCAAGGAGCTGGGCCGGCGCTTCGTCGCGGGGTTTCGCCAGACGATTTTGGGGCGCATCGCGACGACGGCGCTGCCGATTCTGGGACCGGCGCGCTTTCTGCCCCAGGTGCCCAAGCGCTTCGCGTCGCTGCGCAGTGACGCCCACGTCGTCTGCCGCATCACCAGCCCGCAGTCGGCGGAGCTTTCGTTCGAAGACCCGCTCCCGCTCGGGCCGTTCTTCGCCGGCGTCATCGAAGCCGCGCTCGACGTGGCGCGGGCTCGAAACGCCCAGACCCAGCTCCGGCCAACGCCCTCGGGCTACGTCGTCGACGCTCGCTGGAGCGCGTGACGTTGGCGCGCCGCGGAGGGCCCCAGCGGGCCGCGCCGGCGCAACTCGGCGTAGCCGCTCGGTTCTTTCCCGCTAGCCGAGAAAAGTGCAGCGCCCCCCTTCCCTTGAAGCCCGCGTATCCCTTAGAGGGCCCGCCATGCTCGACGACCGACGGTTGGACACGAAGCTCGAGGATTTGGCGCGTGAGCTGCGGACGCGGCCCCTGGTGGCTGGCTTCCCCATCAGCGACGCCTTCACGGTGCGCGGGTTGGACGAAGCGGGGCGGCCCGGCCTGTTCGCGGCGGTGCTGCTCACGCCGAACACCATTCCCGAGCTCGACACGTTGACGGCGTTCCGCGACGTGCTCACCAAGAAGCTCAAGCAGCTGGACACGACGATGCCGGCGTGGCCCATCGTGGTGCAGGGCTCGCCCGAGCTGATCGACGGCGTGCCGACGGTGCCCGGCGGGCAGGAATACTTCCAGCAGCTCAAGGGTGAGCTGCTCTCGCGCTCCGAGCGCCTCAAGCAGGTGCAGGAGAAGAAGGCGAACTTGGATCAAGCCGTCGCCGCGGCCGCCCGGAAGGCCCTGCACGCGCCCCGCGTCGTGTCGGCGGCGCGGCCGATGACGCCGCTGAGCACCTCGGCGGCGAAGGCCAAGGTCAGCAAGGCCAAGCCCACCGCGCGGCGGGCGGCGCGACCGGTGAAGGCGCGCACCACGGCGCGGGCTCGCCGCAGCTAAGAGCTGGCTGGTCGAGGGTTCGAAACGACTCGCGGAGCCTGCGCCGGTTCTCCGGACACAAGCTCCGCGGGGTCTCCATGAAGCTGAGGTGGCTCAGCCGATCTGGCCTTCGTGGAACTCCTTCACCCACGCGGGCGTCGGCTTGGTGCGCGCGGCCTCGATCTCCTTGCCGATCAGCTTCACTTCCTTCGCGATCGCCTTGCCAGCCGCGGTCAGCGCCTTGTCGGCGTCCGTCACGAACTGGTCGACGCCCTTGACGACCGCCTCAGCCGCCTTGCCGGTCTTGCGCAGCCCGGCCTGCGACTCGACCATGAAGTCACGGTCCGCGCGCGCCAGCTCCTTCTTCGCGTTCGCGGAGACCTGCGGATCGACGCTCTTCGAGGCCGGCCAGTACGCGGCGTAGCGAATCGAAGCGCCAGCGGCGTTCAGGAAGTTCTCGACGGCGGTGGGGCGGTTGGAGATGGTCGACATGGTCGGGGCCTTTCGGTGCTGCTGGGTGAGGGTGTTTGAGGCGGTGTGCCTCGCTGCTTACATGTAGGTTATCGGCGTCTTCTTTCCGCGCGGTTCAGGTCCGCTCAGGAAAGTGACGTTACAGAGACGGTTTCGGTTCTCGTCTGTTCAACCAGTTAGTCGTCTGTTCGCGTGGATCAACCACGCTCCAGCGCTGCGCGGACGTCAGCCGGCATGGCGGGGCGGAGGGTCGGCTCCTCGGCCACCAGCGCCCGGCCCATGGCGAGGTACTCGTGCATGAGGTACCCGCAGAAGACGACGTGCTGAACGCGGGTCGCGGATCGGCGGGCGACGTGGCTTCGCAGCGTGCAGAGCGCGAGCCGCGTGGGCTCCGCGACGCCGAGGTTCCCCGTGCCGGCGCCGAGCGCGACCATGGCCACGGAGTGCGGCTGCGTATCTGGCAGCGCCTCGACGGCCTCCCAGAGCCTCACGCAGGCCTCCTCGATGAGCGCAGCCGTGGGGTAGCTGCTGCCGGTGAAGCCTTGGCGGTAGTCCATGACGGCGACGTGCAGCACCCAGCGCGCGTGAGGGTCGAGCCCCGCATCCGTCACCAGGACCTGCCCCGGCTCCATGGGCCCGCCGAACTTCGCGGTCAGCGCCTGGGTGATGGTGTCCTGAAACTTGGGCCCGCACGCCTTGCGAATGGCCGCCGACACGCCGCTGCCGAGCAGGCCGTTGGTGTTCGAAGCGTTGACGAGCACCGACTCCTGGCCTTCGGTGAGGCTGCCCTGGCGCAGGGTGATGGTGGGGAGCGGTGCCATGCCGACGGAGTGTAGCCGGGAGTCCGCCGACGCCGACGCCTCGCTCAGCGGGTCCGGCCGAAGCGCGCGAGCACGCGGCGCACGTAGTGCTCCGTCTCTCCGTTCACCGGGACGCGGCCATGCACTGCGCCCGGCCCCGCGTTGTACGCCGCGACGGCCAGCGCCACGTCCCGCGTCTTGTGCAGCTGCTGCTTCAGGTACCGCGCGCCCCCGTCGATCGACTGCCGCGGGTCGAACGGGTCGACCACACCCAGGAGCAGCGCCGTGCCCGGGACGAGCTGCGCCGCGCCCATGGCCCCGGCCCAGGAGATGCGGTGCGGCCGACCTTCGGACTCCACGCCTACGAGCGCCGCCATCAACCCGCGGGGCAGCCCGTGCCGCCGCTCGGCTTCCTCGGCCAGGCGCGACGCGTCCTCGTGGCCGCTCAGCACACACGTCGGCAGGTGCCGCGCGAAGGCCTTGAGGGCCGCCCACTTCTCGGGGACGCGGTACGGCGAGAGCGGGAACACCACCGAGTCGCCGATGAAGGAAACCGCAAGGTTGAGCGCGAGGAGCGGCGCACACACCAGGCCCGCGGCCTTGAGCCACCACGGGAGCCGCCAGGTCTGTCGAAGGCACCAGCCCAACACGCGCCACACGGTAGGGCGTGAAACGGCGGGGGGAAGAAAACGGTCTGGGGGCGGCCGACGCGGGCGGCTCGGCCGTTGTTCGGGGCCACAAACCACGCAGTCGTGCCGATTTCCGCCCAGGGCCCGCCGCGCCTCGCGCCGACAACCCTTCACTCTCTTCGCCACAGGAACTCACCATGAAGCTGACCGCGCCCCTCCTCATTCCCAGCCCGCCGACGACGGCGAAGACCACGTCCAGCCACCAGCTGTCGGCGGCCGAGCACGCCGCGGTCAGCCGAGACGTGAAGCGGGGCGTGCAGGCCCTCTTCCCCGCAGGCACGGTGAAAGAGCTGACGGTGTTCAAGCGCGGGCCCTTCTCGCTGACCGGCTTCAACGGCGCCCAGGGCACCGTCGTGGTCGGCCTGCCGAACGGCGAGACGGTGAAGCTGCTGGTGAATCGTCCGCACACCGGGCCGATGACGCTGCGCATGCCCAACCCGAAGGCGGGAGACCTCAAGGCGATGATCAGCAAGTCGCAGGTGGTGGTGACGAAGGAGACGACGCCTTCGGGCCTCGCGCGCCCGCTCACGACGCCTGCCGACACCTTCACGCCGTAACCGCCGGGCCGCGCGCCGAACGCCAACCCGCTTGCCAACCCAGCCGAAGTCTCGGCCAGGCCGGGCCGCGACAACTCTCTTTCAGAGGCCCCCATGCACTCGCTCTCTCAACTCCAAGGGTTCGTCTACACGTTGGCCATGGCCCGGCAGTACGGAGGCTTCGGCGAGACGCAGAGCACGGCGCCCCGCGAGCCCACGCGTCGGGAAGATCGGCCCCGCTCGTTCCAGCCTCGCCCGGTGCAGCCGAAGTCCACGTGGATGGATGAGTTCCGGGCTGGGACGAACAGCGGCGCGTAGGCCTCGCAGTCCGACGTGTGCCGTCGCCCCGCGATGGTGCGGCACTCGACGGCTACGACCGAGCTCCTCCTGCTTCACGGTTGCCGCGCCTCCGGTGTGAAGGCGCGCCGCGGAGCCCCCTTCGAGCACGCCTCGCTCACCCGCGAGCGATGTGAGGACGAGCTCGTGACGAGCGCCGGCTGGACACGCTCCCGCGAACCTCCGGCGAATGCCTCGTTCATTCGCGAACGACGCTGGACGCGAAGGCGGCGCCGCGGCGTGAGGCCGTGACGAAGCCTGCGCGCCGGTTGCCGACGCCTCGCTCGTCCGCGAGGACGCGTGCGCGGAGCGCGGTGATGAGCGCTGGCCGAAGTCGCTGAGTGAGGCTGAAGCAACCGCAGCTCGCGCTGATACGCGCCAGCTTCAGCGGTTCGCGCTGGACACCGCGGGCTGCCCCAGCACCACCGGCTCGCGCTCGAGGCTCACGCCGAACGCGTCGCGCACGCGCCCAACCACCTCGTCCGCGAGCGCGAGCAACTGCACCGTCGTCCCGCCGCCGTGGTGCACCAGCGCCAGCGCGTGTTTCGTCGACACGCCCACCGGCCCCACGCGATACCCCTTGGACACGCCCGCCTGCTCGATGAGCCAGCCCGCGGCGAGCTTGGTGGCTCCATGCGGCGCTGGCCAGTGCGGCACCTTCGCTTGCGCGAAGCCCCGAGCCGCCGCGCGCGCGAAGACCTGCGCCGCCGCCGCCGCGTCGACGATGGGGTTGGTGAAGAAGCTCCCCACGCTGCGCCGGTTCTCATCCGACGGGTCGAGCACCATCGACTTGCTCCGCCGCAGCGCCAGCACCGCGTCGCGCACCTGCTGGACGCTCGGTGAGGTGACGCCCGCCAAGGCCCGCTCGAGCTCCGCGTAGCGCACGGCCGGCGGCGCTCCGCGACGCAGGTGAAACTCCACCGCCGTTACGGCGAAGCGTCCCGGCGCGCGCTTGAGCTCACTCGTTCGGTAGCCCAGCCCCAGCGCCGCCTTCGGAAGCGCCTGCCGCGCCCCGCTCCCCAGCTCGACGACCTGGACCTGCGCCAAGGTCTCCGACACGTCTTGCCCGTACGCGCCGACGTTCTGAATCGGCGTGGCGCCGACGGAGCCGGGAATGCCGGACAGGGCCTCGAGGCCCTGCAGCCCCTGCGCGACGGTCCAGGCGACGAAGTCGTCCCACGGCTCGCCCGCCTGCGCGGTGACGACCGTGAAGTCACGTTCCTCCCGAACCTCGCGCCCGCGCAGCGCCATGGCCACGACGAGCCCCTTCACGCCCTCGTCCGGCACGAGCACGTTGCTGCCGCCGCCGAGCAGCGTCACCGGCCAGCCGTGCCGCCGCGCGTGGGCAAGCGCCCAGTCGAGCTCGTCCAGACTGGCGACCTCCACGAAGTGTTCGGCGTTGCCACCGAGCTCGAGCGTCGTGCGCGGCGCGAGCGGTACGGACTGGGACAGAGTGGCCACGGGCTTGAAGAACCGTTCGAGCGACTCAGTACGTCCACGGGAAGCGCGAGAAGTTGCGCTTGCGCTTCTGCACGAAGGCGTCGCGCCCTTCCTTCGCCTCGTCGGTGCCGTAGGCCAGCCGCGTGGCCTCGCCCGCGAAGAGCTGCTGACCGACGAGCCCGTCGTCCGGCAGGTTGAAGCCGTACTTGAGCATTTTGATGGCGGTGGGGCTCTTGGTGTTGATTTCGCGCGCCCAGTCCAGCGCAAAGGCCTCGAGCTGCTCGTGCGGGACGACTGCGTTCACCATGCCCATGGCGTGGGCTTCGTCCGCGCTGTGGTTGCGGCCGATGAAGAAGACCTCCCGCGCCTTCTTCTGGCCGACCTGCCGGGCGAGCAGCGCCGAGCCGTAGCCCGAGTCGAAGCTCGCGACGTCGGGGTCCGTCTGCTTGAAGATGGCGTGCTCCTTGGACGCGATGGTGAGGTCGCACACCACGTGCAGCGAGTGTCCGCCGCCCACGGCCCAGCCGGGCACCACGGCGATGACGACCTTCGGCAGGAAGCGCAGCTGCCGCTGCACCTCGAGAATGTGGAGCCGCCCCAGGCCCGCGGGGTCCAGCCGCTCGTCGCCCTTCTCGTACTGGTAGCCGTCCTTCCCGCGAATGCGCTGGTCGCCGCCGGAGCAGAACGCCCAGCCTCCGTCCTTGGGTGACGGGCCGTTGCCGGTGAGCAGCACGCAGCCCACGTCCGTCATGAAGCGCGTGGCCTCCAGCGCGCGGAACAGCTCGTCCACGGTGCGCGGGCGAAAGGCGTTGCGCACCTCGGGGCGGTCGAAGGCGATGCGGACGGTGCCGTGCTCCACACTTCGGTGAAAGGTGATGTCCGTGAAGCGGAAGCCCTTCACTGGCTTCCACCGCTTCTTGTCGAAGAGCGCCGAGACCATGGCGTCGGTGAGTGCCGCGCGGCGCGGCCCTTCGCAAGCAAGAACGGCGCGCTACCGCTTGTGGGCGACGACGAAGAGCCGGCGAAACGGCAGCTCGGTGAGGCCGGCGCCGTCGGCGGGGTACGCGACGCGGAGGGCTTGGGCGTACGCGCTGGTGAAGGCGCGCTGCGCTTCGGCGTCGAGCCTGGCCAGCACGGGGACGAGCGTGGTGCCGCGCACCCAGGCGAGGACGGGGTCTTCTCCGCGGAGTTGGTGCAGGTACGTCGTCTCCCAGACGTCGACGTCCGCGCCGAGGGCGCGCAGCCGCTGCGCGTACCAGGCCGGCGCGTGCACCGGTGCGTTCCGAAGCGCGCCCTCGAGCGTCGTGGCCCAACCGCCCTCCGCCGCCACCTGGCGCAGCAGCACGTGGGTCGGCGCGTCGAAGTTCGTCGGCAGCTGCATGGCCAGCACGCCGCCGGGCGGGAGGGCGCCGAGCAGTCGGCGGAGGAGCGCGTCGTGGTCGTCCACCCAGTGGAAGACGGCGTTGGCGAAGAGCAGTGCCGTGCCTTCGGGGGGCGTGTAGGTCGAGACGTCAGCCTCGACGAAGTCCGCGCGCAGCCCGCTCGCTCGAGCGGTGCGCAGCATGTCCGGCGCGTTGTCCACGCCGGTGACGTGGGCGTGGGGGAACCGGTGGACGAGCAGCGCGGTGGAGTTGCCTGGCCCGCAGCCTAGGTCCACGACTCGCGTCGGCGCGGTCAGCGGCACGCGGGCGAGCAGCTCCACCGCCGGGCGCGTGCGCTCGTCGGCGAACGTGAGGTACCGGGAGGCGCTCCAGGCGCGGGCGTCGTCGTGGCTCACCGGGCGGTCCTCGTGGGTGGAGCGCGCTGCGGCGTGCGCTCGTCGGCGAAGGTGCGGTGCTGCGAAGCGCTCCACGCGCGTGCGTCGTCGTGGCTCACCGGGCGGTCCTGGTGGGTGGAGCGAGCTGCAGCGTCCGCTCGTCGGCGAAAGTGAGGTCCTGCGAGCGCTCCAGGCGCGTGCGTCGTCGTGGCTCACCGGGCGGCCTCGCGGGCGGAGCGGGCCGCGGTGTCCGCTCATCGGCGAAGGTGAGGTGCTGCGAAGCACTCCGGGCGTGTGCGTCGCCGTGGCTCACCGGGGCGGTCCTCGGGGGCGGAGCGGGCTGCGGCGCGGCTGGCCAGACGACGCGACCGCGCTCAACGTCGGCTGGCGAAGGGACTCTGTCCGAGGCGGCCACGTGCCGATGCTGCCGCGCACGGGAATGAAAGAGAAGCGACGCGCTCGAAGCGTAGAGTGCGGCGCCATGGCCCTCCGCGACGCGCTGCAGTTCACCCTGGACCTCAAGCTTCACAACGACCGCGCCTGGTTCGAGAAGAACCGCGAGCGTTACGACGCCGCGAAGCACGACGTGGTGGCGTTTCTGGACGACGTGCTCGACCGGCTGCGCGGCCCGGAGCGGTTGGGTGACGTGTCCGGCAAGGACTGCCTCATGCGCATCTTCCGCGACGTGCGCTTCAGCAAGGACAAGTCGCCGTACAAGACCAACTGGGGCGCGCACCTGGGCGTGAAGGGGAACAAGGTGGGCGACGCCGGCGGCGTCTACGTGCACCTCGAGGTCGGCGAGTGCTTCCTCGGCGCGGGGCTGTACGCACCGTCGAGCGGCCAGCTCAAGAAGCTCCGCGCGGCGCTGGCGAAGGACGTGCGCCCACTCGAGGCCGTGCTCGCGGCGCCGGCGTTCAAGAAGTGGTGCACCTTCGAAGGGGAATCGCTCACGCGCGTGCCGAAGGGCTTCGACCCCGAGCACCCGCACGCGGCCTGGCTCAAGCGCAAGCAGTTCCTTGCGATGCACCGCTTCACCGACAAGCAGGCGCTGGCGAAGGACTTCCCGGCGCAGGTGGCGGACGCGGCGCGGGCGCTGTTCCCCTTCTCGCGTTACCTCGCGAAGACGGCCGGGCCCGCGGAGCGCTGAAGTCCTGCGCGGCGCACAGCGAAACGAGGGTGGACGGCGCTCGCGACGGTCGAAGCTGCTGGACTGGGCTCCACGGTCGCGCCTTTTCGCCGCGCGAGAACGAGCCTGCCGAATGCCGGTCGGCGAAGGAGCGCCGCATCACAGGCGACGGGAGCGCATCGCACGACCCGGCTCGTGCCCTGGCTCGGGCGAACGAAGGTCGACGAGCGCTGGGCAACTCACACTCCGCCGCGTACCAACGTGGCGTGGCCTCCCCCCTCACTGCGCCAGCTGGGCGACGTTGAGCACGCCCTGGAGGATCGACGAGCTGTCACCGCTCACGACCGCCGCGGTCGAGCCCCCAAGTGCCACGCCCAACGCTGCGATCGTGATCGTGTGGCTGCCCGGCGAGAGGGTCACTGTCGCGTTGATGCTCCAGTGGGCGACCGCACCGAGGAGTCCGGCTGCGGGGTTCACGGCCATCACCCGGCGGTAGCCGCCCGCGCTGAGCAAGTTCCCGTCGACCCTGATCATCACGTCGACCACGCTAAAGCCGTTGGCCGACGTAGAAGTCGTCAACAGCGAGCCATCGCTGGAGATGAGGACGCGCGACGACGCGCCGACGGTGATGGTGGTGCTCAGCCCGGGGATGGTCGTGATCCCCGTGCTCGGAGTGACCGTGAGCCCCCCAGACCCAACGGCCATGACGGCGCTCTGGCCAGTCGTTCCAGCCGGGCCGGTCGGACCCGTGGCGCCCGTGGGCCCGGTCGAGCCCGTCGCGCCGGCAGGGCCAGTCAGCCCGGTTGAACCGGTCGGCCCAGGAGCCCCCGTCGCGCCGCTGGCGCCCTGCGGTCCAGTCGGGCCCGTTGCCCCGGTCACACCTGTCACGCCAGTGGCTCCGGTCGGCCCGGCCGCTCCCGTCGCACCGTTGGCACCCTGTGGTCCGGTCGGGCCGATCGCCCCGGCGACGCCCATCGCCCCCGTCGAGCCAGTCGGTCCAGCGGCGCCAGTGGGCCCGGTCGCGCCAGCGCTCCCCATCGAGCCGACGTCGCCGGTGGCGCCGGTCGGGCCGGTTGCTCCTGCGGACCCCATCACGCCGGTGCTCCCGGTCGCGCCGGTTGGACCCGTCGTGCCAGTCGCGCCGGCGGGACCAGTCGCGCCGGTGGCGCCGAGGTCTCCCATTT
The DNA here is from genome assembly GCA_022842905.1 of Myxococcaceae bacterium. Classification (GTDB taxonomy): domain Bacteria; phylum Myxococcota; class Myxococcia; order Myxococcales; family Myxococcaceae; genus JALHOS01. Next base: position 1,420 of record JALHOS010000067.1, on the reverse strand, counting down.
GACCGGGCTGCGGCGGGCAGGCGACGAGCGCGAGGGAAGTGAGGGTGACGGAGACGGTGCGGGAGAGGTGGGTCATCGAGTGCATCGCCCTCTGCGGAGGGCGCCTTTGTCAGTCGAGGCACGGCACGTTCGAAACCACGGCGAACCGCCCGCACCTACCGCGCCGTCGAGGGCACCGCGAGGCCTCTGTGCGACCTGGCCGCAGGGCTCGCCCCACGCCGCAGACGTGAAGCGACGCCGGACTCGCCGCGAAGGCCTTCCTCGCCTCTCGCTTCGGCGACGGTCGCGCGGCGAGGCAGCGCTTTGGTCGAGCGGCGGGAGCCTTGTTCCGGCCGCTCCGCGTACGCGAGGGATCCGACGTGCTGGAGGCTAGCCTCGAGGCGCTTCGCGGCGGCCTTGGGGTTGGCGGTCGCCGCTTTGGAGGAGGACCAACTTGCGCTCCTGCGCGCGGTCGAACGTTCAGGCGCCGAGCAGGCCCTTGAGCAGGAAGTCCACCTTGCTGCGGCTGCCGAGCTGGCTGATGAGCGTGTCGACCTGGGCGTTGGTGAGCCGCGCCGTCGCCGGGTCAGCCCGGAGCGCCGTCAGCACGTGCTCCCGCAGCGCGGCGTCGGGCATTTCCTGGGAGCGCACCTGCTCGATGGCGTCGGCCGTGGCCTTCTTCGGTTCAGGGAACGCAGGCCCGGCCAGCGGCTTGTCCGCGCCGATGGCAGCTCGGAACGCCGCGTCGCGCGGCGCCTGGAAGGTGAAGGTCAGCGCGGTGTCGGCGCCCCCGCCCGCGACGGCGTCGCTGGAGCCGACGGTGATGACGACGCCGCCGTCCTTCTGCGTCTGGACGCCGAAGTTCGCGTCGACCCAGGCCTCGACGTCCTCACGCGAACTCCAGCGCGCGCCGTCACGCCCTTCGAGGAGCTTGGGTGCCTCGGCTGCGATGGTGTCGACGATGCCCTTGAACTGTTCCGGCGTGAGCAGCGCGCTCAGCGTCGCCGGCGCGCCGGTCCGGGTGTCGTACGTAGTGAGCGAAGTCGACTTCGCGGGCGACCCGCCCATGCTCAACTCGGCGTCGGCCTTCACCGACACCAGCGCGCCCGCCCACCCGAAGCCCTCCACCGAGCTCTTGTTGAAGTCGTGGCGGTCGGACGCGGCGAAGGCAGCGCTCCCTTCGAAGATGGCCTTGAGCTCGTCCTGGCCGGGGGGCGCGACGAGCGGCGTCGACTTCCCGGCCGCATCGGTAAGGGACAACGTCTGCGGCTCGAGCGTGAAGCTGCCGGACTTGGAGCCCGGGTACGGGTGCTCGTGGGTGGCCTTGAAGTCGCCGCGCGTCAGCGCCGTCCCCGGCGGGCTCACCAGGCCGATGGGCGCGTTGGGCACCTCGCCGACGGTCGCAGACAGCCGCGGCAGCGGCCCTGGGTTGGGCGCGAGC
>JALHOS010000066.1 GCA_022842905.1 Myxococcaceae bacterium | reverse complement strand
TCCGGGTGCCGCGGGCCGGGTGCCAGCCGGCTCTTGAGCAGCTGCGCGGTCTGCGCGGCGAGCGCCGGCGCCCAGGCGGTCAGCTGCGCTTCAGCCGCGGCGGCCAGATCCTTCGCCTGCAGCTCCCCCGCTTCCCGCTCCACGCTGTTCTCGAGCTGGGGCTTGAGCTTGCCTAGCGCCTCGTCGAAGACGCGCTGCTCGAGGCGAATGATCTCCAGCTGCGCGCGCTCCCGCGGATCGGCCGCATGTTTGAGCAACAGCTCGAGCTCTTCGGCCTCCGGCCCCCCGAGCAAATAGAAGCTGCGCAGCGCGGCGAGATCGCCCAGCTCCGCGACCAGCGGCCGGTCCGGCCGGCGGTGAATTCGATCGCGCACGACGCTGGCCTTGAGCACCCACTGCGCCTTCACGAGCGAGCGGTGCGAGAAGTACTTGGTCGGGACGTAGTCGGGCAGCTTGGCCACCTGCGCCAACAGCGCGCGCTCGAGGGACTCGGCGAGCAGCTCGAGGCCCTCCGTCACGTTCGCCGGCAGCTCCACCTTGGCCACCGCCGCCTGCAGCACGTCGAGCTGCTGGAGCGAGAGCCGCTCACCCAAGGCCGGCCGCTGCGAGAGGGCGGCGCGCCCCAACATTTGCCCGCGGCTGGACTTGCGCGCGAAGGACTTGGGCGCGAAGCACGTGAAGCTGATGCGGTCGGCGAAGGCCTGCAGCGTCTCCGGCGACCGTTGGAGCACCTCGGACAGGTAGCGGTTCGACGTCATCACGACGCACTCACACTTGCCGAACGTGACCTTCTTGCCGTGCTTGAGCTCTCGCTCGTGCAGCACGTTCAAGATCGACCGCAGCAACATGTCGCGGCCGTCGAACACCTCGTCCAGGAAGGCGTGGGCGGCGCCGAGCATGCCTTCGTCGGTGAGGTACTCGGTGCGGCCGGTCTCGGTGAGCACCTTGAAGTCCACCGCGCCGATCAGATCGGTCTGCACGGTGTTCTCCGCCAGCTGCTTGGAGAAGAGCGACGGGCGGCCGGTGGTCTCGTCGACGATGCGGCCCAGCACCGCGGTGGCGATCGCGCTCTTCGCGGTACCCGGCGGGCCGATCACCAGCGCGTGCTCCTTGGACAAGAGCGCCAGCTCGAGCTGCGTGAAGAGCACGTCGCGCTCGAGGAAGGCCTGGCGGCACTCCAGGAAGTAGCGGCGAAACGCGGCGGCGGCTTCGGACAGCGGGGTGTCGGCGGCGAGGCTCACGGACCGTCCTTCTGCGCCTTCGAAGAGCCGAGAGGCGGGCGGGCAGTATATGGCGGGCCTCGTGAGCCAGCCGGACTTGCTTCCGTCACCGCCGCCCTCGGAGCTGAGCGTCCGGCTGGGGCCCTGGCTCGTGCTGCCGGTGCTCTTCGCCTACGTCGCGCTCGGCGTTCCGCTCCAGCTGCTGCACCGCGGCGGCGGCGTGTGGCTGTCGTCGATCTTGGTCTTTCTCGGGCTGCCCTTCATGCTGCTCCAGCGCACGGGCGACGCGCCGGCGACGAGCACCGGGCTGTGGCCGCTCAAGCCGGTGGACTTCGCCTGGGGCGCCGCGTTGGGCCTGGCCAACTGGGCGGCGTGGGCGGTGCCGCTCATGACCCTCGCGCAGACCGTGCTCCCGGCGAAGTGGGTGGAGGCGTTCGACGGCCGGCAAACCTTCGAGGGCCTGCGGCCGGCAGAGCTGGGGGTGCTGCTGCTCGGCGTCAGCGTCGCTGCGCCGGTCTGCGAGGAGTTTTTCTTCCGCGGCGTGGTGCAGCGCGGACTGGTCGCGTTTCGCGGCGCCGCCCAGGGGCTCGTCGCAGCGGCGATCGTCTTTGGGGCCATGCACTTCGATCCCGTCGGGCTCATCCCTCGGATCGAGCTGGGCGTCCTGTTCGGCTTCCTCGCGCTCAAGCGCCGGAGCCTCTGGGCCGCGATCGGCGCGCACGCCGCCAACAACGCCGCCGCGTCGGCGGGCTTCCTGGCGCTGGGCGACGTCGAACTGCCCACGTGGGGGCTGGCGAGCTTCTTCGTGGGCGGCAACGTCGTCCTTGGGCTGGGGCTGTGGCGCTTGGCGCGCGCGCCGGCCGAAGCACGCGCACCGATCCCAGTCACCGAGCGTCCGTCGTGGGCGCAGGCCCTGTGGCCCTGGGCGGCGATCTTCGCGCTGGGCCTGGGCGCCATTCACGCGCTGGACGGGCGAGGCGTGGCCGTGCGGCGGGTCGAGCTCACGCTGCCGCTGGACGACGCACACAAGGGGACACCCGAGGCCGCCGCGCTCGACGCGCTCAAGGACCGGGTGCTGGCCGGCCAGGAAACCGTCGAGGCGTACGAAGCGGCGCGGCGGCCGTTGTCGAAGCCGAAACGCTGAGGCGACGACGCTTCAGCTCAGGAAGCGGTACTGGCTGACGACGAAGCGCGGCCCCACCATGGCCAGGGTGACGGACTGCTCGTCGACTTCCCCCTGGGCCTCGATGCGCGCCCCAGCTTTCTTGATCTTCCGATCGCCACCGGCCAGCAAGTACGTGACGCCGTCGTCGGCCTCGAGCACCCACACGCCGGTCTCCAGATCGCGGAAGGCGACCTTCCCGCTCAGCGTGCGCATCAGGCGACCTCACGCTTGAGCATGGCGCGCGCCACGAACAGGCAGACGAGCGCGTTGCCGACGAGCCAGGGGATCGCCATGAACGTGAGCGGGAGCCACGCGAGCGGCGGCGACTGCGCCCAGGCGGCGTACCCGAGAATGCCGGCGAAGCCGAGCGCGACCCCTCCGACGATGGGGCGCAGGTGCTTCCACTTGATCGCGAAGAACGAGGCGATGACGGGAATGGTGGCGCTGTAGACCAGCGGGTTCGCCATGGAGCCTCGCCCGAAGATGATCCGGTTGAGCCAGTCCGGCAGCGGGATCACCAGGCTCGCTGTCAGCTCGTTGGCCGGAGCGATCCACCGCACGACGAACACGCCCAGCGTGGTCAGCGCCATGGGCACCAGAAACCCGGGCGAGAAGAGCACGTTGAGGTACCCAGGCCGCTCCTTGCGCGCGAGCGTCAACAGCACGAAGGCCAAGAGCACGAGCGTCCAGGCCACCGGGTGCCAGTCCAAGGGGGAGAACGTCGCCGCGCGCAGCGGCGCGGGAGCCGTAGCCGAGTCGGACGGCGCCGCGACCGCGGTCAGGTCGCCCGACAGCAAGCCCTCCGCCGAGAGGTCCGACTTGCGCAGCGCCTCGAGCGCGCCCGCGGCGTCCAACAGCCCGTGCCCGAACTCCTCGTTCCACCCGCGGTGCGCGGCGGCGGGCTTGGCGGACGCGAACAGCGCCTTCTCGACCTGATCGGGCGACTTGGCCCCCGCCGCGAAGAGCAGCGCCGCGACCCCAGCGACGTGCGGCGTCGCCATGCTGGTCCCTTGATAGGCGGCGTACACACTCTTGGCCGGATCCTGCGGGTCGATGGTGTTCTGCAACACCCCCGCGGCCTCGCCTTGAGACTTGTCGCCACCCGGCGCGGCGATGTCGAGCTCCTTGCCCCACGAGGAATATGGTGCACGCGCGCCGCCCGGCCCCACCGCACCGACCGCGACGCTGCCAGGGTACGCGGCCGGGTACTCGACGACACCTCGGCCGCCGTTGCCGGCAGCGCACACCACGACCGCGCCCTTCTTCCGCGCGTACTCCACGGCCTTGGCCATGACGTCGGAGCGACCGCCGCCGCCCAGCGACATGTTGATGACCTTCGCGCCGTGGTCCGCGGCCCAGCGGATCGCGTCGGCGATGTCCGCGGTGTTCCCCGAACCGAAGTGGTCGAGCACCTTGACCGGCATGAGCGTGGCCTCGAACGCGACGCCGGCCACTCCTTCGCCGTTGTCAGTCACCTGCGCGATGGTGCCCGCGACGTGGGTGCCGTGGCCGTGATCGTCGTTGGCGTGGGTGTCGTCGTTGACGAAGTCGTAGCCGGAGGCGAAGCGCGCGCCAGAGAGGTCCGGCACCTGGGTCAGATCGTCGTGGTTCTCGTAGGCGATGCCCGTGTCGAGCACCGCGACGATGACGCCCTTGCCCCGGCTCTTCTCCCAGGCCTTGGGCATGTTGATCATCTTCAAGTTCCACTGCTCTGCGTACCGTGGATCGTTCGGAGCGAACGACGCCTTCACCGACATGAGCGGCTCGGCGGCCTCGACCTGCCGGTGCTGCCGAATGCGCGCCAGGAGGGCCTCCCGATCCACGCCGGCCGGCAGCGCGCCGATCGTGATCGCCGAGTCGACGCCCTCTTCGACGTCGTTGAGCTCCACGTCCAGCCCCCAGGCCTGCTCCAGCGCGTCGAACTCGGCCTTCGTCGTCCCGTCGAGGAAGTCGACCACCAAGAGATCCGCATGGTGCGCTTCAGGGTCGTCCGGCAGCTCGGCCACCGAGTAGCTCGGTCGGCGCAGGTCTGGCGCGGCGGCCTCGGTGCGCTCTTGCGCACAGGCGCCCAGCACCACCGCCAAGCTCACCACCACCGCACGCATTGCCATGGGCATGAAAGTCCTCACGTTGCCGCTACGAACGAGCCGCCGAACGATTCGATCTACGAATGAGCCGGAAGCCTAGTCAGCGCCGGGACGAGCGCCCAACTCGCCTGCCTGATGCGCCAGGGATGCGACGGCCTTGCCGACCAGCGGCAGGTTGCGCTGGTACGCGCTGGTGGCGCCAGGGACCACCTCGAGCACCCCGCCGCGGGCCTGGAGCGCCTCCGACAGGCCTGCGCGATCGCCAGCGCGCTCGAGCTCCGGCAGCACCAGAGCGACCGGGAGGTCAACAGGCAGTCGGGCCACGTCGGCCGGCGAGAGGAAACTCGGAGAGATGAAGGCCGCGCCGGCCAGCGGCTCGACCGAGGCGAGCCGGCCCAACAGCGCATCGGAAGCACCCAGCGAGACCGCCAGCACGTCGCGGGAGACGCCGTTCTCGCGAGCCACGACGAGCGCAGCGAGCACGTCGTCGAGCCAGTCGTCCGGGCTCCGGGACAACGGGCCCTGGCTGCCGCCGACGCCGCGAAAATTGAAGCGCAGGCACGGGTGGCCCGCGCGTGAGACCGCGAACGCCACCTCCGCACCGACCACGTGATCCATGCCACTGCCCTGCGCTGGCGGCTGCGGAATGACGAGCACCAGCGGACGACGGTGCCCGCGGTGCGACATACCCTCGAGCACCCAGCCGCCGACCGTGGGGATCAGCGTGGGGCGCTCGAGGAACTGCCCTTTGAGGACCAACCGACCGGCTTAGATCTGGCCGACGGGCGCGTAGTTCGACGTCTGGTTCACCTCGATCTTCCGACCCACGAAGTTCAGCGTCAGGCTGCAGTTCGTGTACAGCGGCGTGTTGCCGCACGCCTGGCCGTTGCAGACGAAGTTCGACGTCAGGGTGATGGTGCCCGTCGCGGTGGCGCCGAGCGTGTCGAACTTGATGACCGCGTTCTGCGTCACCTGCGTCACCGTGCCGTCCGCCTGCGTCTGGCAGGACAGCGAGCCGGACGACGCCGCGACCAGCGAGTTCTGGCAGGCGATGCTGCGGCTGGTGGTGTACTCCTTGGCGTTCGGCTCACCACGGATGATGCCGCCGATCGCCAGCGGCGCGGCGTTGCCCAGCGGGAAGGCCGCGGTGCCAATGTCGAGGTACGTGGCGCCCGTCTGCCCACCTTCGCCGTCCCAGAACACCCACTGGCTCTCGTTGAGCTGGTTGGTCGTCACGGCCACGGCCGGCGGGTTGTTGCCGCGATAGCAGCTGGCCGGCGCCGACGAGAGCGCCGTCGTGTCGATCGCGATCTTGTAGATGCGCGGCTGGCCGAACCCGCAGCCCGACACCACCAGCGCGACGAAGGCACCCACCACCACGGACATGTGACGCATTGTGTGTTCTCCCAATTTGTTGGAACTGCCAAGTGACGACGCGGCGCGTAACGCCTGGGCTGGCCAGGTGTCAACCGCCGTGACCGTGCGTCAAACCCCGCCGGGCGCTGACGCGTGCAGCCGAACCTTCACCGCGAGTCGCGCCGCGCTTCTAGGACGTAGAACTTCAGGTAACGCCCTTCGGGGAACTGGAGGCGGATCGGGTGGTCCGGCGGCTGGTACCGCTCTTCGACCACGCTCAGGTCGACGCGCGCGTGGAACGCGGCTTCTTTGACGGCGTCGAAGAACGCGGACGCCGTGACGCGGGCCGAGCAGCTGGCGGTGGCGAGCAGGCCTCCGGGCCTCAAGATCGCCAGCGCCTGGCGGTTGAGTGACGCGTACCCGGCGACGGCCGCCTCGACCGCCTTCTGGGACTTCGCGAAGGCCGGCGGATCGAGGATCACCAGGTCGAAGGTGCGGCCTTCTTTCTTGAAGGAGTCGAGCAGATCGAACACGTCGGCCGCGAGGAAGTCGAAGCCCGACGGCTCGAGCCCGTTGAGGACGACGTTGTCGCGCGCCAGGGCGATCGCGTCGGCGTCTTGATCGACAGAGAAGACCGACCTGGCCCCGCCGAGCGCCGCGTTCACCGAGAAGCCCCCCGAGAACGAGAAGCAGTTGAGCACGTCACGGCCGCGGGCCAGCCGCCGAATGAGGTGCCGATTCTCGCGCTGGTCCAGGAAGAACCCGGTCTTCTGGCCGGCGTACACGTCGACCCAGAACTTCACGCCGCGCTCGGTGATCGCCAAGGGCCGCGGCGCGTCGGCGCCCCACAACACCCGGCCGTTGCCCACCCCGTCGTCCACGTCGGCGTCGTCCCGCCCCACTTCGTCGCGGCCGATGATCCCCTGCACGCCCGGCACCATGCGGCGCAGCGCGTCGACGATCATCGCGCGGTGGGGCGTCAGCCCGGCCGAGTACAGCTTGAGCACCAGAAACGCGCCGTAGCGGTCGACCACGACACCGGGCAGCCCGTCACCTTCGCCGTGCACCAGGCGGTACGAGTCGGTGTCGTCGAGCGCGAGGAGGCTCTGTCGGGACCCCAGGCAGCCGGCGATCTTCTCGTCGAAGAACGTCTGGTCGATCTTCCGCGACGGATCCCGCGTCAGCACGCGCACGGCGATCGCCGAGAACGGGTCGAAGTAGCCCCGGCCCGCGAAGCGCCCTTCGTCGACGAGATCGACCACGCTCCCCGGAGGAATGCGCGGCAGCTGCTCGATCGCCTTCTTGAAGACCCAGGGGTGGCCGGCGCGCACGTGGCGCCCCAGCCCGGCCTTCAGCGTCAGCCGGACCAGCGCGCTCACCCCATCACTCCATGGACAGCCCGGCGATCAGCACCAGGAACTGTTCGATCTCGTGCTGGAGGCCTTCGGGGGCCGGCGGCGTCTTGCGCAGCTTGCGCAGGAACGCGTCGAAGTCGGACGACCGGCCGTACAGCGCTTGTGCGAGCCCCACCGCCTCGTGAAACGCGGCGAGCGACTCGTCGTGCGTGCCGGCGGTCATGGCCCGCTCGAGGATCACACCGACGCTGGCCTGCAGCTCGCGGTCGTGCTGCCGCAGGAAGTCGCGGTTGTTGATCTCTTGAAAGCCTTCGACGAACTCGACGAACGGCTCGACGACCGTCATCAAGTCGAGCTTGGTCATGCCCGGCTGCAACGTGGCCTTGAGCCGCGCGCGGAACTCGAGGATCTCCTTCTTGTCCTGCGCCCTGAGCGCCCGCCACGCCGCGGTCCGGCCGAACGCGTTGAGCTCCTTCTCGAGCTGCGCGCCGTTCCAGTCCACGTCTTCGGCGTGGGCTTCGGAGATCTTCTGCAGCCGGCTCTTCACCAGCCGCCGCAGATCCGCCGTGGTCGAGCGCACCACCAGCGTCGACGCGAGCGCTTCTTCGTAGCCGGGATCCACGTCGCTGCGCCGGCACTCGCCGAGGATCTGCGCGGTCTCGTACACCATGAGGCCGATCCGCTCGCGAAAACGGAAGCGGAACGCCTGGAGCTCGGCGATCAAGTTCCAGCGGTCGCCCACCACCGCCGGGTCGCGAATGCGCTGGCCCAGCTCCATGACGCCCTCGCGCAGCTCTGCCTGGCAGGACCCGATGAGGCGGCCGATCTCGATCTGCGTCGGGCTCCCGTAGGCCGAGCCGAGCGAAAAGTGCACCTCGACCTCGGCGATCAGCCCGTTCACGTCGGCGATCGTCGACCCGACGATGGGCGCGATCTCTTCCCACATGGACAGGTCCGCCGAGCCGTCGACGGGGCTGTCTTCGTAGCGGACCAGGTCGAGATCACCGAGCTTGCCGATCGCGCGCGCAGCCGCTTCGTGCACGCTCTGCATGCGGGCAGAAAAGGCGACGTCGGGCTCGAGCGCCAGAAGGGTGGCGAGGCGCGGAGGAAGCGGGCGATCCACGGCGGGTGCACTGTAACGCCTCGCCAGCGTCAGTCGAAGGAATCTGCTAGGGCCCGTCGCCGCCCGCATGATCCGCGTTCGAACTCACGGGCCCCGCGGCTTGACCGAAGGGGGCCTCGAGCTGGTTCCCGCAGTCCTCGACGCGACGGCTGATCTGCTCTGGGTGGACGTCGAAGCGCCGACCGAAGCCGAGCTCGAGCAGCTGGGCAAACACTTCGGCCTCCACCGGCTCGAGATCGAAGACTGCCTGCACCTGGACCAGCGGCCCAAGCTCGAGGAGTACCCGGGGCACCACTTCCTGGTCATGCAGGGCTTCACGCCGGACCTGTCGGCGAAGCACGAGCTGCTCATGCACGAGCTCCACCTGTTCCTGTCACACCGCTGGTTGATCACGGTGCACGAGAGCGCGAACGAGGCGATCGGGCACGCGCGCGCGCGGCTCGCCGCCGACCCCCTGGCGGTGCTCGGCCGCGGGGTGGATCACCTCGCCTACGTGATCGTCGACGCGCTGGTGGACCTGAACTTCCCCGTGCTCGACCGCTTCAACGATGCGCTCGACGAGCTCGAAGCGCAGATCTTCCTGAGCCCCAACCCCGCGATGCTGCAGGAAGCGTTCGTGCTCAAGCGGAACCTGGTGCACGTGCGGCGGGTGCTGTCACCCCAGCGGGACGTGGTGGGACTGCTCGCCAAGGGCGGCGTCGGCCCGGTGTCGGACAAGACGACGGTGTACTTCCGGGACGTGTACGACCACCTCGTGCGGATCTACGAGCAGATCGACGCTGCACGAGATCTGGTCGGCAACGCCATGGACGTGTACCTGTCGGTGATCGCCAACCGCACCAACGACGTCACCAAGCAGCTGACGATCTTCGCCAGCATCTTCATGCCGCTGAGCTTCATCGTCGGGTTCTTCGGGCAGAACTTCGACGTGCTGGGCCAGCCCCCCTTTTTCTACGGCATGCTCGTCTTGGTGCTCGCCCTGCCCGCCGGCATGTTCATGTGGTTCAAGCGCAACGGGTGGTGGTAGCCAGCGCGCATGCCAGACGTCACGCTGCAGGGCCGCAGGTACCACTACGAGCGCGCGGGGTCGGGCGTGCCGCTGCTGCTGTTCCACGGGTTCCCCTTCACGTCCGAAAGCTGGCGGCCGCAGCTCGACGCGCCGCCCGCAGGCTTCGACCTCATCACGCCGGATCACCGCGGCTTTGGCGGCAGCGACCTTGGCGACGAGCCGCTGACCATGGACGCGCTGGCCGCCGACGGGCTGGGGCTGCTGAGCGCGCTCGGCCTCGAACGCGCCGTCATCGGCGGGCTGTCCATGGGTGGGTACGTGGCGCTCGCGGCGCTGCGGCGCGATCCGAGCCGGGTGAAGGGGCTGGTGCTGGTGGACACGCAGGCGACCGCCGACGACGAGGCGGGTCGCGCCCGGCGAGAGGCGACGGCGAAGGACGTGGAGGCCAAAGGGCTGCAGGTGCTGGTCGACGCCATGCTCCCCAAGCTGCTCGCGCCCAGTGCCCCAGCGGAGCTCAGGGCGAGGGTCGAGGCGATCATGCGATCGGTGGCGCCGCAGGCCGCCGCGGCGGCGTCTCGAGGCATGGGCAGCCGCGTCGACGGCCGAGACGTGCTGGCGCGCTACGCAGGGCCGTGTCTGGTGATCGTGGGGCAAGAAGACGTGATCACGCCGGTCGAGAAGGCTCGCACGATGGCCGACTTGGTCGCCGGCTCGACGCTCGATGTCGTGCCCTCCGCCGGGCACCTGGTGAACCTGGAAGCGCCGACGGCGTTCGCCGCGGCACTCCAGGCGTTCCACGCGAAGGTGCTTTAGCGCACCGACGCCAGCGTCACTGCGGCTGGCAGACGATGGTGTCGCCCGACACCGTGCAGGTGCGGCAGGCGTTCGTCAGCTTGAGCGACCCGTCCTGGCACTCCAGCGTGCCGGTGCCGTCCGGGGTGCAGAGGCCCTTGCGCTCGACGACGGACGCGCAGGCGTCGTTCTGCATGTTGCCCTTCATGTCGCAGCTGATCTTGTCGGCGGACCGCGAGCAGCCCGTGGGGCCTCGGCAGGGCAGTTCGACCCAGACGCCGACCTTGCACTCGAGCGCGGCCGTGGTGCTGGCGCACAGGAAGCCGGTCTGGTTGCAGGTGTCTCCGGCCTTCGGCGTGCCGCAGCCGGTGACCACGGTGGCGACCGCCACGACCAACGCCATGCTCATGCTCTTCATGGTGAACATCCTTTTGATTCCTTCCACGGCCCGGTCTTGAAAAAGGCGCGGCACTATCTTCGAGCGGTGGGGGGGAGTCAACGGAGGTGGCCGAACGACGGTCAGAGCACGTCGGTCAAGAAGCGCCGGAAGTTCTCGCCGAGCACCTTCTCGACGACGCGCTCGGGGTGCCCGCGCTCGAGCAGCGTCTGGGTGAGCTTCTTCAGATCGCGCACGTCGCGCATGCCCTGCGGCAGCGGCACCAAGCCGTCGAAGTCCGAGCCGAGCGCGACGCCGTCTTCGCCCATGACGTGGAGCGCGTGTTCGATGTGCCGGGCCACGTCTTCGAAGGTGCGCCCGCCCAGGTACTGCGGCGCGAAGATGATGCCCACCACGCCGCCCCGGTCGGCGATGCGGCGCAGCGACCAGTCCGGCAGGTTGCGCCACAGATCGAACCCGCCGCGGACGCCGGTGTGCGAGCTGAACGGCCGCGCGGTCGGGTGGTCGAGCACGTCCTTCAAGGTCGCCTCGGACGCGTGCGACACGTCCACCGCCATGCCGACGCCGGCCATCGCGTCGAGGACCTGGCGGCCCAAGGGCGTCAGCGGGCGGTTGCCGTGCAGCGGGGTCGACGTGCCGCCCAGCTCGTTGTTGCCCAGGTGGGTCAGCGACATGAAGCGCACGCCACGCTCGAAGAGCTGGCCGACACGCTCGACGTCGCCTTCGAGCGCGTGCGCGCCCTCGACGCCGAGCACACAAGACAGCGTTCCCTGCGCCAGGTTGTCGGCGATCGCCACCCGGCTCGAGGCCACGCGGGCGCCGTCGCTCGAAGCAGCGCAGTTCCGGTGGAGGGCGTCGATCTGCCCCAAGCAGCGGGCCCACAGCGACGCGCGCACTTCTTTGGGCCAGCCTCGCTTCCAGGCGAACAGGTCGAAGGTGTCCAGTGGCGGGAAGCCGCGGGTGACGACGGTGAAGCACTGGATCTTCACGCCCGCTTCCTTCAGGCGCGGAAAGTCCACGTGGCCCTTCTCGCTCTGCACGTTCAGATCGCGGTTCCACATGAGCGAGTCGGCGTGCCCGTCGGTCACCGCGGTCCGTCGGTGCAGCGCGTCGACGTCGAAGCTCACGGCGCGCATCATGCCCGCTTTTGGCCGCGCCCGAATTGCCCTTGAAGGCGCCGCGGGAGTCCGCCAAACGTGGGCGCCGTGCTCGAGATCCACCTCAACGGCGAAGCGCGCCAGGTCACCGTGGGGACGACGGTCGCGCAGCTCCTCGCGCAGCTGGGGCTGGCGGGGAAGCCCGTGGCCGTCGAGGTCAACGAGCAGGTCGTCAAACAAGCGCAGCACGGCGCCCACGCGCTGGCGCAGGGTGACCGGGTCGAGGTCGTCACGTTCGTCGGAGGTGGATAATGGACGCGTTGGACAAGCCGCTGGTCATCGCCGGAAAGACGTTTGCGTCGCGCCTGATCGTCGGGACCGGCAAGTACCCCAGCCACCAGGTGATGCAGGCGTGCCACCAAGCGGCCGGCACGAGCATGGTCACGGTGGCCGTGCGCCGGCTGGATCTGAAGGCGACCGGCGAGGCGTCGCTCCTGTCGTGGATCGACAAGGAGAAGATCGCCGTCCTGCCGAACACCGCGGCTTGTTACACGGCCGACGACGCGATCCGCACCGCGCGGCTGGGCGCTGAGCTGGGCCTGTCCACGTGGGTCAAGCTCGAGGTGCTGGGCGACGAGAAGACGCTCTTCCCCGACGTCGAGGAGACGCTCAAGGCCGCGCGCGTGTTGGTGAAGGAAGGCTTCACGGTGCTCCCGTACACGAGCGACGACGTGATCACCGCGCGCAAGCTCGAAGACGTGGGCTGCGCCGCGGTCATGCCGCTCGCGGCGCCGATCGGCTCGGGCCTGGGCATTCGCAACCCGCACGCGCTGCGGCTGATCCTCGAGACGGTGAAGGTGCCGGTGATCGTCGACGCCGGAGTGGGCACCGCGAGCGACGCGGCGATCGCCATGGAGCTGGGCTGCCACGCGCTGCTCATGAACACCGCCATCGCGCAGGCCAAGGAGCCGGTGCGCATGGCGCGGGCGATGCGGCTGGCGGTCGAGGCAGGGCGAGAGGCGTACCTGGCCGGGCGCATTCCCATGAAGGCGTACGCTTCGGCGTCGTCGCCGCTCAGCGGGCTCATCGGTGCCTGAGCACGCGCTGCCCTTCCGGCTGTTGCTGGTGACGGACTGGGCGCGGGCGGACTTGCTGGCGCGCGTCGACGCGGCGCTCGCTGCGGGCCCGGGCATCGCCGTGCAGCACCGACACCCAGGCGTCAGCGGCGCCACGTTCGCGGCCGAAGCCCAGGCGCTCGCGGCGCTCTGTGCGCGCCACGGCGCGCCGCTCTTCATCAACGGACGGCTCGACGTGGCGCTGGCGCTCGGGGTGCACCTCCACCTGCCGGCGCACGGTCCGTCCGTCGACGACGTGCGGCGCCACCTGCCGGACCGGTGGCTGTCGGTCGCGGTCCATGACGACGTGGAGGCGCGCGCGGCGCGAGGCGCGGATCTGGCGCTCGTCAGCCCGGTGTTCACGCCCGGATCCAAACCTTCGGACCCCCGCCCGACGCTGGGGGCCGAGGGCCTGTCCCGACTTGCCCGAAAGCTCGCTCTGCCCGTGTTCGCGCTCGGGGGAATCGACGCCGACCGCGCGAGGGGCCTCTCGTGCGCGGGCGCCGCGGTGATCGGCGCCGTCTTGGACGCGAACGATCCGAAGGCCGCCGCCCAGGCGCTGCTCGCCGCCCTGGCCGAAGCCACCTGAACGCCGCGCCGACCGGCTGACGCGAGCCGCCGCGGGCCCCTCAAGCCTTCGCCCACCGCGCTCATTTCGTGCGAAACAGCGGGCCGCCATGAGCGCTCCCGTCACGTACCGAGTCTCCATGCCGCAGCCGCACACGCACCTCTTCGAGGTCGAAGCGGCGTTCCCCGCGTGTGGCGACGAAGTGTCCGTCGTCTTCCCCGTGTGGACCCCTGGCAGCTACCTGGTGCGCGAATACGCCCGCCACGTCCAGGACCTGAAGGTGTTCGACGCGGCAGGCGCGCCGCTCCCGTTCCGGCGCACGGACAAGCGCGGCGTGGTGGTGCAAGCCGGCGGCGAGCCGTTTCGTCTGACCTACCGCGTGTACGCGAACGAGCTGACGGTGCGCACCAGCCACCTCGACTCGAGCCACGGCTACTTCAACGGCGCGACGCTGTTCTTCTACGTCGAGGCGCTGAGGCACCACCCACACCACGTGGCGGTCGACGCCCCGGCGGGCTGGCGCGTGACGGTGGCGCTGGAGCAGCGCGGCGCCCACTTCGTCGCGCCGGACTACGACGAATTGGTCGACGCGCCGTTCGAGATCGGTCCGCACCGGCCGATCACCTTCCAGGCCGAGCGCACGCCGCACGAGATCGTGCTGTGGGGAGAGCCGCAGCTGGACGAGAAGAAGCTCGTCGCGGATCTCACGCGCATCGTCGAGACGCAGGCCGCGCTGTTCGGCGGGCTCCCCACCAGCCGCTACGTGTTCTTCCTCTACGCGACCGACAAGGGGCGCGGAGGCCTCGAGCACAAGCACAGCACCGCCCTGCTCTTCCCGCGCACGGGCTTTCAGTCACCGAAGGGCTGGGAAGACTTCCTGTCGCTCGCCTGCCACGAGTACTTCCACCTGTGGAACGTCAAGCGCATCAAGCCCAAGGCGCTGGTGCCGTTCGACTACGCGTCGGAGAACTACACGCAGCTGCTGTGGTGGTTCGAAGGCGGCACGTCCTACTACGACACGCTGCTGCTGCGCCGCGCGGGGCTGCTGTCGGCGCCGCGCTACGTGCTCAAGCTGGGCGAGACGATCACCACGCTCCAGACGACCCCCGGCCGCGGGGTGCTCTCGCTGGTCGACGCGTCCTTCCTGTCCTGGGTCAAGCACTACCGGCCCGACGAGAACGCGCCGAACTCGATGGTGAGCTACTACCTGAAGGGCGAGATCGTCTGTGCGCTGCTCGACCTGACGATCCGCAAGCTCACCAAAGACGCGAAGAGCCTCGACGACGTGCTCCGGCTGCTCTGGCGGCGCTACGGCGACGAGTCCGGCGTGCCTGAAGCAGGCGTCGAAGAGGCCTGCGCGGAGATCGCCGGACAGCCGCTCACCGCGTTCTTCGACGCGTCGCTCCGAGGCTTGGGTGAGCTCGACTACTCGGTCTTCACGCACGTGGGCCTCGAGCTCAAGCTGCGCCAGCGCGAGTCTCCGCAGGACAAGGGCGGCACCGCGCCGCGCACCAAGATCGACAAGCCGCAGGGCTACCTCGGCGTCCTCACCAAGGGTGCCGCCGGCATCGCCAGCGTGCTCGACGGCTCGCCCGCGGCCCAGGCAGGCGTCTACGCCGACGACGAGCTGGTCGCGCTCGACGGCTTCAAGGTGGACGCGTCGAGCCTGTTGGGGCGCTGCGAAGACCGGCGGCCGGGCGACGTGGTGCGCTTGACCGTGTTCCGTCGCGACCGCCTGGTGGAGCTCGAGGTCACCCTCGGCAGCAAGCCCCTCGACGCGGCGTACCTCGCCAAGGTCCCCCACCCGAACGACGCGCAGCGCGCGGCCTACAAGGCCTGGCTCGGCGCCCCGTTCGACGACGACAAGCCCCAGCCGACGCAGGCCTGAAGTCCTCGTGGAGGGCAGCCTGGCCCCTCCGCGGTTGCGCCCGGCGGGCCAATGCGTGTAGGTGCCCGCGCATGCGTCTGGCGATCTTCGTGGTGGCAGTCGGCGTCCTGGGCTGTGGCGAGAGCTTCACCAGCAACCTGCCTGACGGCGGCAAGGCCTGGATCCACTGCAACGCCACGCCTTTGACCGTCGCGGTGCGCGTCGTCGACAAGGCCGGCGATCCCGTCCCCGGCGCCTTCGTGAACATCACCAACGAGCAGAACAAGAAGGCGCTGACGGCGCAGACCGACCCCCGCGGAGTCTTCACGCTCAGCCAGGGCGACGTCGGCCCCGGCCTGACCCAGGTGAACGCGTCCTACAACGGCTTCGACACGCAGCTGGGCAGCGTCGAGTTCATCTGCAGCGGCTGCAGCTGCGCCGCGTCGCCGTCGAACCTGGTGCTCCGCCTCCAGTGACACCCCGGCCGTGCCCGCCAAGCGATCGCTGAAGGAGCTGCGCGAGCGGTACGTGACGCAGGGGCAGGCCGTTCCGCAGGGGCTCGTCGGTGAGCTGGAAGCAGACGGCCGGCCAGGCGCGTTGGCGCTGGTCCGCGCGCTTCGGGCGCGCCAGGCGGACAACCGCAGCGAAGGCCAGCGGCTGCGCCACATGCTCAAGTTCGAGAACGAGCTGTGGGCGCAGGGCTTCAAGCTGATCGCCGGAGTCGACGAAGCCGGCATGGGGCCGTGCGCCGGGCCCGTCGTGGCCGGGGCGGCGATCCTCCCGCTCGGCTACAAGCTCCGCGGGCTCGACGATTCGAAGAAGATCCTCGACGAGGCCGTTCGCGAAGAGCTCGCCGCGGCGGTCAAGCGTGACGCGGTGGCGTGGGCCGTCGGCTCCGCGTCGGTCGAGGAGATCGACACCATCAACATCAAGCAGGCAGGGCTGGTGGCCATGCGCCGCGCAGTGCAGGGCCTGAAGCTCGTGCCCGACTACCTGCTGGTCGACGCGTGGCGCGTGCCCGGGGTGCCGATGCCGCAGCAGGGCATCGTTCGGGGCGACGCACAGAGCCTGTCGATCGCCGCGGGGGCCATGCTGGCCAAGACGACGCGCGACGGGCTGCTGCGCGCGCTCGATACCGAGCACCCCGGCTACGGCTTCGCGATCCACAAGGGCTACCCGACGCCGGAGCACCTCGAGGCGCTCCAGAAGCTCGGCCCCGTGCCCGCCCACCGCCGGAGCTTCGCGCCGGTCAAGCGCGCGTTGGGCCTGCTGCCGACGCAGACCGAGCTGTTCGCCGTCGAGGCTCCGGCTCGCGCCCGGCCGAGGAAGTGAGCGCCGTCGAGGCGCGGACTGGCGGCGCCGATCTCAGTCGTGGCCGACCGGCTGCGCTCGCGGATCCAGCCGGGGAGCGCCTCGCTACGCAGTCAGTTCGCCAACGAGACCTGAGCCGACAGCGCGGTCGTCAGTTCGTGGCCGCGGGCCAGCAAGCGACGCTCGAGCGCGAGGAACGCATTGCCATGGGCAGGGCTCCGACGGGGCGTGCGATGCGGCGACGCCAGTCGAGACCGAGCGGAAGGGAGCGGGGCTCGAACGCGAGCAAGGCGCTGCCGAGGTCAGGGCGACGACGCCAGTCGCAGTGGACCGCCAGCACCCGAGGCTCGAGCGCGTGGATTGCCCTGCCGTCGTCAGAGCGCCAAGGAGGCGCGTGAACGCTGCGCCGACGTCAGCCGCGGCCGACCGCCAACAACCGGGGCTCGAGCGCGAGGAACGCCTTGCCGCGGTGCGAGACCGCCGACTTCTCGTCTCGCGTCAGCTCGGCCATGGACCTCCCCGAGGGCAGCAGGAACACCGGGTCGTACCCGAAGCCCCCCGTGCCGACGCGGCGCAGGCCGATGCGCCCTTCACACTCACCGCGCACGCACAACGTCTCCCCGGACGGCGACGCCAGGCACAACACGCAGACGAAGCGCGCCGTGCGCTGTGCCTCACCGACACCGTCGAGCGCGCCCAACAGCTTGTCGATGCGCTCGTCCGCCGTGGGCGCGTAGCGCGCGGAATGGACACCAGGGGCGCCGCCGAGCGCGTCGACGCACAGGCCCGAGTCGTCCGCCAGCGCCCAGTGTTTCGTCGCCCGCGCGTACGTCAGCGCCTTCTTCACCGCGTTGCCTTCGAAGGTCGGCTGGTCTTCGTCGACCTCGGGAACGTCGGGAAAGTCGGCCGCGCTCTTGAGGCTGAAGTGATCGCCGACGAGCGCCTGAAGCTCGACGAGCTTGCCCGCGTTGGTGGTGGCGAAGACCAGCGTCGGCTTCACACCTTCTCCAGCACCTGCTTCTGCAGCGCGATCAGATCGGTGATGCAGGCGAGCCCGCCGTCCAACATGGAGTTGAGCGTGGCGCGGTCGAAGTGCCCGTGCTCCGCGGTGCCTTGCACCTCGACCAGGCGCCCACCCTCGAGCGCCACGACGTTCAGGTCGACCTCGGCGGTGCTGTCTTCGGCGTAGTCGAGATCCACGCAGACCGCGCCCTTGACGACCCCGACCGAGATCGCCGCCACCGGGATCAGCGCGGGCATGGTGCTCAGCGTGCCCCGCTTCTTGAGCGTCTGAAGGGCGCGCACCAGCGCGACATACGCCCCGGTGATGCTCGCCGTCCGCGTCCCGCCGTCGGCCTGGAGCACGTCACAGTCCAGCGTCAGCGTGCGCGGCCCCAGCTGCTTCAGGTCGATCGCGCTGCGCAGCGCGCGGCCGATCAGCCGCTGAATCTCCAGCGTGCGCCCGCCCTGCTTGCCCTGCGCGGCTTCTCTGCGGGTGCGATCGTGCGTGGCGCGCGGCAGCATGCCGTACTCCGCGGTGACCCAGCCGCCACCGGTGCCGAACACGTGCGGCGGCACCTTCTCGTCGACCGAGCAGGTCACCAGCACCTTGGTGTCTCCGAACTCCACCTGGCAGCTGCCCTCGGCGTGTTTGCTGACGCCAGGCGTAAGCACCACCGGTCGAGCCGCCAACGATCCGCGGTTGTACGAGCGCATGCGGCGGCTTATGGCATTTTTCCGCGCCCGCTCTCGCCTTTCTTCGCGTCGCGAGACGACACCGTCTGCAGGAACTTTTCGACGCCGCGCACCACCGCCCTGGCCAACGTGCGCTGGTACTCCGGGTCGACCAGTTGCTGGCTCTCCTCGGGGTGCGACAGGAACCCCAGCTCGAGGAGGATCGCCGGCGCCTCCAGCCCCATCAGCACGTAGAACGGCGCCTGCTGCACGCCGCGATCCGCCGCGCCGCTGTCCTGCACCAGCGCTTCGTGGACCGCGTACGCCAGCCGCGACGAGTCGTGCAGCGTCTCCGAGCGCTGCAGGTCCGCCAAGATGAAGGCCAGGGTGTCCCCCGAAGGGCCCTTGGCGCTCAACGCCTCGGCGTTCTCTCGCGCCGCCACCTTCTTGGCCTGCTCACCCGACGCGAAGGCCGACAGGAAGTAGGTCTCGACACCGGCCGTGCCCTTGCGCAGCCGCTGCGTCGGCATGGAGTTGAGGTGCAGCGACAAGAACAGATCCGGCTTCTCGTCGTTCGCCTGGGCGACCCGGTCGGACAAGTGCACCAGCGTGTCCTTCGTCCGCGTCAGGTGCACGGTCGCGCCGAGCGACCGCTCGAGCTCCGTCTTGAGCACCTTGGCGATCGCCAGGACGACGTCCTTCTCGAAGTGCCCGTCGGGCGACTTAGCGCCTTCCTGCTTCCCGCCATGCCCGGGATCGACGACGACGAGCGGCTGAGCGGAGACCGCAGCCGACGCGCCGAGCAGCGCCACGGCCAGCACTCGGCGCACCGCCGCCGCCACCGTCACTGCACCAAGATGCCGGGGTTGCCCTTTTCGAAGCCGCCGACGATCCACGACGCGACGCCGGCCTTCTCGAGCAGCGCCTGCGCCTTCTTCGCGTCCTTCGCCGGCACCGCCGCCAACAGCCCGCCGTTCGTCTGCGCGTCGGCCAGCACGTGTTTGACCGCCTCGGGCAGCCCCGCGGGGAACCGCACCTGCTTCTCGACGGCCGACAGGTTCGACTTCGTACCCGAAGGCACCACGCCGCGCGCCGCCAGCGACGCCACCTCGGTGATGATCGGAATGCGCTCGAGCTCGAGCCGCGCCTCGACCCCCTTCGAACCGCGGGTCATGCCCCACAGGTGCCCGAGCAGCCCAAAGCCCGTCACGTCCGTCAGCGCGTTCACCTTGAACTTGCCGCTGGCGAAGACGGCGCCGGCCTTCTGGTTGAGCGCCGTCATCGTCTCGATCACGCTCTTGGCCATGGCCTGCGGCGCGACGCCCTTCTTCACCGCCGTCGTGGCGATGCCGGTGCCGATAGGCTTGGTGATCACCAGGACGTCGCCCGGCTTGGCGCCCACGTTGCGGAGGACCTTCTTGGGGTGCACGGTGCCAGTGACCGACAGCCCGTACTTGGGCTCCGGCGAGTTCACCGAGTGCCCGCCGACGATCGCCACGCCGGCCTCGCGCGCCTTGTCCGCGCCGCCCGCGAGGATCTCCTTGAGCACCGTGGCCGGCAGCTCCTTGGGGAAGGCCACCAGGTTCAGCGCGAACAGCGCCGTACCGCCCATGGCCCAGACGTCGCTCAGGGCGTTCGCCGCCGCGACCTGCCCGAAGACGAACGGATCGTCGACGATCGGCGGGAAGAAGTCGGCGGTCTGGACGATCGCCTGCGTGGGCGACAGCTGGTAGACGGCCGCGTCGTCACCCGTCTCGAGCCCCACCAACACCTGCTTGGGCTTGAGTGTGTTCAGACCCGAGACGATCTCCGCCAGCAAGTCGGGCCGAATCTTCGCCGCGCAGCCAGCACAGCTCGACAGCGACGTCAGCGGAGGAATCACGGCCGCAACCGGAGCTGGGGGCACGCTCATGGGGCGCGCAGCGAAGCGCGGCTTGGCGCACCTGTAAAGCGCGCTCTGGCGTCAAACGACGGTGATCGAGCCCTTCGGCTCAGGATTCGAGGCCGGCTCAGGCTTGACGCACGTAGTCACGACTCAGCAGATCGGCCAGCGCCTGCGACGCGGCCATGTCGTCCTTGTCGGAGTGATCGAGCACCCCCTGCAGCGTGCCCCAGTTGATGACCAGCTGGAGCACGTCGAGCTGCTCGGGCTTGAGCTCACGCAGCGGCGCCTGCATGGGCACGGCGAGCGTCAGCGTCGCGTCCGGCGCGGGGAGCTGCGGGGCGATGCGGCGCAGCTCGTCCAGCTCGCGCAGCGCGTCCATCAACAAGGCTTCGGTGGACGAGTCCAGCTCCACCATGAAGGACTGATCGTCGGGCGGGCGCAGCTCGAAGTCGCCCTTCTCCCAGGTGATGATCCGGTTGAAGGACTTCTGCGGGCCCAGCTCGTGGTTGTCGTCGATGCAGGCGTAGTAGACCTTGCCGGTCCGCAGGTAGATCTTGGCTTCGTGCGTGTCCCGCACCACGAGCACGCCGTTCTTCTTCGACGTGTGGAAGAGCTGCAACAGGTCGGGCAGCGGGACCTCGTCGATCTTCCCCGTCATCGCGGTCTTGTTCGACTGCCGCGCCGACTGGTTGGCCGCCACCTGCTCGAGGTTCGCCTTGATCTGCGCCGCGTCGATATCGCCGGTCGCCCCGCCCTGCTTGATGAGCTTGAGGATCGACGTGCCCACCAGAATGCGGTCGCCCTCCTTGAGCTTGGCCTGCTTGACCTTCTCGCCGTTCACGAACGTGCCGTTGGTCGAGCCCAAGTCCTCGATGACCGGCTTGCCTGCCAGCCAGCTGATCTTGGCGTGCTTGCGCGACACCATGTCCTCGACCAGCACCATGTCGAGCTCCGACGAACGGCCGATGATCAGCGGCTTCTCGGCCTGGAGCGGGAACTCGCCACCCTGGTACTTCCCGGAAATGAACTTGAGCGCGTAGTTGTCACTCACGGGCAGTCATCACTCCTTCGCCTGATCGCGCACGAGGTTCAGGTACATCTCAGCGCTCTTGTTCCCAGGACTGCGAGCCAGCACGTCTTCCCAGACCTTCACGGCCTCATGCCGGCGGCCGGCAGAATACAGCGTAATCCCGTAGTGCACGCGCCCCGGGAGGTAGTTCGGGTTCACCTTGAGCAGCTCGTCGAACTCCCCCAGCGCCTGGGTCAGCTCCCCAATGTCGCGCAGCGAGTCGGCCAGCTTGAGCCGAATGTCGACGAACGTCGGGCCCAGCTCGAGCGCGCGCCGGTACTCGACGATCGCTTCTTTCGCGAGCCCGCAGGATCCGTACACGTCGCCAATGTCGGCGTACATGTTCGCGATCTTCCCCTTCACGTACGGGTCGAGCTTGCTGGGCGACGTCTTCTGCCGGGTGACGGCGGCCTGGTAGACCTCCTTCGCCTCCCGGTACTTCCCCATGTCGTTGTAAATGACGGCCAGGTTGAGCGCGGCGTCGGTGTACGCGGGGTTGATCCGCAGCGCGGCTTCGAACGCCCGCTGCGCCCGGGCGAAGTGCCCCTGGTCGTGGTAGATGACGCCCAGCATGTTGTAGACGTCGGCGAAGGACTGGTTCTGCTCGACGAACTGCGCCAGGTGCTTCTCGGCCTCGACGTACTGCTTCTTGTCGAAGTAGCTGCGGCCGAGCGTCAACGCCTGCTTGAGCGCTTCATCCATTGGAGTGACGTCCTCGCGTGAGGTGGCGTGCCTAGCCTACTCGTGCCGCGCTTCATAGCCGAACGTGCCGTCACTCCGCTCGACGATCCGCAGCCGCTTCGTCCGCTTCACGTCGACGGGTCGGTCCTTCGTCTCCCCCTGCAGCCGGAAGTCCTCCGCCACGTCCAGCCCGTCTCGTTCCGACCGCGCGTACCAGCCGGACACGGTGTACCGCCGAGTCGTCATCTGCCCCCACAGCGCCACGTCCTCCGCCGCCTCCATGGGCCACGGCGCCCCCTGCTCGATCGCGCGCCGCCGCTCGTCGAGCAGCTGGACCAGCGCGATCAGCCGCGGCGCCCAGCCGCCGATCGGCACCCAGTCCGACCCGTCGCGCCGAAAGGGCACCCGCTCGAGCCCCACCGAGCTGACGTGGGTCGATTCGGACCCCACCTCCCAGGTCCCGACGAAGTCGAGCGTGCCGATGACGACCGGGGCGCCGGGGTCCGAGGACGTCACGTGCAGGCGCTGGTAGCTGACCTTCGAGGACTTGAGCACGCCGCCGTCGAGCTCGACGGTGAAGCCTCGGCCTTCGACTTCTTTCAGCTGGGTAATGAGCTCGCCGTCGACGCCTCCCGCGGCGCTCAACACGCGGCCGCCGACCACCGCGATCAACGCGCCGACGGTGAGCGTGGCCAGGAACAGCGCCAGGGCCTTGAAGCCGTCACCTTCGAACGGCCCGGCGCTCCCCTTCACCGCAGCTGGCTCTCGGTGTCTTTCGACTCGGCCGGGGCCGGGGCTGACGTGGGAGCGGGCTGCGGGGAGACTGCGGGCGCGGCCGGAGGTGCGGGAGGCGGCGCCACGTCAGGGCCCAACAGCCGCTTCGCGCGTTCGGCGGCGCTGGTGCCGGGCAGCTTGGCGATGAGGACGCGCAGCGCGGCCTTCGCGGGCTCGGGCTGCTTGAGCTTGGTGTGCGCCTCGTAGAGGCCCACGTACACGCGCTCGTCGAAGCCGGTCCCGTCGTACTGGCTGGCGACCACACCGAGGCGGTTGACGACGGCCGCCCACTTGTCGCGGCTCGCGTAGAAGTCCGCCGCGTAGAGCTCGTGCTTGGCCAGCCGCTGCTTGACGTCCGTGAGCACCTTCTTCGCTTCTTCGACGTGCGGTGACGCCGGGTACTGGCGCAGGAACTCGTTCATCGCCACCAGGGCGCTCTTCACCTCGGCCTGATCCTTCTCCGCCGACGGCGGCAGCACGAAGAAGTCCGACGGCATGTCCTTCGAATGAGACAGGGCCGCGCGAAACGCCGCGTAGTCCACCTTGGCGTGCGTGGGGTGAAGCCGGGCGAAGCTCAGGTAGCGCTCGCGGGCCTCGACGTAGCGCTCGCGATCGAAGTCGGTGTCCGCCAGCTTGAGCTCGGCGGTCTTCGACAGCTCCAGGTACGGGAACTTCGTCTTCACGTACTCGAAGTACTTGAGCGCTTCGGTGTGGCTCTTGGCGGCCAGCGCCTGATCGCCTCGCTTGAGGTTCTCCTCCGGCTCCTCGGCGTAGACGACCTCGCCGTCGCCCTGGCCAATGAACGTGCCGAAGGACGCGCAGCCGAGCGTCGCGAGCACCAGCACGAGCCAGCAGAACCGGACGAACATGCGCCGACGCTTAGGCGGCTTCAGGGGCTCGGGCAACCGTCAGTCCGCGTCCAGCCCGGGCACCAGCGCCCGAATCAGCGCTTCATCGAAGCCCCGCGACGCGAGGAACCGGGCCGCCTTGGCTCCGACGAGCCTGCGCCTGACCAGCAGCGCGCGGGCCACCTGCTCGTCGCTCTGGCCCCGCTCCGAGCTCACGTCCTCGACGGCCTGCGCCGCCCGCGCTTCGTCGGCGCCTTCTTCGACCAACCGGGCGACGACGTGCGCCCTGGAACGGCCCACCGCGAGCATCGCGCGTGCCCGCGAGCTGAGGGCCCGGCCTTCGTTCAGGTACCCCAGCGCCTCGAGGCGCTCGAGCGCGGCCTGCACCTCGTCCTCGGCGAACCCACGGGCGGTCAGCAGCGCGCTCAACGCCGCCCGCGTCTTCTCCCGCCGGCCGAGCGCCTCGAGCGCAACATCGAACGCCGACTGGAGCTTGGGGCCGGGCATGTGGACGAGCCCGCGTACTCCGCCGCGGAGGTGGTCGTCCAAGCCTCCGTGCGCCCGGCCGGCGTGAGTTCGACGAGGCTCGTGGTAGAGCGCGCCCCCATGCACCCGCTCATCGCCCGGTTCCTCGATGTCCAGCGCGCCGCCACGACGTTGGCTGGGCTACCCGCTGACGAGCTGGACCGGGCGTTGATCGCCGCGGCCGCGAAGGACCCTCAGGCGAAGGCCGCGGTGCTGGCCGCCAACGGCAAGCCGCAGCCCGGCTCCGCGTCACAAGAAGCGGTGATCCTGCTGGCCACCGACGCAGCGACGGAGCTGGTGCTGGTCGACGAACACCTGGCGCTCCCGGCCAAGCGGGCCACCGAAGCGCTGCTGCGCGAAGGCGCGAGCCCGACCGAAGCGCGCGCGCTGATCGCCACCGCCGTGCTCGAGGAGGCCTTCGGCTACGCGGAGGATCCGGCCGTGTTCGATCGCTCGTTCCTGGCCGAGAGCTTCGGCTCGCTCGAGGTGCTGGCCACGGTGACCGAAGACACCGTCGACGGCTGGCTCGATGCGTTCAGCAAGAAGGGGGCGCCGGCGGAGCGCCCGCTGCGACTGGGCGTGGCGCAGGCGTTGCTCGAGGCCGCCTTCGCTGACGGGCCGCAGCCCATCACCCCCGAGCACGCCGACGACGCGCTCGACACCCTCGCGGAGACGCTCGCGTCCAACGAGCTGGAGCGCGCCGCCAAGGCGCTGGTCGACTTCATCACCTTCTTGGGCGAGCAGAAGGTAATCGGCTCCGAGCGTGGTCGCCGCCTGTCGGCGCTCGTGACCCAGGCCGCGGCCGCCGGACTCGGTGAGGGTGACGACGAAGAGGCGGACGACGAAGACGACGACGAGACCGAGTGACCCGTGCGGGGCGCGAGCGCGCTCTGACGGTCCGTCGTCGAGCCACGCCGTTCGGCACGTCGGAAACCGAAGGCGGTTGCGCACGGACCCAGCCCGGCCTCACGCGATCCGTCACCGGTCCTTGAAACTCCGACCGCAACGCCCGGAGCGGCGCGTCCCGCCCGCGTTCAACCGCTTGCGTTAGAAGCGCTCGATCTGGAAGTCGTCGTCCTTGGCCGGCGCCGGGGCTGCGGTCGGCGCGGCCGCTGGGGGCTTGGCC
>JALHOS010000065.1 GCA_022842905.1 Myxococcaceae bacterium | reverse complement strand
GAGGCAGCGGAGGACTCGCCGATGGCGCCCCGTGCACCTCGGGCCCACAGTGCGCGAGCGGCGTGTGCTCGACTTGGTACACGGACTCGGACGGCGACGGCTTCGGCACCAGCCAGTCCAGCCGACAGTGCGGAACGACTCGGCCGAGCGGCTTCGCGGCGAGCGCTGGAGACTGCTGCGA
The DNA here is from genome assembly GCA_022842905.1 of Myxococcaceae bacterium. Classification (GTDB taxonomy): domain Bacteria; phylum Myxococcota; class Myxococcia; order Myxococcales; family Myxococcaceae; genus JALHOS01. The sequence continues at coordinate 24,967 of JALHOS010000065.1, read as the reverse complement.
CAGCGACGTGCGCGCGTACCCGAGTCAGCAGGGCTACTTCGACACCGCGCGCACCGGCTGCGGCGGCTACGACTTCGACTGTGACGGCCAGGACACGCCTAGGGTCGAGCCGACGTTCGTCTGCCCGATGACGCCGCCGTGCACCTGCGCGAGCGCCGCGGGCTGGGCCGGCCCTCGACCGTCAATGTGCGGCGGGACTGGCGGGAAGGTGCTCGCGTCGCAGTGCATGACCATGGCCAGCTGCCCGTCGCCGCAGTGCTTCCTGGGCGCGGCCATGCCGACGGCGAACCAGCGCTTGAGCTGCCGGTAAGAGCGCCACGCGAGTCGGGACACCCACGTGCTATGCCGCCGCGCGTGCCTGATTCCTTCGAAATCGCTCGAGCTGAGCTCGATGCCCTCATTGCCACGGTGAAGACGTTCGGCGCTCGCGTGGAAGAAGTCTGGGACGAGCCCGAAGGCGCGCGGTTCATCGGAACGTTCGAGGGGCACGTGATTCGACTGTTCCCCAAGAACGACAGCCATTTCGCGCTCTACTTCACGCTGGCGCACCTCTACGGGCACATGGTCCAGCTGGCACGCCCCAAGACGCCAGAAATGGAGCGCGCCACCCATTTGGTCGCGACGGCGCGGGGGCCGCTGAGCGCTCGAGACGTGCAGGCCATTTACGACCACGAAGTCGAGGCGGCGCAGATTGGTCGTGCGCTGATGAACCACGTGGGCCCGGTGTCCGGGGCGCTCGACGGCCAATACAGCCGCATGTTCTTCGCGGACTTCCACTACCTCGTGAACTTCGTGGAAACCAAAGAGCTCGGCCCGGCGACGTTCGAGCGCTTCTTGCGCCGGGAGCCCGTGCCGTGGCGCTTGATTGAGGCAGACCCTCGACCGCTCGTGGATCTGGCGAAGTTCGAGCGGCTCGAAGGTGGTGCCGTGGTCGTCTAGCGATGCGGTGTCGGCTGAAGCACGGCGCGAGCATCGCCCGGTGTGGCGGACAAGGCCGCCGTTGCGCCGTCGGCTCAGGCTCAAGGGGTGAGTCGAGCGGTCTCGCGGCCCTGCCACGCTCCGACGAGCCAGTGCCTGCTCGATACGCCAGGCGCGATGGACCCGTTCAACGCTCCGGCGTCTTGGTGTGCCGTCGCGAAGCCCCGACGCGCGAGCAATCGCTTGAGCTCGCTCGCGAGGGCGCGGGGTGGGGGCAGGGGTCGCCGCCGGGTGTCTCACCGGTGACAGCTTTGTCATCTTTGGTGACGGGAGAATCCGCCAAGACGTCGACATCGTTGGGGGCCGCTGCCCCAAAGGTGACGAAACGGTCATCTCTGAGACACGCGCTGGCGACCCCACCACCCCACCCTGCCTCCCGATGCTTCACCGAAAGGCCCGCGGTGACGTCCTTCGACTTCGCCCACATCGCGTCGGCGTCTTCGCTCGACCGAATGCGCCGCTGGGCGCCGTGGCTCACGGCTTCCACCTCTTCGCGACCTCGTCGGCACACCACCCGAGCTTGATGCGCCTGACGTGCCCAGGCTTCTGCCTTCTTTGCTCCCGGCGACTCCGCTTCAACCCACGCCAGACACGTCTTCGGGTCCGGTCGTGCCCAGGACGTGCTGATACGGCGGCAGGGGATGCGTCGGAGCTGTGCGCCCACCGCACCGGCCCCCATCGCGCCGAGCGCGCACGGTACGCTCAACGCCACATGAGCGGCCCCCACGCCCGAACTCACCAGCGGCACGCTTCAACGTGGCCGATCGCCCCCTCCACCTCGCGCGCCCTGACCGCCGCGGCGCCGCTCATCGCCCTGCTCGCCGCGGGCTGCGTCGACCTTGGTCAGCCCTGTGGAGGACCGCTCTGTCCCACCGACGGCGGTCCGAAGTCTCACGTCGACGCGGGCGGCCAACAGTCTGACGCCGCGGTCGACGCGGGGACCCCCGACGCGGGCGCTGAGGACAGCAGCGTCTTCGATGCGGGCCGCGGTGACGCAGGCGCCGACGCCGGCAACGGGCTCATCGAGACCGTGCTGCCGACTTCGCTCCTGTGCGACCCGCCGACCTTCGTGACGCGCACGGCGCCGAGCGCGCGCCTCGCCGACGACGTCGACGCGGGCCTCCTCGCGCCGACCAGCTACGTCTGGGACACGGGCGCGGGGCGCGTCCTGGCTGAAGCCGCGCGTGGCTACGCGCCGACCTTCACGCCGGGGCGCGTCGGCTTTGGCCGGAACGGTCGACCCCACGTTCGCGACAAAGACTTCGCCTGGCAGGTGCTGCGCGACGACGGGACGTGGCTGCGCATCGACCTGCTCGCCGTCGCCCGGCTGTCACTCCGCGCGCAGGGCCTCGACTGGCAGCCCGCGCCTCCGCCCAACTACGGGCCACTGCCGCGGCACGCCGACGGAGACGTGACGTGGGAGAGCCGCGTCGTGTTCGACGCCGACTGCCACGCGTACGCCTTGCTCGTCGCCTCGCGCTCTTCGCTGGGGAAGAGCGTGCTCCTGCACTCCCCCAACGGCGGCCGCTCGTGGCGCGCCTACCCAATCGGCGGTTCAGAAGGCGTGAACCAAGGCGTGAGCCTCGAAGTCCCCCAGCGAAGCGGGCAGCCATTGCGCGCGCCTCCGGTGCTGCTGCTGCACCAGTACTACGCCACCTCGCTCGACGGAGGCTGGACGTCACCCAACACGCTGGACGCCGTCCTCCCGAGGAAGCGCCCCGATGGCGGACTCGAGCTGGGCGCGCCGCTGCGGGTGGCCAGCCAGAGCCTGCTCATCGCCGCGTCGGGCGGCCACGACTCCCACGCCATTTCCGACGGCGACCTCGTGCACGTCGCTTACCCCGGCGACTCGGTGCGGCGCGACCTGCGCACGGGCAAGCTGGGGACGCCGGCGTACGTCGTCACCGTCGACCGCGTCGGGCGCACCGTCGGCCCGCCCACCTTCCTCGGTGTCGGTGTCGATCCAACCGACCAACAGCAGGCAGACGAACACAACGCGCCGGTCCTCAACCTGGACGAGCAGGGCATCCTCCACGCGGTCATCAGTGGCCACGGCGGACCCATGACGTACCGGCGCGCGCTCGTGGCCCACCGCTCCGACAGCTGGACCGCCGAAGAGCTCGTCGGCCTCCCGGAGGACGCGGGCGTGCTGCACGAGTACACCTATCCCTCGCTCTACGTGACGCACGACGGCCGGCCGCTCGTGCTCGCGCGCTACGCAACGGCCGAGCGCTACGTGCATGACCTGGTCCGAATCACGCGCGATGCGAGCGGTCGCTGGGCCCAAGACTCGCTCGTGACGCCCGGCCGGCCTGGCTACGCCCACTGGTACCACAAGCTCAGCGTCGACCCCTGGCAGCGGCTTTTCGTCAGTTACGAATACTACCCGGGGAACTTCTACGCGGACGAAAGCGCGACCTTCGCGCAGACGTACGGCGTGACGTTGACGCCGTTGGACTCGAGCTGCGTGCCGACGCCGCGAACCGCCCCGGAGCCACGACGCTACTGCGACTACTTCGGCTACCAGTCGGTGAACGCCACGGTCCTCCTCGCCGAGGACGCGACCGCGTCGTTTCGGCTGGCGACCACACGCACCTTCTTCTTCTGAGCGTTGCGGGCGCGCCTCGAGGCGCCTCACGCCCTCACGGCGGCGGCAACGTCATGCCGGGCCCCGGCTGACACAGCGGCAGCACCCGCGTCTCCGGGCTAATCCTCAACGACACGTTGTTGAGCGGCAGACACGCCTTCTGCAGCGGATCGCACACGTAGGGGTCCCTGCACTCCGCCGTCGTCTCACACCGCTGCACCCAGTACGACGCCTGCGTGCCCGCATGCGACCGCCACACGATGCCCGTCTTCGGCGCGCAGCCCCCTGGCGTCACCTGCAGCGAACAGTACCCACCCGGCCACGGCCACGGCTCCGCGGTCAGACACTTCCCCGTCCCGCACGCCGCGTCCGACATGCACGGCTCCGCGAGCGGCACTCCACAGTCCGTCTCTCCCGGCGCAATCGCCGGAGGTGGGCTGCACGGCAGCGGCTTGGCCACCAACGCGAACACGGCCGGCGCGGGGCGCCGCGTCGGGGACTCCTGCGCCGACAGCGCGCGCTTGACGAACACGACGCCGGTCCCGCCGGCCTGCCCCACCATCGGCTCGTCGGCGTCTCGGTGGTGGTTGCCGTTCTTGTCTGCGTAGACGACGGGAATCCCCAGCGCGAAGTCCGGCGTCATCAGGTGCCGGGCTTCGGGCTCGTCGTAGATCGTCCAGTCGAGGCTCCACGGTAGCTCGATGCTCTGGCCCGTCGCCTCGTGCTCCACCAGACCGTCCAACGTCTGCGGGCCCATGATCCCCTTGGCCGCGTAGAACAGGCTCAAGCGCAGCTGGCGCTTGAACGGCTCGAACTCCGGCGGCGGCGGCGACGTGCTCCCCTTCAGCGCGAGGCGCGGCTCTCCTTCGTAGCGCCCGTCGACCAACCCTGGGCCACAGCCCGAGCAGACGAGCACCGCCGCCGCGAGCCACCCGCCCCTCACAGCCGCCATACGGCCCCCAGGCTCAGCGTGAAGGTGACCGCCGAGCCGACGCCCACGCGCTGCGCGCCGCGCTCGTCCACCGTCGCCAACGGGAACAGGCTCGCCACCGGCCCGCCTTCGAGCCGCACGCTGAGCGCCTTGAGCAGCTCCCGCTCGAGCGCGAACAGCGCGGTGAACGCGGCGCCAGCGGCCGCGCGGTGCGGCGCCGTCCGGTTCGTCTCGAAGCGCTGCCAAAACCCGACGCCCTCGACCAGCACACCGAAGGACAACGTCAGCCACGGCCAGTCCACGCTGCGTGAGACGGCCACGCCGAGCGCCCCTTCCCAGTCGCGCCGCCGCAGCGTGTCCTCGTCGTTTCGCGCCGCGCCGGTGAAGCCACGCGCCCGCAGGGTCACCGAGCCCCACGCGAAGTCGAAGCCGACGCCGAACTGCACCAGCGGCCCCACGTCGGCGGGGCTGAACTGCGGCCCTCGCACACCTCCACCCGCGCTCAGCTGCACGACGAAGGGGCGCTCACCTCCGCGCTGCCGCACCAAGCGGTCGTAGCGCACGGCGCGGTAGCTGCGCTGCTCGAGCGCCGACGCCTCGCCGACCCCGAGCTTCACCTCGTACTCCCGGAACTCGTCGGGCCGCCGCTCCTGCACGAAGTACGTCTGCGGCGCGGGCAAGGTCAGCGTGCGACGACTGCCCTGCGGCACGACCTCGGCCACCAGCGGCCCGTCCACCCGTTCTTTGGTGACGACGTGGAGGACCGCGCTGCCGAGCGTGAGGCGTCCGGTGCGGCTCGGCGCGTCGGCGGGGCTGGCGAGCACCAGATCGCCGCGCCCCTTCAAGTCGTACGCGTAGGTCGGGTGCTGCAGCGCCAGCGTGCTGCCCGACGAGCGGACGGTCTGCTGGTACGTGTACGCGTACGCCTCCGTCAGCGTCACCTTGGCGTCGCCGTTCGCGTCGGCCGCGCCGCGCAGCGCGTTGACGAAGTGGTGCGTGAAGAACGAGCTGCCCAGCCGGTCCGACTCCTGACTCGACTCGCCGGCGGCGCTCGAGGTGATGATCGCCAGCCCCTCCATGGCCACGTCGTCCTTCGTCTCCAGCGCGAAGGTCGGCGCTTCGACGACGCCTTTGACTCGGGTGAGCGCGCCAGACCGGCACGCATCGACGATGAGGACCCGCACCGCCGCCGCGCTGCCTTCCACCAGCGCCTTGAGCTCGTCCAAGGGCAGCGTGCTGGCCCCGAGGTGAAGCCCCGCCGCGTCGGCGTGGCCGGAATAGAAGACGACGAGCGCCGACGGCTCACCGCTCGCTTCCGCGCGGAGCTGGGTGTTGAGCTCGAGCAGCGCGCGCCGCACCGGCTCGGCGCCTTCGCCCAGCAACAGCCGCTGCCGCGACGACGACACGCCCGCGTGGAGCCGCAGGGCTTCGCCGACCGCCTTGGCGTCGGACTCCGCGTACAGCAGGTCCACCTCGCCCACGCTGCCCTGGTTGTTGCCAATGGCGACGACGAAGGTGTTCCTCGGGAGCGCTCGCGCGGCGCCTCCGAGCAGCAGCAGCAGCACGCAGGCGAGGCGCCCCGCGCTCATCGTCACGGCTTCCTCATGGCGAAGGCGACCGACGAGCAGCCGGTCCCGCAGGCCGGCGCTTGGCCGGGGCCGGTGCTGGTACAGGTGAAGGGCTCGGCGCGGCCGGGGCAGTGCACGAGGAAGAGCGTCTCGTCACCGCTCGAGTCGTCGAGGGCCACCGCGCCGGGCAGCTCCACGCCGACGCCTTTCTTCACCGCCGCGGCCGATTGCTCGGTGGGCCAGGCCACGTACAGCGCGCCCGACGCCTCGACGCCGACGATGGCGGCCATGCCGTTCGCCGGGAAGTCAGCCACGAAGCGCAGGCGATCGCCTCCGCGCAGGGTCGCCCCCGACTCCAACGCCTCGGCGTTCCCTTCCGCGGTGGCGCGGTACACGCGCAGGAGCAGTCCACCCTTGGCTCGAAGGCCATCGTCCGTGGTGGGCGGCGCGCGCCACAGCGCGACGACCATCACCCCGGTCGCGAGGACGGCGCCGAGCGCTGGGAGCTGCAGCCGGCGCCACCACGGCGTGGGCTCGGCGGCCGCGGCCTGGCGAATGTGCGCGAGGAGCTTGCGCTCGTCGACCGCCGGGTGGGCAGCCCAGCCCTGCCGCAGCGTCGTCAGCCGCGCCTGGCAGCTCGCGCACCCGGCCACGTGGGCTTCGAGCTGTGTCGTGGCGGTAGCGTCGAGTTCGCGGGCGACGAGGCGGTCGAGCGCCAGGTCCGACGGGCAGCCCGGCGTCCCCGACCGCAGCGTGTCGAAAGGCAGGCTCATGGTGACGGCTCCTGGCTGACGGCGTGGGCCTTGGCGCTGAAGCGCTCCAGCAGGTTTCCGACGGTGCGGCGAGACACGCCGAGGAGCTCGGCGGCTTCGTCGTGCGACAGGCCGTCGAGGTACACGTACACCGCGGCCGCGGCCTCGCGCTCGTCGGCACCGGCGAAGAGCTGGCGGAGGAACACCAGCGCGTCACCCTCCGGCCCCTTCTCGGGCTCGGCGGGGGACAAGTGCTGCGCGGCCAGGGCGCCGCGCTGTTTCCCGTCGCGCAGCTGGTTGAGGCAGTAGTTGGTGGTGATTTGGTACAGCCATGTCGTCAGCTGGCTGCGCTGGCCGAAGGACGCGGCGCCCTTGAGCGCGCGAATGAAGATCTCCTGCGTAGCCTCTTCGGCGTCGGCGCGGTTGCCCAAGAGTCGGAGCGCGCGCCGGTACACGGACGGTCCGTGGGACGCGAACACCTCGCCAATGTTCTTGGAATCGATCGTGCCCACGTCTGCTCGGACCCCGTGCGCGCGCCCTTGTATCAGCGGCGCGACAGCGAACAGCGGAAACGTGGCGGCGCAAGTAGCCATGGGCTCACCCGGATAGACCCGTGAGCGGCGCGCGTCGGCAACGTGGCTGGGCTTGCCCAAAGTCCGGTCTGACGGGTCACAGAAGCATGCGCTCTTCGTGGCTTGTCGCGTTCGCGGTGGTGGTCGAAGTGGCCCTGACGGCTGGCTGTGGCGGCCCGCCGGGAAGCGACGATTCTGGACGGCTCGACGCCGGCACTTCGGCCGATGCCGGCCCCTCCACCGATGCCGGCACCTCCACCGATGCCGGCACCTCCACCGATGCCGGCACCTCCACCGACGCCGGCACCTCCACCGACGCTGGCACCTCCACCGATGCCGGCACCTCCACCGACGCCGGCGCCTCCACCGACGCCGGCCGACCCGACAGCGGCGTCGACCCCTGCGCCACGGTGAGCTGCGGTCTCAACCAGCGCTGCGAGCGCCTCGACGCGGGCACGCGTTGCGTCTGCGCGCCGGGCTTCCAGGACAACGACGCGAACGGGAGCTGCACGCCGACCTGCGCGACTGCGGCCCTGTCATGCGCGACGACGGCGACCTGCGACGACGGGACCGGCACGGCGCGCTGTGTGTGTCTGCCGGGCTATGCCGAAGTGAGCTGCGCGCAGTGCGTGCGCTACGCCAAGCCGCAGGCGACCGGCACCGGGAGCGGCACGTCCTGGGCCAACGCGGCGCGGCTGCAGGCGGCCATCGACAGCGCCGCCGCGGCCGTGACCGGCTCCACGACTCAGTGCGACGTGTGGGTCGCGCAGGGCACCTACTCGCCGTTCGTGAGCGCGCGGACCGACACCTTCTCGCTGCGTTCGAACGTCTCGGTGCTGGGCGGCTTCATGGGCACCGAGACGACGAAGACGACCCGAGACGCCGGCGCCTTCGTCGCGCTGCTGACCGGCGCGGTCCTCGACGGCGGCGCGGACGGCGGGCTGTACCATGTGGTCTCGTCCACGGGCGCGACCAACGTCGTCTTCGACGGGTTCGAAATCACCGGCGGCCAGGCCTCGGCCGGGAACCCCAACGACCGAGGGCCCGCGCTCTACGTGAGCGGCGGGGCGACGGTGACGGCGCGGCGGCTCTCGGTGCACGACACGAACGCCTCGGGCCCGGGCGGCGGTATCGCCATCAACGGCGTGACGAACTTCACGCTGACGGACAGCACGCTGACCCGCGGCACGGCGGGGCAGCTCGCCGGCGGCGCGTACTTCGCCAACACGACCAACGTGCTCCTCGAGCGCGTCCACATCACCGAGGCGGTCCACGGTCCCGGCAACCCCGTCGGTGGCATCAACGCGTTCATGCCCACGAACGGCACCTTCACGCTGCGCGACAGCGACATCAGCTTCAACACCGGCGACGGCGTGTACGTGGCCGGCGGCGCGGTCACCGTCGAGAGCACCCAGCTCCGCTACAACCGAGGCAGCGACGGCGCCGGCCTGTCTCTGCGAAACCCGACGGGGCCGGTGCGCGTCGACCGCAGCGTCATCGTCGGAAACTACGGAGGGCTGGGCGGAGGGGTGTACCTGTTCAACAACCTCGCCGGTGATGGCGGCGTGACGCTGAGCCTGACGAACACGGTGCTGGCGGGGAACTTGGCGGGCCGCGGCGGAGCGCTCGAGCGCGACGGCACCACGCCCGTCACCTTCACCAACTGCACGCTCTACGGGAACCGGGCCTACGGCAGCGGTCCGAACGCGCTGTCGGTCTTCACGGCGCCGGCGGTCGCGCTCGTCAACTCCATCGTCTGGGGGCACCACACGCTCGGAGGTCAAGACTTCTCGGCCACCGCGCCGCCGAGCTTCTCCTTCTCGGTGGTGGACGACCTGACGCTGGGTGTCGGCTCCAACTCCAGCGCCGACGTCGCGCTCAGCGCGGTGCCCCGCTTCTACGACCGGGTGACGAGCACGGCGACGGCGAGCAGCCTGCCGGTGGCCGACGCATCCCGATACGTGGTTGGCGAGACGCTGCTGATCGACGGCCGCCACGTCCGCACGGTAACGCAGCTGTCGACGGCGACGAACGCGCTGACCCTCAGCCCGCCGCTGACCGCCGCGCCCGTGGCCGGGACCCATCTCGCCAACTGGGGCCCCAACCCCAGCACCACGACGGAGTCCTTCCTGCCGACGGCGACGTCCAGCGCCATCGACTCGGCGGACGGCGACCGCGCCCCCAGCACGGACCTCACCGGGCGCGCGCGCGTCGATTTCCCGGGCGTCGCGGGGCGCGGCGCGGGCACCCCACCCTACGCCGACGTCGGCGCGTACGAGGCGCCCTAGCGAAGCCCATGGGCCTGAGGAGAACTCCCGGGACGCCTCCCAATGGTCGCTGGGCGCCGGGTCCGCTCGACGGCCAGCCCAACGAGCCAACCTGCACCACGGCCGACTGTGTCGACGAAGCGTGGGTGCACCGTTCCGCGACGGGAAGCCGCGCGGCGGAGCGCTCTGCCACGGCGCCGGCAGCCTGAACCAAGAGGGCTGCGGCTGCGACGCCGGGCTCGTTGGTGTCGCCAGCGTGGCGCCGCGAGATTGGAAACGGGCTCGACGCACGGCCAATCACTCGATCGCCGCGGCGCGCTCCCGCTGGCACCGCTCGATGACCTGTGCCGCTCACGTGTCTACCTGCCCGTCGCCGAGCGCGCGGCCGCTCGCCCGCCGCGTCCTGCGCCCGGAGCCGCGTCGCGCGAACTTCGGGGACGACGACGACGCACCGGACTTCAGCACAGCGCCTGGGCCTCGCCTTGCCTCTGCGAGCTCAGCGCACCGCGAGCACTTCCGCGCTGCGGCTCTTCCCCGCCGCCACCCACTCGACGACGTCCCCCACTCGCTTCCCAACGAGCGCGTCGCCGAGCGGAGACTTCGGTGTCACCACCAGCACGCGGCCCTTCGCCAACCGTGTCCCGCCGCCTTCGGGCGCGACGAAGAACAGCCGCGGCTCGCCGTCTTCGTCGGCCTCCACCACCGCCCCCAACCCAACCACGCCGGCCGCCGCGTCGACCTTCATCGCGCCGACGGCCTTCAGCCCCGCGCGCAACGCTTCGACGCGCGCCGCTTGCCCCCGCGCCAGATACGACTGCTCCAGCGCCCGGGTGTCCTTGTCGTTCTCCGGCTTGGCTTCCTCGTGGGTCGCCGCCGCCAGCGTGTCGGCGTGCGCGGCTTCGAGCGCGGTCAAGGTCTGGGTGAGCGTGCGCAGCAGCTCGGCCTTCAGTGTGGTGGGCGTAGGCGCAGGCATGACACGCCCGACGCTACTCTTTGCCGATCGCCCCGCAGGGGTTTGCGAACGGCGCCCAGACCGAACGAGGCAACCCCGCGACGGGCGGACGCGCGCTCCTCGGCACGAGGTGTGCTCACCGTGACTGGCATGGCGTACGTCCTCCCCAAAGCGCAGCCGACCGTCCGCAAGGTGAGTGAGTCGGTGTGGGTCGTCACCGTGAACGAGCCCAACCGAAAGCCGCAGGAGTTCCGCTGCAGCACCGAGCAGCAAGCCAGAGCGCTCGCGTCGATGTTGGCCGGCAACGAGCCGCAGGTCCGCGCGGCCAAGCCGCCGCAGCTCGAGTGACGAAGGGTGAGAGCGGGGGGAGCACAGCGGCGGCGGGGGGCGCCGCGGCGGGTCGCAGAGGGAAGACCATGCAGGTCGCCTACCGCCGCAGTCCGAGCGGCGCCACGACCTGACGGCGCTCGAGCGCTTGCACCGTCACGACGGCCAGCGCCACACACGCGGTCGCGAAGCCGAGCACGACGGGGCGCTGCCACCACCGCCAGGGCGAAGCCGCCACTCCCAATTCCTCCGCGACGGCCCCGCGCAGGGCCCGAAAACTCTCCACCGACGGCAGAGGCTCGTCGGCCTGCGTCTCGAGCGAACGCTTGAGCGCCCAGAACTCCGCCAGGCACGCAGGACAGCTCGACAGGTGCGCCTCCACCCGCGCGCGCACGTCCGCCGCGACCTCGCCAAAGTGAAACCCCACCAACTCCGCTCGCGTCTGCCCGCAGCTCATGTCTCGATCTCCTCACGCAGCCGACTCACGACGGAGTGCAGCCGCGACTTCACGGTGCCCAGCGGCACACCCAGCACCTGCGCCACCTCGTCCAAGGACAGGCCGCTGGCGCGCAGCTGGTACACCTCCGCCAGCTCGAGCGGCAGCTGCTGCACCGAGCGCTTCACGAGCGAGACGAGCTGCGCCTGCGCCAGCACGCCGTCCGGGGGAGTCACCGTCCGAGGGCTGCCGGCCGCCTCGCGCGCCAGCGCCCCTTCCCCGCGCCGTCGCGTGCGCGCGCGGTTGAGGCACAGGTGCCGGGCCACTTGGTACAGCCACGCCTTGAAGCTCCGAGCGGGCGGCGCGCGCTCCTTGAGCAGTGCGAGGAACACCTCGTGGAGCACGTCCTCCGCTTCCCGCGCGTCGCCCCCCAGCTGCCGGCGCAAAAAGGCGAACAGCGCACGCGCGTGCCGGGCGTACAGCAGGTCGAACGCGCCCAGCTGCCCGTCGACGAGCCTGCGGTGAAGCGCCTCGTCCGTCTCGTCAACCACGGGCCGCCTGCAGCGCGGGCCAGGCCGCGAGCAGCCCCGACGGAATGAGGATGACGAGGGCCAGCACGAGGTTGTTGGTGGACTCGGCCAGGCCCGTCGCGGCGACCTTGAGCGCTTCGCCTTCGCCCAGGCGCGCGACGAAGCGAAACGTGTTGATGACGCCCAGCGCCGTGCCGAGCAGGCCGGACGCGAGCGTCACCCCCGCGAGGACGGCGGCGAGCGGCCCGTAGCGGATCGAACGAAACGCCGTCAGCGCCGCGCTCGCCGCCACGAGGAAGCCCAGCGCCAACGTGGGGAACATCACCAAGCCGCCGTCTCGAAAGAAGTCGCTCATGTCAGTCGCTCCAAGCGTGGGTTCACCCTTGAAGGAACCGCTCGCCGGAAAAGGTTCGCGGCGAGTCCTCTTTTTTCTTACTTGAGGAACGCCAGCACCTTGTCAGCGGACGTCTCGCCGGCGTCGGGCGCCACGGTGATGGACTTGCCCGGCCCGACGAGCACGGTGACGCGGCTGCCCAGGGCGAGCGCGGCCTTGAGCTCCGGCCGGGCCTTGAGCAGCGCAAACGCCGCGTCGGACAGCGCCTTGATGGTCAGCTGCTTGGCGGTCGGGGTGAGCGCCTCGGAGTCCACCCACGCGCCGCCGCGGAAGAGGAACGTGCGCCCCGACGCCACGCGCACCGGCTCGGACGGCTTGGCCGCCAGCTCCTGCTCCTTCATGGACTTGAGCTTCTTCGCCACGAGGATGCCCTGCTTGCCGTCGGCGTCGTTGAGCACGCCGCTCCCGCTCCCGCTGCTCCCCACACCGCCCAGCGAGGGCTCAGGCGAAGCGAACGCGTCGCGCTTGGCCGGGTCGCCAGCGCGCGGGCTGGCGGGTTTGGGCGTGACCTTCATGCTCACCACGCTTCGGCGGAACACCTCGTCGGCCTCGTCAGCGGGTGGGCCTGAGGGACCGCGCTCGCGCGAACCAAAGCCCCCGCCCTGCACGTCCGGCGACGGCTGCGCCACCGGCGTCGGCGAGTCCTCCACCACCAGGTACGACGTGTACGGCGTGACGATGCCGTACTTCTTCCCCAGCGAGACGACTTCGTCCTTGAGCTCACTGCGCTCGCCGCGCAGGCGAATCTCGTCGAGCAGGTAGCCCACCTTTCGAATCGCCCACAGCCGCGGCACGAACTCGTGCTTGCCCGCGCTGGCCGACGCGTCGGCGCGGTATTCGAACACCTGCTTCTTGCCGTTGAAGTGGCCGGTCAGCAGCGCGGTGCCGTCCTTGGGCGTGCGGTAGCGGCCCATCACCACCAGCTGGCTGCCCTTGAAGAGGTCCGGCAGGCGCTTGGGGTACACGTCGAAGGCGCCGAAGGCGGACAGATCCAACGCCAGGTCCGACAGGACGGGGCTGGCCACCTTGTCGAAGAAGCTCGACACCTTCACCTCGAACTCCTTCCCGTCGCGCAGGAAGTCGGTGGTGCCGTTGCCCTGCTCGGCCAGCCGCTCGAGCAGCCGCGCGTTCAAGTCCTCACCCACGCCGAAGGTGAAGACCCGGCTGCCCTGGCTGGCGGCCTTCGCATGCGCGGCGATCGCCGGCTCGTCGGTGTCGCCCACGGTGGGGTGGCCGTCGGTGACGAAGAGCACCATGTGCGGTCGGTCGCCCCGCCCTTCCCCGTCCTTGAGCGCGCGCAGCACCGCCTCGTCGATCGCGGTGCCGCCATTCGCCTCGAAAGTCTTCACGAAGCTCAACGCCTTCTTCACGTTCTCCTCGCTGGCCAGCTGCGGCTTCTCGAAGAGCGGCTCGACGTCGGTGGAGAAGCGAATGACGTTGAACTCGTCGTGGGCGCTCAGCCGCTGCACGCAGTACGTCATCGCGTCGCGCGCCAGCTTGATGCGGTCGCCCGCGGCCATGGAGCCAGACGTGTCCATCACCAGGGTGATGCGCTTCTTGAGGACCTCGTCGGCCTTGAGCTCCGTCTTCGGCGAGATGAGCGCCACGAAGAAGCCCGGCTCCTCGCCGACGCGGTACGGCAAGAAGGACAGGCCCACCGCCTTCTCGGACACCGTGAAGAACAGGTCCAAGTCCTTGCTGATGTCGGCGCCCGCGCCCAGCTCGAGGCCCGCAACCGCGTCGTTCTCACCCTTGCGGCTGACGCCCAGCGGGTGCGTGGGGCTGTAGATGCTGCGCAGCGGCGTGCGGGAGTGGAGCTTCGCGGAGAACGTGAAGTCCTGCCGCACCTGCAGCGGCGGCGCGCCCTTCGACGAGGCGCCTAGGGGGTAGTGGTACTGGTAGAGCCCGCCGGAGAACTCGAGCACCTGGCTGAAGACCAGCTCGATGCGCTGCTCTCCGTTGGCCGGCACCGGGAAGACGCGGGCGCGAAACGCGTCGGTGTCCATGTACTCGAGCAGGCCCGGGTCCTGGAGCCGCCGGACGATGCCTTCGTAGATGTCGGCCGCCTTCTGCTTCTCGAGCACCTCACCCTTTGTCTTCTTCCCGTTGATCCACAGGCTGAACTCCTGCAGCGCGGCGCCCTTGGGCAGCGGGAAGACGTAGTGCGCTTCGAGCTGCCGGGGCGCGGAGTTGACGAAGACCTGCTCGACCTTGGTCACCGCCGTGCCGTCGACGATCTCCGCCGACACCCGCTGGTACTTGATGCCCAGCGCCTTGAGCGACGGGTCCGTCGGCAGGAGCAGGCCCTGCGCGCTGGCGAGCGAGGCGGCGAGGCAGACGGCGAGCACGGCGAGGCGGTTCATGAGCGCTCCAACGGATGAGAGGACCAGACGATCTGCGCGTGAAACGTACGTCGTTGTGGGCCGCGAAGGGTTGTCGGCAGTTACGGCGTCACCCACCGTAGCTGCCGCGCGTGCGGTACGTCGGCCCCACGTCGTGGTCCACGGGAGGGAGCTGGCGCAGGAACCGGTAGATCGACCGCAGATCGCCCTGACTCATGCGCGACAGGTTCTCCCACGGCATTCTCGAGAACGGGTACGCGCGGCCTGCCTGGAGGCGCTCGACGAACTGCTCCTCGCTCAGCTTCCCTGTGACCCCGGTCGGGTGCGACGTGAGGTTCGGGGCCACGAACTCCATGTCGGCGTCGCTCTCTCCGGGGCTGGCGTCGGGGTCGCCGCCGCCGGCGCGCGGCCCAGTAGGCAGAAACGTCGTCGCGTCGACACGGGAATGGCAGGACACGCACAGCGCCACGTGCTGCGCCAGGTACTCACCGCGCTCGACGCTGGGCGCCGGCCCCGCGGGCACGTGCGCGGGCGAGGGCGCGAGGTCCGCCGAGAAGGTCCTGGTCGCGAAGGCCGCCTTGCCCAGCCTCGTCAGGCCGCCAACTGGGACCTGGCGCTTCACCGGCTGCAGCGAGCGCAGGTACGAGATGACGGCGACGACGTCTTCCTGCGACAGGTCGGACGCCGCGTAGCGCATGAAGAAGGACAGCTGCCCGTTGGCGAGCACGCCGGTGGTGAGCGTCCGCGCGAGCTCCTGGTCGCTGCGCCGGCCAATGCCGGTATCCACGTCCGGCGTGAGGTTCGCCGAGTACAGCGTGCCGAGCGGGCCCAGCTTGAACGCGAAGCCGCCGGTGAGCGCGACGGTGGGCGTGTTGTCCGCCGGCCGCGCGCGCTCGTAGTCGCCGTGGCACTGCGTACAGTGCCCAGCGGTCCGGACGACGTACTCCCCCTGCGCGATGACCGCCGGGTCGGTCGACGCGCGGAGCTCGGGGAGCGGCGCCTGCGGAAACGCGACGCGCTCTTCCAGCTTCGACGAGAGGACGACGACCGCGACCCCGAGGCCCACGACGAGCACCCCCAGCACCACCGCGACGACGACGAGCACCTTCTTCACCATGCAGAACGTCCCCCAGGACGAGCGCGGCGCTCTAGCACCGGCTGAGCCGGCGTCGTTGGCTTGCGCTTCATCAAGCGTTCGGCCTCGACCCCACCCTGAACGTCGAGGGGCGCAACGGCTGCGCGCGGTCCGTTCTCGAAAGCGCGGACGCGGCTCAATACCCTCGTACGCGTCATGAACCTCGAGCCTTCGATCCGCGCCTTCGTCGAGAAGAACTTCTACGTCGCCGACACCGCCGCCTTGGGCGCGGAGACGTCGCTGCTCGACAGCGGCATCATCGACTCCACCGGCGTGCTCGAGGTCATCGCGTTCCTCGAAGAGACCTTCGGCATCGAGGTCGCCGACGACGAGATGCTGCCGGAGAACCTGGACACCATCGGCCGCATCGCCCGCTACGTCGCCAAGAAGCGCGCGCAGGCGCCGGACGGAGCGAAGCCATGTTGACCCGCGCGGCCCTCGCCATCGACGCCGAGGCGGTCAGTCAGCGCATCTGCGAGCACCTGCGCGCGACGGTCCTCGGCACGCTGCGACGCCGCGGCCTGGTGCTGGGTGTGTCTGGCGGCGTGGACAGTGCGGTCTGCACGGCGCTCGCCGCCCGGGCGCTCGGCCCCGACAAGGTGCTGGCGCTCTTCATGCCCGAGCGCGACTCGTCGGACGCGGCGCTGCGCCTGGGCCGGCTGGTGACGGACCGCTTCGGCGTCCCCACGCTGGTGGAGACGTTGGGCCCCGCGCTCGAGGCCATCGGCTGCTACGCGCGGCAGGTCGAGGCGATTCGCACCGTGTTCCCCGCGTACGGCGACGGGTGGAAGTGCAAGGTCACCCTGCCCTCGGTGGTGGACTCGGACCGGCTGAGCATTTCGCGGCTGGTGGTGCAGAGCCCCAGCGGCGAGACGCACAGCTCGCGCATGCCGGCGGCCGCGTACCTCGCGCTGGTCGCGGCCACCAACTACAAGCAGCGGCTGCGCAAGACGACGGAGTACTACCACGCGGATCGCCTCGGCTACGCCGTCGTCGGCACGCCCAACCGGCTCGAGTACGACCAGGGCTTCTTCGTGAAGCAGGGCGACGGCGCGGCCGACGTGAAGCCCATTGCCCACCTCTACAAGACGCAGGTCTACGCGCTGGCCGAGCACCTGGGCGTGCCCGACGAGGTGCGCGCCCAGGCCCCCACGACGGACACGTACTCGCTGCCGCAGACCCAAGAAGAGTTCTACTTCGCGCTGCCGTTCGACCGCATGGACCTGTGCCTGTACGGCAAGGACCACGCGCTGCCGGCGGCCGAGGTGGCGGGCGCGGTCGGGCTGAGCCCGGAGCAGGTCGAGCGCGTCTACCGCGACATCGACGCGAAGCGCCGGGTCGCGGCCTCCCTGCACGCGGCCCCCGCAGTGCTCGAACCCGTCGGTCGGTAGAGGAGGCGTCCGCGCATGTGCGGTATCGCTGGCATCTTGGCCTTGGGCGGCGCGCCCCCGACGCTGGGCGAGCTGCGCCGCATGGCGGGCGCGCTGCACCACCGCGGCCCCGACGAGCACGGCGCGTACCGCGACGAGCGCTGCGGGCTGGCGCACGCCCGCCTGTCCATCATCGACCTCTCGACCGGTCAGCAGCCGCTGTCCAACGAGGACGGCACGCTGTGGATCAGCTTCAACGGGGAGATCTTCGACTACGTGGAGCTCCGCGCCGAGCTCACCCGCGCCGGCCACCACTTCCGCACCGCCAGCGACACCGAGGTCATCGTCCACGCGTGGGAAGAGTGGGGCGAGGCGGCCTTCCCGCGCATGAACGGCCAGTGGGCCGTCGCGCTGTGGGACCGCAAGGCGCGCAGACTCATCCTCTCTCGCGACCGGGTGGGCGTGCGCCCGCTCTACGTCGCCGAGCATGCGGGCCGCCTGTGGTTCGCCAGCGAGCTCAAGGCGTTCTTCGCCGCGGACCCGAGCTTCCCGCGGCGGCTGGATCCCCGCGGCATCGACGAGACGTTCACCTTCTGGAGCGTCGTCCCGCCGCAGAGCGTCTTCGAGCAGGTCGAAGAGCTCGAGCCGGGCACGACGTTGATCGTCTCCGCCGACGGGCGCAGCCGCCGCCGCTACTGGCACCCGAGCTACCCGACGCGCGGTGAAGAGGCCGCGCTGACGACCGACGAGGCCGCCCAAGCCGTCGCCACCACGCTCGAGCGCGCCACCTCGCTGCGCATGCTCCGCGCCGACGTCCCGGTGGGGAGCTACCTGTCCGGCGGCCTCGACAGCTCGCTGGTGGCGGCGCTCGCGCTGCGGGCCAGGGGCCGGGGGTTCCAGACGTTCTCGCTGCGCTTCGAAGACGCGGAGTACGACGAGACGACGCACCAGCGCACCATGGCCGAGCACCTGGGCAGCGAGCACCACGAGGTCGTCTGCAGCAAGGCCGACATCGCCCGGCTCTTCCCCCGCGTCGTGCTGCACGCCGAGCGCCCGCTGCTGCGCACCGCGCCCGCGCCGCTGCTGTTGCTGTCCGAGCTCGTCCGCCAGACGGGGACCAAGGTGGTGCTCACCGGCGAGGGCGCGGACGAGGTCTTCGCCGGCTACGACTTGTTCAAGGAAGGCAAGGTGCGGCGGTTCTGCGCGCGGCAGCCGTCGTCGAAGTCCCGCCCGCGGCTGCTCGACGCGCTCTACCCGTACCTGACGCGCTCCCCCGTGGCGCAGCGCGCGGTCGCTCGGCAGTTCTTCCTCCAGGGCTTGAGTGAAGCGGACCAGCCCGGCTTTGCCCACGCGACGCGCTGGCGCACGACGAGCGCGCTCAAGCGCCTGTACGCCGCGTCCTTCGTCGAGCGGCTGGGCGCGTTCGACGCCAAGCGCCGGCTCTTGGACTCGCTGCCCGACGACTTTTCGCGCTGGTCGCCGCTCAGCCAAGACCAGTACCTGGAGACCCGCACGCTGCTGTCCGGCTACCTGCTGTCGTCTCAAGGAGACCGCATGCTCATGGCCAGCTCCGTCGAAGGCCGCTTCCCCTTCCTCGATCGCGACGTGATGGCGCTGGCGGCGACGCTGCCGCCGTCGGTCAAGCTGCGGGGGCTCGACGAGAAGCACGTACTCAAGAAGCTCGGCCGCGGGCTCCTTCCGCAGAGCATTCTTCAGCGCAGCAAACAGCCCTACCGCGCCCCGGACGCGCTGGCCTTCGTCACCGGCCCTCGCGCCGCGTACGTCGACGAGGTGCTGTCGGCGCGCGCGGTGGTGGACGCGGGCGTCTTCGACCCCACGCGCGTCGCCCAGCTCTGGGCCAAGTGCCAAGCCCAAGCGCACCAGGGGCAGTTCTCCAACGCCGACAACATGGCGCTCGTCGGCGTGCTGTCCACGCAGCTCCTCCACCAGCAGCTCGTCGCCACGCGCTTCGAAGCGTCGGAGGCCCCGCTGCGCACCGAAGTGACGTTCTAGCCAGACGAAGAGGCCCCCCGTGCACCTCCACGACCTCGCCACGCCGCTGCTCCACGACTTCCTCCTTTCGTCCGCCAAGCGGCTCCCGGACAAGGTCGCGCTGGTGTGCGGCGGGCACCGCGTCACCTACGCGCAGCTCGACGCGCGCTCCAACGCGCTGGCGCACACGCTGCGGAGCCGGGGCGTCGAGCGGGGCGATCGGGTCGTCGTCTACGGCGACAACTCGGTGGAGACGGCGATCGCCTTCTGGGCCGCGCTGAAGGCCGACGCCGTCGCCTCGCCGGTGAACCCGCTGACCCGAGTCGACAAGCTGGCGTACCTGCTCAACGACTGCCGCGCGAAGGCGCTCCTCACCGACGCGGCGCTGGGCGGGGTGTTCGTGCCCGCGGCCAAGCGCTCGCCACACCTCACGCTCACCGTCGTCAGCGGCCGCCCCTCGCCGGAGCTGCTGAGCGGCCTGCCCGGGCCCTTGTCCTGGGAAGACGCGCTCGCCCAGGGTGACGTGGGCGCACCGCCGCGGCGCAGCGCGCTCGACGTGGACCTCGCGGCCATCATCTACACGTCGGGCTCCACCGGAGACCCCAAGGGCGTGATGCTCACGCACCGCAACATGCTGACGGCGGCGAGCTCCATCGCCACCTACCTTCAGCTCCGCGAAGACGACGTGGTGCTGGGCGCGCTGCCGCTCGCGTTCGACTACGGGCTGTACCAGCTGATCCTCTCCTTCCGAGTCGGCGCGCGGCTGGTGCTGGAGCGCTCGTTCACCTACCCCGCCAAGGTGCTGCGCGCGGTGGTGGACGAGCAGGTGACGGTCTTCCCCGGCGTGCCCACGCTCTTCGCGATCCTCGCGGACCTGGACCTGACGAGCTTCGACCTGTCGAAGGTGCGCACGGTGACCAACACCGCGGCGGCGCTGCAGCTCGCCCACCTCGAGGCGCTGGCCCGCATCTTCCCCGGCGCCCGGGTGTTCTCCATGTACGGGCTGACCGAGTGCAAGCGCTGCACGTACCTGCCGCCTGAAGATCTGCCGCGCAAGCCGCTGAGCGTGGGCATCGCCATTCCCAACACCGAGCTGTGGCTGGTCGACGACGACGGTCGCCGGCTGCCGAACGGCTCCACCGGCCAGCTGGTCATCCGCGGCGCCACGGTGATGAAGGGCTACTGGGAGAAGCCCGAGGCCACGGCGCTCAAGCTGCGGCCCGGGCCGATCCCTGGAGAGCAGGTGCTCTACACGGGCGACCTGTGCCGCACCGACGAAGACGGCTACCTCTATTTCGTCTCGCGCCTGGACGACATCATCAAGACCCGCGGTGAGAAGGTGTCTCCGCTCGAGGTGGAGCGCGCCATCTACCGGCTGCCCGGCGTGAAGGAGGTCGCGGTCATCGGCGTGGCCGACGAGCTGCTCGGCCAGGCCATCAAGGCCTTCGTGGTGCCCAAGCAGGGCGTCGTGCTCACCGAGCAGGACGTGCGGCGTGAGTGCCAGCAGCACCTCGAGAGCTTCATGGTGCCCAAGCAGGTCGAGGTGGTAGCGGAGCTGCCCAAGGGGCTCACCGGGAAGATCCAGAAGACGAGCCTCAAGTGAGCTCGCGGCCCCTCAGGCGAACTGCGTGTGCTCTCGCGGGCGATCGAGGTCGCTGTCGGCCGCGGTGAGGAACCACTGCGCCGGGTCTTCGAGCCGCGCCCGCAGCGGAGGCGGGGCGTTCGATGCGTTGACCATGGTGGCCAGGCCGCTGTCCCTGGGGAGGAAGCCGCTCAGGGTGAGCGCGCGGTCGAGCCCCGGCGCGCGGGCCAGGCAGTACACCGCGGTGATGGGGCGCCGACCCAACTCGGCGACGACGAGGGCGAAGAGCGCGGGCAGCTCCTCCGGCAGACAGAGGAAGTCGACGACGAAGGCGGCCTGGTTTCCCCGGTGCGCTCGGGTCCGCGTGACGACCCAGCCCACCATCTGACCACTCCGCTCGAGCCAGAAGGCCGCCAGCCCATCGCGGCGGGGGCACGCGTCCCAGCGCCAGGTCAGCCACGATCGATCGCGCAGGGTGATGACGGGCCAGGCGGCGGCGCAGCGCGCCCAGACGTCGTCCGCGCGGGAATCGAAGTCGGTCAGCGGCACCAGGCGAACCGACCGGTGGAGCGCCGCGTGGAGCTCTCCGTACGCGCGCAGCGCGATGCCAGCAGGCACCGAGACGACGCGCGCGGCGAGCGCCCCCACCCGCTCGGTGAGCAGCGGCCGAGGCCGGACCGGGCGCACCCACTGCCGCAGCGTGCCCAGGTCCGTCCACCCCGCGCGCAGGAGCGCCTGCTGTGCCGCGGCCGACACCTCGGTCCCGGCGACGACTTGGGCGCGCTCGGCGACGAGGGCCGGCAGCACCGCGCCGACGCCGCGCTTGCGGTGCTCCGGGCTCACCATGAGGTCCAGCGCCCAGGCGAGCGTCAGCGGCTCACCGCCGACCCGCAGCTCGGTGCGAATGGCGCCCTGCTGCCCTTCCACGCGGCCGCCGTGGCGCCAGAGCCACAGGCTGTTGGCCCGCGCCTCGTCGTACATCCACCGGACCCAGGCCGGGTCGGCGTACGCGGACTGCGCGCCGTACATGCGCCGCCGAAACTCGAGCAGCTCGTCACGGTCCGCAGCCGACGCGGGCTCGATCGCTCGCCGCAGCCGCGCCTCGTACGACGACGGCGCCCGACGCTCCGCCTCACCCGCCACGCGCACCTCGACCACGAGGGGAACGGCCTACTCGCACGCCCACACACCCTTCTTCGCGGCGTGCTGCGTCCACCGGCCGCCGCCCTTCACGCAGGCCTCACAGGCCTTGGAGCCCTTGCCGAACTCCTGCTTGCAGCCGGCGACCGTGGTGATGACGTTGCGCGCCCAGGCCGTGGAGGCACCGAGGACGAAGCCGAGGCAGAGGGCGAGGGAGAGGGAGCGCGTCATGTCGTGTGACTCCTGGTGTGGCGGTGAACGAGGGTGCGAGTGGCTGGTGCATCAGCGCGGCGTCTTCAAGGGCCCGAATGATGCCGCCGTTGAAGCGGCCCGGCTACGGCAACCGTACGGTGCGTTGCCGTCCTTCTCGAAGAACGCGGTCCGTAGCCTCGCCTTTGGTGGCAGCCGCATGAACTCGCCCAGAGACACGTCCGTCACGTCCCGCTCGCCGACGACGAAGAGCTGGTTCTGGTCGCCGTTCTTGGTCGAGCTGTTGGTGCTGAAGTTCGCCGAGCCCGTCAGCACCAGGGGCGAGGTGCACAGTGGATCGATCAGCATGAACTTCGAGCCAATGTAGACGCCGTGGTGGTGCATGGACTCGGCGAGCAGCTGCCCCTGCCACGCCTCCACCACCGTCAGACGGAACGTCAGCGTGGGCGCGCGCCGCGCCGGCGCCGCCCTGAGCGCACGCACACGAGCAGGGCCAACGCGAGCCCGGAGGTGGAGGAGGTCGCGCTGCAGCCGTACTGCGGCTCGAGCGACGGCTTCGGAGCGGCGACCGCGTCGGAGGTGTTGGGGTCCTTCCCTGCGGCGAGCTCCGCGACGTCCCCCTGCCCGTCGCCGTCGCTGTCCGTGCTGCCCAGCATGCTCACCGCGCTGCGGAGGCTCGCTTCGTCGTACGCGGCCAGCCCGCGCTGCAGCAGCGCCGCGCCCAGGGGCGTGGTGACGGTGCCGCGCATGCTCGCACCGCGGTGGCACACGGCGCAGGCGGGCGTCGACGGCGCGGCGCTGGCCTGCTGCAGCACACTCGGGAACGTCGGGGTGGCGAGCACCAGACTCACGAAAAGCGCGGTCACGGGCGGCTCCTAGAGAAACGCGTGCAGCTGGGCGAGCAGCGAGACGTTGAGCGCGCCGTCCGCCTCTCGCCGGGTGATGACGTCGACGCGCACGTCGGCGTGGGGCGCGAAGAACCACCACAGGCCACCCCACACCCCCAGCCCGGGCACGGCGCTCGCGGGCCCCGTGAAGCTCGACGCCAACACTTCGCCCAGCGCCACCACGTGCAGGCCCTGCGTCGGCTCGAGGTCGAGCTGCAGCAGGCCGACCAGGCCGAAGTCCCCGCCCAGGCGCCGCCGGGAGACGTGCGTGACGTCGACCTCCAGCGAAACGACGAGCGGCTTCCACGCCGCCAGCCGCGAGAAGAGCCCGTGGGCGTTTCGAAACACCGCGAGGTCGGGGAACGTGAAGTCGGCGTCGGCGTGCGTCAGCTGACTCGACACGCCCACGGTCCACACCGGCAGCGGCGCGAACTCGAGGAACCCCGAGTAGCCGCGCTGCCGGAAGGCCGCGGGCGACAGCTGCATGTTGCCCAGAATACCCATGAGCTCCCCGCGCACCTTCTCGCCCGAATAGGACAGGGAGACGCCGTGCTGCTGCGCGGTGTTGGTGTCCGTGCCGGTGACGGAGCGGACCCAGCTGGTGTGCTCGGGCAGCCGCACGCCGAAGGGCAGCGCCATGCGCCCGGCGCGCAGCAGGAAGGCCTGGTCTTCGTCCGGCGAGTAGCCGACCCAGTGGTGGCGGGAGACGAGCTGGATCTGATCGCCGAA
Organism: Myxococcaceae bacterium; assembly: GCA_022842905.1. Classification (GTDB taxonomy): domain Bacteria; phylum Myxococcota; class Myxococcia; order Myxococcales; family Myxococcaceae; genus JALHOS01. The sequence continues at coordinate 1,286 of JALHOS010000065.1, read as the reverse complement.
GACCTTCGCCTGCTGGCTGGCCTGCGTGCCCACGCCCAAGCTCACCGACGCGGACAGCTTCCCGCTGCGCACGGCCGCGACGAGATCCGCCTGCATGGGGAACACGCGCACCGAGCGGAAGCCCGGGCTCATCAGCGCCAAGCGCACGTCGCCGCCCAACATGAGCTCTTCGGGCGTGTTGAACAGGCCGAAGAGGAACGCGGCCTCTTTGCCCGGCTCCTCTTCGACGGGCTTGCCGTAGCGGGACCGCAGCAGCACCTCGGCTTGGGCGCGGCCGTAGGGTGTCAACACCGAGCCGCCGGACGGGTCGACGTGGCAGGCCCCACAGTTGACGTAGTCGTGCCGCATCATGAAGCCGTACGCGTGTGCGGACGAAGCGAAGCCACCTCCCAGCAGCGCGACGAGCAGGCCGAGCTGTCTCATGGCGCGACGATTCGCCCCGGAGCGCCGTTCGCGCCGGCTTGGGTGTGGCAGCTGTTGCAGTCGGTGTTCGTCTGCATGGCGTTCATGCGCCGCACGCGGCCCTGGTACTCGACGCGCGCGGTGAAGGGCTTGGCGATGGAGTTGGGGCCGAAGCGGTAGAAGTTGCCGACGCGGTTGACCGGCAGCCGCGTCTCCACCGCGTTGGCGCCGGTGATGACGACGACGGCGCCGCCGTCGAGCCCATTGCACAAGTCCGGCTCGTGGCCCGTGAAGTACACGGTGCCGGCGACGCCTTCGGGCCCCTTCTCCTCGAGCTCCTGCTGGTTCTCGGGAATGTGGCAGGTGATGCAGGCCCGCCCCGGGTTCATGAACTCGCTGCCGTTCATCGCCCCGCCGGTCCAGCTGCTGCCCGACGTGCACTGCGTCACCGCGAAGGGGTCGAAGCCCGCGTCCACCGTGCCGCCGTCGGAGCCACAGCTGCGCAGCGGCATGCCGGCGTCCACCCAGGCCTTGAACGGCGCGATGGTGGCGCTCGGCAACGCGGCGCCCGGCGGCATGGGCGCGGTCGGGTGCTCCAGGCGCGTCACGGCGAGCGCGCCGACGGAGACGCTGGGCATGGACACCGCGGGCGCAAGCAGGTGCTGGCGGGTGACGAGCGGCATGGGCGCGCCACCAGCGAGCGTCGCGCCGTGGCAGCTGCGGCAGTGCTGGCCGAGGAGCGCGTTGACGTCGCAGTCGAGGCCGTTTCCAGCCGTCGTGGCACCCGTGCCGGCAGTGCCGCCCATGCCTCCCGTGCCAGCGGTGCCGCCGGCCCCAGCCGCGCCGCCGCCGACTCCACCGCTGCCGCCCGTGCCGCACGCCGC
>JALHOS010000064.1 GCA_022842905.1 Myxococcaceae bacterium | reverse complement strand
GTCGAGGCCGACCGAGAGCGCCGCGTGATCGAGTTCGGCGACCGCTGCCCGCGCCCCACCTCGCCAGACGAAGAGGACCCGCGTCTCGAAGTCGAGCTGGCTCAAGGTGATCGCCTGCCCGTTCACCGAGGCGACGAGGCGATCGACCACGCGGCGAGCGGGTTTGGTCGGCGCAGGCTGGGCGAGCGCAACCGCCGAAAGAAACAGGACCCAAAGCGACTGGCGCGCTGCCGCTGCGTGGTTAGCATGCCCCGCGAACATGGTGACGGACTACTACCAGCGCCTTGGGGTGTCACGGCAAGCGACCGCCGACGAGATCAAGTCGGCGTACCGCAAGCTCGCGAAGAAGTTCCACCCCGACGTGAACCCCGGGAACACGAAGGCCGAGGAGCAGTTCAAGCACGTCACCGAGGCCTTCGAAGTGCTCTCCGATCCGTCGAAGCGCAAGCTCTACGACGAGTTCGGCGACGACGCGGCGAAGCTGGGGTGGGACGAGAAAAAGGCGGCGAACTTCCGCGCGTACCGCAACGGCGGCTTCGGCCAGGCGCGCGGCGGACCGCAGGGCTTCGGCTTCGACTTCGAGGGCATGCAGGACCTCGATCTCGAGTCGATCTTCGGCCAGGTGTTCCGGCGCGGTGGCGCAGGCGGCGGCGGGCGCGCTGGGCGGCGGGGGCCAATTCAGGGTGGCGACGTCGAAGCGCAGCTGTCGTTGACGCTCCCCGAGGCGGTGCTGGGCGTCGAGAAGCACGTCATGGTGGGTGGGCGCGCGGTGACGGCGAAGATCCCCGCGGGCGTCGACGTCGGCACGCGGGTGCGCATCGCCGGGCATGGTGAGCCGGGAGATCACGGCGGGCCGCCGGGCGATCTGTTCCTGGTGATCGACGTCGCCCCGCACCCGCTGCTCACGCGAGACGGAGACGATCTCCACATGGAGCTGCCCGTGACGGTGAAGGAAGCGCTTCTGGGCGGCTCGATCCCGGTCCCCACCCTGCGCGGCGGCGGCGCGGTGACCTTGAAGCCAGGGACGCAATCCGGCACCAAGCTCCGGCTCAAGGGGCAAGGCGTGTCTGGGCGTGGCAAGGCGGCCGGCGATCTGTACCTGGTGGTGCAGGTGAAGCTGCCCGAGCGGACGAGCGACAGCGTGAAGCTGGCCGTGGAAGCCCTGGAGCAGGCGTACGACCGGGACGTGCGGCGCGACATGAAGCTCTGAACGCTGCTAGAGGGCCGCGCACACCATGGGACTGCTCGATTTCTTCGGCGGCGGGACGCCGGCCGACAAGGCGCTCAAGCTCAAGCCGAAGATCACTCAGAAGTACGGCGACGCGCAGACACGCCAGAAGGCGATTCAAGACGTCACCAAGCTCAAGAGCCCGGACACGGTGCCGGTGCTCCTCCAGCGCTTCACCTTCAGCGTCGACCCCCAGACCACGGATCGCATGGAGAAGGACGAGGTCTTCAACGCGATCGTCGAGCTCGACGAGGCCGCGGTGCCGTTCGTCACCGACTTCCTCAAGGCCAGCGAGCAGGCGTCGAGCTGGGCGGTGAAGATCCTCGACACCGTCCTCGAAGACGACCGCGTCATCACCATCGTCACCGACGAGCTCAAGCGGCTGGGCGTGGAGTACACGCGCGACCCCGAGAAGAAGGAAGTGTTGCTGCACTACCTGAACGAGAAGGTCGACGCGCGGATCGGCCCCGCCGCCCTGCCCTTCCTCACCGACATGTCCGACGACGTGAAGATGGCGGCGGTGCGCACGCTGGTGGCCGCGAAGGAAGTGTCCGCCAAGGACGCGCTGCTGCAGCTGCTGGCGACCGACGATCTCGCCAAGCGCGTGCAGACGGCCTGCGTGGAAGCGTTGTGCACGCTGGGCCTCGACGTCGGGGCGATGAAGGAGAAGGTCGCCGGGAAGATCAGCGACCCGTACTTCGTCGACAAGCAGGGCTTCGTGAAGAAGAAGTGACCGGGCTTGCGTCGCGGCTAGCCGACCACCGCGCCGAGCCGCCGCTGAGCCTGCCGCACCTCGTCGACGATCCGCTCGGCGTCGAGCACGCTGCGCATGCCCAGCCCACACGCCGGCGTCAGCAGCATGCGTGAGAGCAGCGCTTCGAACGCGGTGCCCGGCGGCGTCGTCGCGCGCAGCGTCGCCTCCACCGAGTCGCACAGCTCGCCGAGCGTGTACGCGCTGGCCAGATCCGTCGGGACGATGCCCAAGCTGACCGTCGCGCCCGTCTCGAGGAAGCCGTGCCAGGCGACCGGATCTTCGACCAGCGCGTCGAGCGAGAGCCGCGCGTCGATGCTGATCACGTCCAACCCCAGCCCCAGCACGGCGGACCAGTCGGTGTTGCTGCAGCAGTGCATGCCGACGATCGCGCCCTGCTGCTGGACCGCGCCGATCAGCAGCTTGAGCTCCTGCAGCACGACCTTGTGCCGCACGTTGTCCGCCTGCAGCGCATAGAGGCCCGGCTCGTCGAGGAAAACGATCGGCGTGGCGTGGGCTCGTCGCACGGCCTGCGCCAGCGCCAACGCCTTGGCCATGACGAAGCGGAAGAGCTGCTGATCGAGCTCCGCCAGCTCGCTCGTCGGCTGGCCCGAAGACGTCTTCGTCACCCAGCGCACCGTCGCCGGCCCGGCCAGCTGCACCTTGGCGAACGGCAGCTTCCGCGCTTCGACCTCGAACAAGAAAGGCCGAAAGCACCGACAGGCCTGCGGGCTGGGGACAAAGCGCTCGGCGGGCCCCGAGTCGATCGCCCGATCGAGCTCCAAGGTCAGCCGATCGCGCCCAGCGCGCCAGCGGTCCACGTCGATCTGACAGCTGCCTTCCGGGTCGAAGCTCGCGCCGGGGAAGCCGTCGAGGACGGCGGGGATCATCAGCTCCCCAGGATCCGCCCGCGGCAGCTGCGGGAGGAAGGGCACGTCGTGCTGCAGGGCCATCTGCAAGGCCAGCTCCTGCTGCGTGTGGGGCAAGCTGCCGATCCCAGTCGTTCCGAGGGTCGGCAACACGGACAGCGCGCTGCGGGCGGTGCTCATGGCGCGGCGGACCATAGCGCCTTCCCGGCCGTCGGAGCCGACGCAACAAACGCTTTGACCGCGAAACTCCTGGTCTTTATGAAGGCTCTGCTCATGGAAACCCCGCTGACGCCGTACTTGCCGATTGCCCTCGTGTTGCTGATCGCCGGGGGCATGGCGGTGATCATTCCGTTCTTCACGGGCCTTTTGGGTCCCAAGTCCGTCAACCCGGTGAAGTCGTCGACCTTCGAGGGCGGCAACATCGTCGTCGGGTCGACGCGGCAGCGCTTCGCGGTGAAGTTCTACGTCGTCGCCCTGCTCTTCATCGTGTTCGACGTCGAAGCGGTGTTCCTCTACCCGTGGGCGGTGAACTTCAAGGCGCTCGGCTGGTTCGGCTACGCGACCATGCTGGTGTTCGCTTCCACGCTCGTCGTCGCGCTCATCTACATCTGGAAGAAGGGCGCCCTTTCCTGGGAGAGCTGACCTATGGCCGACCACGATCTCCCCGTCATTGCGACCCGCCGCGACGAAGCCAGCGGCTTTTTGCAGAACATGATCAGCAAGGGCCTGGGCTGGGCGCGGAAGTACTCGCTCTTCACCTACCCCTTCGCCACCGCGTGCTGCGGCATGGAGTACATGTCCGTCGCCGCCAGCCGCTACGACATCGCCCGGTTCGGCGCGGAGTTCCCGCGCTTCTCGCCGCGGCAGGCCGACCTGCTCATGGTGGTCGGCACCATCAACCTCAAGCAGGCGCCGATCCTCAAGCGCGTGTACGAGCAGATGACGGAGCCGAAGTGGGTGGTGTCCTTCGGCGTCTGCGCGTCGTCCGGCGGCTTCTACGACAACTACGCGGTGCTCCAGGGCATCGACCGCATCATTCCCGTCGACGTCTACATTCCCGGCTGCCCCCCGCGGCCGGAGCAGGTGCTCGACGGCTTGATGATGTTGCAGGACCGCATCGCGCGGCAGCGCCACTACGTCGGCAACAACCAGCCGATTCAGGAACGCCCTGGCTACGTGGCGCTGACGAAGTAGTCCCCGTCGGGCCCCGAGTGGAACGCTCGGCGAACCTCGGACCAGCAGAGGTGTCCCATGCCGGCGTCGCGCTTCGGTGCCCTGTCGCTGGTCCTCGCCGGTGTGCTGGCGGCCTGCGTCCCTGAGCCCAGGTTCCCCGTCACGGCGCCGCGGTCGTGCCAGGCCGAACTCCTCGATCCGCCGAGCTCGCCGCTCTGCCGTACGGGGACGAGCTGCATCGTCGAAGAGACCGAAGGCGCGACGCGCCGGATCGTGGGCCTGCCTCCGCCGGTGTGCCCCGGCGACCCGACCTGCCCGTCGCAGGGAGGCATCATGGTCGGCGGTGGCTCCGTGCTTCCTCCGTACCTCGTGCCCTCGGCGCTCTTGACGGCTGACGGCACCGAGCTCCTCTTCCTGGGCAGACCAGTCGGCTCAGTGGCGCTCACGCCCGAGCTCCACCGCGTCGCGCTGAATGGCGGCGCCGCCACCGCGATCGCGCGCGATTTGCTCAGCGTGACCTCGGGGCCCGGCGGCCGCTGGATCCACGCTCCTGGCCAGCTCATTCCCAGCAACCAGGCGCTGGCCCGCCTCGCCGTCGACCTGCCTTCGCTCCCCCGAAATGATCGACTGCTCGCCCATGCGTTCGCCGTCGACGATCAGGGCCGGGTCCTCGTGCCCCTGTCGGGTGGGCTCTTCGTCGTGCGACCGGTCGCGCAGGGCGACGTCGTCGTCGAGCGCGTCGGCACGGCAACCCCGACCGACGCCGTCTGGCACGGCGACGAGCTGGTGAGCGCCACGTGCGTACCGGCCACCTCGACCGCGTTGATCCGCGACGAAGCCGGCGCCGAGGCGCGCGAGGTGCGCTGCCAGCTGTCCCGGGGCCCATTCGCCGCGACGCCGCGGGCCTTCGCGTCGCTCAATGGAGTCCAGGCGCTCGTCGACGGCGAGCATGGTGTCTTCGCCGCGACCGGCGCCGCCGTGTTCTTCGTGGGGTTCGACGGCCGCCTCGAGCTGCTCTACCGCGTGCCGGATCGCCCGAAGCCGCAGCAGCTGGGCGCGGGGGTGGAGAACGTGCTGGGCGCCACCCTGCCCGTCATCGACGTGCGGCGCGAGGCGGGCCGCCTCGTCATTGTTCACGGGAGCTGTGAGACCCACCTCGATCGCGCCCTTGGCCACTCGTTCATTCGCGCCACGACGCCGCTGCGGCTGCGCGTAGGGCCGGCGACGTTCACGATCATGCGCGGCCGTTGACGCGTCGCGAAGGGCCGGGGCACTGGGCCCCATCCGCGACGCACTCGAGCTTCGCCACCGCGTCGCGTCGCGCTCTGGTCCCGCAGGGCCTCGCAAGCGCCCCCGTGCTCCGTGACCAGTGAGGCGTCGACATGGCTGGTTGACAGTGTCATCTTTAAGTTGACGCCGACTACCCGCATCGCTACCTGTGGAGCATGCCGACTCTGTCCGACTGCTCGCGGCGGCCGATCCCCCGCTCGAGCTGGCCTTCCTCAGCGCGAACGCTCGCGGGGGCCTCGGTGTGGTCCAAGCCGTTCAACTTCGGCGTTTCGTTTGCGCTCGACGCCGCAGCCTTCGCTCGAGCCGCTGCCGGCCGGCCGCTGTTGGGCCGTGTCTCTTCCCGTCGTCGTCTGTCCCTCCCCAAAAGGCCAAACCCATGAAGCTTCCCCTCACGCTCTCGCTCGCCCTGGCGGGCGCTCTGCTGAGCGCCACCGCACCGGATCGCCAGGCTGGCATCACGCTCCGAGTGGCCGTCCTCGGGGTGAGCGGCGACGACGGCGAGGTCGGCTGTGCGCTCTACGCCGCCGCCGACGGCTTTCCGATGAACGCGTCGACCGCGCGCCAGGTGTGGCTGACGCCACGGAAGAACGAACGCGGCGAGGTCTCCTGCGTCTTCTCCGGCGTGGCCACGGGCAGCTACGCCGTCGCGGTGTCGTGGGATCGCAACGGCAACCGGGTCACTGACACTGGGCTGTTCGGCATTCCCACCGAGGCCTGGGGCGTCTCGCAGAACGCGCGGCCGGCCTTTCGAGCGCCTCGCTTCGACGAAGCCCGGTTCGAGGTCGACGGGCGCGCCGACGTGAACGTCAGCGTCACGGTGGCCAAGTGAGGCCCACAGACCAGCCGCTCACGCGCGGGCTCGCGTTGATTACCGGCGCGAGCGAAGGCATTGGTCAGGCGTTCTCGACCGCGCTCGCCGAGGCCGGCACGAACCTCCTGTTGGTAGCGCGACGGCAGGACCTGCTCGAGGCCCACGCGCAGCGCCTGCGAGATCGTCACGGGGTCACGGTCACGGTGCTCCCCGCTGACCTGAGCCGGCGAGACGAGGTCGAGCGCGTCCTGCTCGCTGCGCGCGAGCACGGCGTGCGGTTGGCGGTGCTGGCAGCGGGGCGCGGCACGTCGGGTCCGTTCTCGAGCGCTTCGATCGGCACCGAGCTCGACATGTTGATGCTGAACTGCGCGGCGCCGTTGGTGATGACACACGCGCTGGCGCACGACTTCTCGAGCTTGGGCGGCGGAGCCATCGTCCTCTTCAGCTCTTTGGTGGCCTTTCAGGGCGTGCCACACGCGGCCCACTACGCCGCCACGAAGGCCTACGTGCAGTCGCTCGTCGAAGGCCTCGCGCCCGAGCTGGCGGCGAAGAACGTCAGGCTCGTGGCCTGTTCACCCGGGCCGGTGGCCAGTGGGTTCGCGAAGGTCGCCGGCATGACCCTCGGCCCCACGGACCACCCCGACCGAGTGGCCCGCGAGACGCTCGCCGCGCTGGACGGTTCACGCACGACGGTTCGCCCCGGGCTGGTGGGCAAGCTCCTCCAGTGGTCGCTGGGCCTGGCGCCGCGCCGCCTCCGGGTGTGGATCATGGGGCGCATCATGGGGGGAATGACTGCGCGCCAGCCCACCCACGTGGGCGCCGCCGGTTGACCTGTGCGTGACTTCGTTGCAGAGACCTCGGCGTGAGGAAGCCTGCGAACGCCGTCGCCTCCGCGTCGGAGCCGCTCGCCGAGCGGTGTGTCGTGGAGGCGATGCGGCTCATCGCCGAGCGTGGTGTGGAGGAGCTGAGCCTGCGTGAGGTGGCGCGCCGGCTGGGCGTGTCACACCAAGCGCCCTACAAGCACTTCCCGAGCCGAGAGCACCTCTTGGCCGAGGTCGTCGCCCGATCGTTCGAACACTTCGCGGAGTTCCTCGAGGCCCGCGAGCGCCATGGGGACCCGCACGCAGATCTCGGCGAGCTTGGCTTGGCCTATGTCGCCTACGCGTCGGAGCACCCGCTGGAGTACCGGCTCATGTTCGGCACGACGATCCCTCGAGCCAGCGCCCACCCGACCATGCTCCACCGTGCGCAGGCTGCCTTCTCGCACCTCGCGCGAGGCATCGCCGCGACGCGCCGGGTGCGCGAGACGGACGAGGGCGTGAGAATGGACGCGCTGTTCGTCTGGGCGACGCTGCACGGCTTCGTCGGCATCGAGCGCTCGGAGATCACGGAAGGGCTCGCCTTCACTGCCAAGCAGCGCCGCGAAGCGTTGGCGCACGTCCTGGCGAACATTGGCGTGGTGCTCGACGCACACGGCGGGGCCGCGACCCGCACGCGGTGAGGCCGCGGGCGACGCGGGACCACGCAGAGGCTTCGCAGGAAGCCCAACGAGCGTCGAAGCGGTTCGCCGAAACCGGCCGCATGGTTGCCCGATGGCGAGGGGATCGCGGTCCCGGCCTGGAGCCTCCCGAGCGGCCACCGATGTACTCCTGAGCAGAGCGCCCGGTTGCACGTCTGTGGGTGGGAAGGCAAGGCGCCCGGTTCACCGACGCGAGCGAGGCCGGCTGGAAATGGCTGCGCCAGTTCGCGAGGTCCCTAGACTTCGCGGGTGAGTCCCCTCACCGAACAGGAACTGAAATGATCACCAACGCCGGAACCAGGAACCTCTCCAGCCTCCAGTCCGCAGCGACGAACCGCAATGGCGCCGCGTTCACGCGCGCCAAGCTCGACCTCGCCCACCAGTTGCGCGACCACGGCGTGGCCCCCGGCCGTGGCGGTGCGTGGGCACCGGGCGCCAACTACGACTCAGCTTCGGACGTCGAGCGTCAGGTGCGCGCCGCGATGAACAGCCGCAGCTTCAAGCCGATCGGCGCGGCGGCGACGAGTGCGAAGGACACCTTGGCCGGCGCCACCAGCCCCAAGAACGCGGGTGACTTTGCGCAGCTCAAGCTCAAGAGCTCGCGCACGCTGGAGGCGCTGGACAACCAGCTCTCGGTGCCGCCGAAGGTCGCCGACGCCGCGAAGGCACTGCAGGCCGCGCTCGACGACAACCGGAGCGTGCAGTTGCCTGGCAAGGACAAGGGGCTGGCGGCCGCCGCCGCGACCCTCGTCCAAGCTATGAACAGCGCCAGCCATTGGTGACGGACGCGAGCGGCCAACCGAGCCCCGAATGGCGCGCGAGGCCCCCCCCCCGCGACCAACGCCGCGTTCACGTGGGACAGCCGACGCGCCGTCGCCTGGTCCCCGAGCCAGCGCGGTCGACGAGCTGCCTTGCGGCGAGGTGCGGAGGCTCCCGCGCCCCGCCTTGATCGTTGTCAGCACGTGCGTTCGCGCGTGCGCCACGGCAGCGGCTGCCGCGCGTCGGCCGGGTTCGTCAAGCGCGGCTTCCGGGCGCGCTCACCTCGGGCGCGGCGCCAACGTGCATTGCGGTGGCAGCTGGCTAAGGTCACCCCGCTTTCTCCACGTCTTCTCGAAGGGGGTCGTTCATGGCTCGCGTTGGCAAGGCAAAGGTCGAAGTCGCTCTGAAGTTCATCAACCCGCCCGCGGTGAAGCCGCAGACGAAAGCGAAGTTGAAGACCGCGTTCGAGAAGGCGATCACCCTCGGCGCGGAGTTTCGTCAGCAACCGCTGCCGCTCGGCATGCGCTACGTCCGCGTTCCACTGAAGAAGGAGCGCGGGGCCGACGGCTTCACCTACACCGCGCTGATCCCAGTCGGGGCGCTGGCGCCCGGGGCCAAGCCAGCGAACCCGAACACGACCAAGGCGTTCCTGATCGAGCGCTCCGGAGGTCTGGCGGGGATCACCATGATCGCCGGGCCCGTGGGCATGGACGGGAAGAAGCTGACCAAGCCTGTGCCCTTCTTCGAGCACCTGCTCGAGAACCAGAACGCCGCCGCGAAGCCTCCGGGCGCCGGCGGAGTGCAGACGAAGAAATACCCGTCGGATCAGGAAGACGGCGCGGCGGCGAAGCCTCCTGGCTCGGGTGGTGTGCAGACCAAGAAGTACCCGTCGGATCAGGAAGACGGCGCGGCAGCGAAGCCTCCGGGCTCGGGCGGTGCCGTGACCGCGAAGGCGCCGTCAGACCAGGAAGACGGTGGCGGCACACGGCCCGACGGCGGGGGCCACGCGGTCACCATGAAGTACCCGTCGGACGCCGAAGACGGCGGTGGCGGCGCGATCGGCACGGAGAAGTACCCGTCGGACAATGAAGATGGCGGCGGCACCCGCCCGGACGGCGGTGGCGCGGTCACCATGAAAGCGCCTTCGGACAACGAAGACGGCGGCGGCGCGATCGGCACCGAAAAGTACCCGTCGGACAATGAAGATGGCGGCGGCACCCGCCCCGGCGGAGGCGGCGCGGTCACCATGAAGGCGCCGTCCGACAACGAAGACGGCGGCGGCGCCATCGGCACCGAGAAGTACCCGTCGGACAATGAAGATGGCGGTGGCACCCGCCCCGGCGGCGGCGGTGGCGCGGTCACGCGCAAGGCACCGTCCGACAACGAAGACGGCGGCGGCGCCCGCCCCGGCGGCCCCGGCGGCATCGTCACCGAGCGTTACCCTTCCGACAACGAAGACGGCGGCGGCGCGATTGGCACCGAGAAGTACCCGTCGGACAACGAAGATGGCGGCGGCGCCCGCCCCGGCGGCCCCGGCGACATCGTCACCGAGCGTTACCCTTCCGACAACGAAGACGGCGGCGGCGTGGGCGTCACCGAGAAGTACCCGTCGGACGCCGAAGACGGCGCTGGCGCGGTGCGACCGGGTCGCCCGGGCGGCATCACGACGGAGCGCTTCCCGTCGGACAACGAAGACGCGGGTGCCGTCACGCAGAAGGCGCCGTCCGACTCCGACGAGTGACACGCGCGCCGACGCAGGGGCCCTCGATCCAACGGGGGCGCCTGACGTGGCCGAGGGGAGCCAGTGAGCGCAGTCCGCCGCAGCAAATCGTCCAAGCCGCTGGTGCTGCTGCTCACGCACAGCGGTGACTTCTTCACGATCGATCGCGTGGCTTCGGCGGTCGAAGCCCGGGGCGCGCGCGCCGTGCGGATCGACACCGACCGGCTCCCGGCCGCGCTGTCGCTGACGCTCGAGCCCACCAAGAGCGGCGCCCGCGCGACGCTCACCGACGGCGCCCGGGCGCTGGCGCTCCATGAGGCGACGGCGGTGTGGAACCGGAGGATCATTCCCCCCGCGGGCGTTCCTTCCGACGCACCTCGAGGCGCCGCCGACGCCGCGTTCCTGCTCTGGCACGACCTGAGCGCCGTGCTGACCCAGGCGCGGTGGATCAACGCGCCGGCCGCCGAGCACCGCGCCGACAGCAAGCTGCTGCAGCTGCACCTGGCCCAGAAGCTCGGCATGACCGTGCCCCGCACCTTCGTCACCTGCGACGTGAAGGTCGCGCAGATCGCGCTCGCTGGAGAGCCGGCGATCACCAAGCTCACCCGCCCCGTCGCGTGGTCCATGGAGGGCAGCCAGGACTTCGTCTTCACCGAGCGCCTCGAGGCCGCCCACCTCCCCACGCTGCGCTGGCGCCCGCAGCTCGTCCAGCCGCTCGTCGAGAAAGCGAAGGAGCTGCGCGCGATCATGGTCGGTGAGCAGGTCTTCGTCGGCGCGTTCGACGCGCGCAGCTCGAAGCTGGGGCAGCTCGACTGGCGGCGCACGGAGCCCGACGCGCCGATCGCCTGGACGAAGGACGAGCTCCCCCCGACGCAGCTTCAGCTCATGCGCAAGCTGCTCGACGCGCTGGGCCTGGTCGCGGGGGCGTTCGACTTCATCGTCACTCCCAAAGGGGAGCACGTGTTCCTGGAAGTGAACCCGGGCGGCGAGTGGGGCTGGCTCGAGCGCGACCTCGGCTTCGACATCTCCGGGGCGATCGCCGACGAGCTGGTGCGCACCAAGCGCCGCCGCGCCACCCAGGCCAAGGGGAGCCCGCCGTGAAAGTGCTGATCGTCACCCGCCACGACGACAACGAGAGCGTCGACCTGGTGCAGCACGCCCTGAAGAAGGCCGGACACAAGGCGTACCGCTTCGACAGCGATCTGTACCCCCAGAACGTGCTCGTCTCGACGGAGCTGTCGCAGCGCAGCACCAAGCGCTCGGTGCTCACCGCCCAAGGGGAACGGGTCGACCTGGAGCAGCTGGGCGCCATTTGGTACCGGCGCTTCAACCCGGGCTCCCTGCTGCCGAATGAGCTGGGCGACACGCGCAACGCGTGCATCGACGAGGCGCGGCGCACGTTGTACGGCTCCATCGCCGCGACCCGGTGCTTTCAGCTCGACCCGCTGCGCGCGGTGCGGCGCTGCGATCACAAGGAGCTCCAGCTGCGTGTGGCGCGGGAGGTCGGCCTGACGATCCCCCGCACGCTCTTCAGCAACGAGCCGGAGGCCGTGCGCAAGTTCGTCCGATCCGTGCGCGGCCCGGTGATCTCGAAGATGCAGCACAGCTTCGCGATCTACCGGCAGGGAATCGAGAACGTGGTCTTCACGAACGTGGTGACGCCCGAAGATCTCGAGAAGCTCGACGGGCTCCAGTACTCGCCGATGACGTTCCAGGAGCAGCTGCCCAAGGCCGTCGAGTTGCGAGCCACCGTGGTCGGCAAGCGCGTGCTCACCGCGGCGGTCGACAGCAACGCGATCGACGACGCGAAGGTGGACTGGCGACGCCAGGGCGTGCCGCTGATCGACTCGTGGGTCGAGTACGAGCTGCCCAAGGCCGTGGAGCGCGCCCTGCTCGAGCTGACCAAGTGGTTCGGGCTCAACTACGCGGCCGCGGACTTCGTCGTGACCCCCAAGGGCGAGCACTACTTCTTGGAGATCAACGCGGGCGGTGAGTTCTTCTGGCTCCAGCGGAACCCGGGCCTGCCGATCGTGGACGGGTTCGTCGACTGCCTGACCAAGCCGAGCGCCCGCGCACTCGACGAAGGCGCTTGAGCGGGGCCCAACGCCTTACGGCATGGCTTCGAGCGCCGCCGGCAGCGGCACCGCGCCCAGCCCTGTCGTCGAGCTGTTGTCGAGGAACTGGGAGTCCGGCGTGATGACGAGGCGGCCCCGCGCTGGCGGGTCGGGCACCGCGGCGCTCTCGGCCAGCTCGACCCCGTCGAAGACCTGCACCGCGACCTGGGCGCGCTGAATCACGCCACGCGACCACGTGGCGGCGGACGACAGCGCGGCGAGCAGCCCGGCCCCGCCGCTGTCGACGATCGTCACGTCCACCGCGCGCACCGACGCGTCCCCGAACACGGACAGGCCGTACCCCCAGTCGCGCTCGACGCTCCGAGTGCGGGCGATCAGCACGCCAGAGAGCGACGCGCCGCTCCGGCCTTCGGCGACCGTGACGCCGAAGCCAGGCGTGTCGACGATCGCCACGTGCTCCAACGCCAGCCACCCGCCGCTCTGGACCGCGGCGCCGCGCGCCTGCTTGGCGATCGGGTTCAGGGTGGTGGACGAGATGACCGCGCGGGTGATGGATGCGGTCGAGCCCGCGCCGGACACCAGTACGCCGAGCTCGCCGTTGCGCAGCAGCGACAGGCCGTTCGCCGTCAGCCGCGCCCCTTGGCTCAGGTTGATCCCCCGGCCCAGGCTCCCGTCCGGACGCGCTCGCGTGTCACGAATGACGACGTCCGTGAGCGCGATCGATCCACGCAGCGCGGTGACACCGAACCCGTAGGAGCCGACGACCGCGGTCTGCGACAGCGTCACGCCCGCGTCCGTCTCGGCGGTGGCGCCTCGGCCGCCGCGGCTGCTCGGCTCGTCCTCGGTGCGCCAGAGCACGCCGCGCTCCACCGACAGGCTTGCGCCTTCGCCAGCGAGCAACGCGACCCCAGCGACGCGGACGGTGGCGGGGGCGTCCAACACCAGTCGGGCGCCGTCGTGGACTTCGAACCCTCGGGCGGTCGAGCCCGGACCGGCGCCCCACGCCAAGCAGCGGGTGCAGCTGACCTGCGTGCCGGCGCTCCGCACGTCGACCCCGCCGAGGGTGTTGTCCACGAAGGCGCAGTCCGTCGCCTGGACCTGCGCGCCACTGAACGCGCGCAGCCCGACGCCGAACTCGCTCGACGCGCTCGCCCGAGTCCCGACGGCGACGACCCGAGCGGCCACGAGCTGGCCGGTGGCCCCTTCCGCCACCAGCGCGCCGTCTCTCGAGCCGTGAATGAACACGTCCTGCGCCCGCAGCAGGCCGTTGATCGCCCACGCGCCGTGCCCGGTGCCGTACGCGCTGACTTTGGTGTCGCGGATCACCACCCGCTCCAGGGAGAGCTCGCCGCGAGAGGTGATCGCCGCGCCCTCGTGGTTCTCGAGGAGGACCGAGTCGCGCACGATGATCCCCGCCTGGTTGAGCGAGAGCACCCCGTCTCCGAAGTTACCGGCGCCGTTGGTGCGCGTGGCGCGGACGACGGCCTGCTCGAGCGTGAGGCGGCTGCCCTGGCCGGTGGCGAAGACGCCGTGGGCCTGGCTGCTGACGACCGCGCTGCGGCGGATCGTGGCGGTCGCGCCCAGGCTCACCTCGACGCCGTGCCCGACGAGGCCGGTCGGGCTGGGCTTGGTGTCGCGAATGAGGGAGTCCTCGAGGACGACCGCCGAGCCGACTTGCGCGACCGTGACGCCGGTGTAGCCCGCGTCGAGGACGGCGAGACGACGGGCGGTGAGCTGCCCTCCGCTCTCGGCCTTGACGCCACCGCGAGCGAAGTTCACCAGGACGAGGCCTTCGACGGTGACGGCCGGGCCGGTCGTGTGCAGGCCAATGGCTGGGGCGAGCGTGAGCCCGTCGAGCGTGACGGACGCGGCGCACTGGCCGACGATCGCCACGGATCGTGCTGGGCGTAGCGCTTCGCGGTAGGTGCCCGCGGCGACGGCGATGACGGCGTTGGCGGGCGCGGCCTGGAGCGCGTCGGTGACGGACCGAAAGTGCGTCGCGTCGAGCTGGCTGGTCGCGAAGGCTGCGTCGACGAAGTGCGTCGCGTTGGGCGGAGGAAAGGGCGTGGTGCAGGGATCGAGCGGCTGGCACGCCGCCTGGCCCCAGGTCTCTTTGGTGACGCCGGTGCAGCGTGTGACCGGCAGCGTGTCGCGGCAGCCCCAGCCGGACGGATCGACGACGAGCCCGGCAGGACACCCGGCATCGAGGACGGAAATGCAGGTGCGCTGGCCGAGGAACGGGCGCGTGCCGGCGGGACAGTCGGCTTCGGGGAGGACGTCGGTGCAGCCGAAGCCCCCGTCGTCGGGCACGAAGCCGGCGGGGCAGCCTCTCCAGCCCACGGGCGTACACCCGCCGAGCGCGCGGCGGGTGCCGACAGGACAGTCGGGCGGCGCGCAGCGGCGAAGTCCAGGGTCGAAGAAGAGGCCCACGGGGCACGTTTCACCCAGCGGCGTGGCGTCGAGGGTGGGCGCGGGGTCGGCCATGCAGGCCGCGACGACGCTGCCGAAGACGACGAGGGCGGCGAGCGAGCGCGGCACGGCGGCGGAGCGTATCGCGGTTCCGTTGCACACGAGGTGGGGGCTGGGGTGTAAGCCTGACGCCATGGGAGCCCTCCGAATCGCCTTGCTCTGCGCGCTGACGGCGTGTGGGCCGTTGGTGCAGCCGACGACGCCGGGCGTGCCCGCGGGCGTGGCGTGCGAGAAGTTGTACGTCGTCGGTCAGTCCGTCGACGCGCAGCTGGAGAAGGCGCGGCCCGGGGACTGCGTGCTGCTCCCGCGAGGAGACTTCGAGGGCAACTTCACGGTGCCCACCGACGTGAGCCTGCTGGCTGGAGAAGGCGCGGCGGTGACGCTTCGGCCGAAGGACGTGGCGCGGGCGATCCTGACGATTCGCGGCGGGAGCCGGACGACGCTGCGGGGGTTCAAGCTGGTGCTCAGCGGAGGGCCGGGGCTGGTGATCGAGCCGGGGCCGGTGAACATGGTCGGCGTGACGGTGTCCGGCGCGAGCCAGGCGCTGACGATCCGCTGCGCGGAGCCGGCCTGCGCGGACGCGCCGAACGTGATCGAGGCGTCGACGTTCAGCGGGAACGCGGGTGGCATCGTGGTGGCCGGGGCCCGGCTGAAGGTGGTGGGCGGGGCGGTGACGGGAACGACGGGCACGCGGCTGTCCGACGGCTTGGGGATCGTGGCTCGGCAGGGCGCACTCTTGGAGCTCGAGGGCACGCAGATCACCGGCAGCCAGCTGGCTGGGGTCGTGGTCGACGGGGCAGGGACCCGCGCTCGGCTGACGAACGTCGCGGCGAAGGACAACCTGGGGCGCGGCGTGTGGCTGCAGGGGCTGACGCAGGCCGACAGCGTGGTGGCGAGCGGGTTGACGGTGACGGGGAACGTGTTGGTCGGGCTCGGCGCGGTCGCCGCGCGCGGCGTGAGTGTGGTGGACAGCGTGGTCGGTGAGACCAAGCCCGTGCGCGTCAGCGTCGGAGTCGGACAGACGGAGGACGTCGGCGACGGCGTGGCGCTGCTCAACGGGTGCGGGGCGGTGGCACTCGAGCGGCTGACGCTGAGCAACAGCGCCCGCGCGCAGCTGTTGGTGGATGCGGTGGACGGGGGCGTGCAGACGCAGGCGCTCGCGGCGAGCGGCGGCCGGTTCCGCGCGGTGATTCAGCGCAGCGCGGGGGTGGCGGTCGATGCGGGGCTGGTCGATGCACCGCCAGGCGTGCTGCCCGTCGTGGATTCGCGGCTGTCGATCGGAGACTGAGCGCGCGCAAGCCGAAAACGCCGACGCCCTACCCCTTCTTGCCCAGCCCTTGAACGTACGACTCCGGCAGCCCCGCCGCCTTCGCGCCTCGCACGAGCGCCTCGACGAAGCGCTCGCTGACCGGCCCGTCCACCGACGCCCGGCTCGGGTTCGTCGTGAACGCCGTCGCCTTCACCACCTGCCCGCCGACCTTCACCTGCACCTCACGCTCGACACACGCGCCGGTCACGAACCCTTCCTTGTGCTGAATGATCGGCCAGTCATCTTCACGGATCTCGAAGAGCCGCCCGAACACCGACTGCCCGGCCGCGTCCGCCAGCCCCGCGACGCGCCCGCCCCACCACCGTGACGGGAAGTCGTAGACCAACCCCAGGTCCACGCCTTCGGCGAGCTCCCCCTGCGGCAGGTTGAAGAAGTCGTAGCCGTGCTGCGCCCGCCATTCTTCGAAGCTGGGCCGGTCGAGGATCGTCGAGTACCCGAAGTACAGCCGCGTCCCCTGCCCTGCCTGTGCGCGAGCTTTCATCACCTGATCGTAGTGAGCGTCCATGGACGCGCTCTGTAACGACTTCAGAGCCCGCGGAACACGTCGAACATGCCGGTGACGTCGAGCTTCGCCGTCTTCAGGAACAGCTGCAGCGCGCGCTCGGTGGCCTCGGCCAGCCGCTCCATCTTCAACAGCCGCGCCTTCTTCTCCGCCGGCGTCGACGGGTCCGCGTCCGCCAGGCGGTGCGCTTCGGCCAGATCCGCCCGCATGTGCGAAATGAACGCGAACTCCCGCTCTTCGATCACCCGCCGCACCATCTTCGTCAGCTCCGTCTCCGCCCGGTACCGCCACGCCGCGTCGCCATGCACGCGCACCCGCAGCACGACGCCCCAGCGCTCGAGATCGCGAATGAGCATGGACACGCCGCCCTTCGACAGCTCGAGCTCCTTCTCGATCTCCGCGGCCGTCAACGCGACGTCGCGCAAGTACAGGAGCGCCCACACCCGCCCCTGGTTCCGCTTGAAGCCCCAGAACTCGATCACGTTCCCGACGGCGTCCACCGCCAACGTCTCCCAGTCCCCTCCAGCGGTCGGCGCCACGCCGCCGGCTCGCCCTGCCTGCGACTGCTGCGGCCACAGGTAGCCCTTCATGCCGCCCCCTGGAGCGCGATCCCGTGCGCGATCGTCCGCGCCCACATGACCAAGTCGGCGCCCGACGGCCGCTTCGCGTACGGCCCGAGGGCCTCGACCGCGGCGTCGATCTCCTGGTTCATCAGCGCCATCGCCTCGTCCAGCGCGCCGGTCACCAGCACAGCCGTGCCCAGCTCCCGCACCTTTTCCGGTGTGAGCGCGGAGAACGCCCAGGCGTCGTTGATCCGCCGCTTGAGCCGAGGGTCCTTCTTCACCGCGAGCAAGATCGGCAGCGACAGCGTGCGTGACGACAGGTCCGCGTACTGCGGCTTGCCTTCGTCGGTGCCGGAGATGTCGCGAATGTCGTCCGCCATTTGGAACGCGATCCCCAGCCGCCGCCCGAACGCGTCGAAGCAGCGCGCCGCGTCCTCGTCGCCCGCGATCGTCGCCGCCGCAACGCCACACCAGCCGAACAGCGAACCGGTCTTCCCTTCACCGATGCCGCGCAGCTCGTCGAGCGGCAGCTCCAGGTTGCCCCGCGCCTGCACCTCGGCGATGGCCGCCCGCGTCATCTCCGCGATCGTCCCGAGCGCCGTCGCCGTGAGCCGCGCGTCGAGCTCCGCCAGCTTGAGCAGCGCGCCGGACAGAAGCAGGTCCCCCGACATGACCGCGACGATGTTGCCCCACCGCGCGTTCACCGTCGGCTTGCCGCGCCGGAACATGCCCGCGTCCACCACGTCGTCGTGCAGCAGGCTCGCCGCATGGATCAGCTCCGCCGCGACGCCCGGCACCACGAGCTTGCCTTCCGCGACGCCCAGCGTGTCGCCGAAGATCTTCACCAGCACCGGCCGCGCGCGCTTGCCGCCGCCCAGGCACAGGTGCCGCGCCGCCGTCAGCAGGGTGTCGTTCGGCGGCGGCGTCTCCCCACCCAGCTGCCGCACCAGCTCGCGCTCCACCTGGCTCAAGTACGGCTTGAACGGCACGGTCAGATCCATGCCGTCATGCATAGTTCACGGCGTTTTGAACTGCATGCACTTGTTGAATTCGCCAGGTATTTCAGTGACTTTCCGAGCTACTCCGCACGCATGGCCTCGACCGGGTCGATCCGCGCCGCCCGCGCTGCCGGGTAGATGCCGAACACCAAGCCGACGCCCGAGGACATGGCGAGGGACAGGCCGACGGCCCAGGTCGGTACCGCGGTGTAGAGCCCCAGCGCCCACCGGCCCAACGCCGCGAGCCCAAAGCCCAGCCCGATGCCGATGAGGCCGCCGGCCAGGGACAAGGCCACGGCCTCGGTGGCGAACTGCGCCAGGATCCGCCGCCGTCTCGCGCCGAGCGCCTTGCGCACGCCGATTTCCCGCGTCCGCTCCGTCACCGACACCAGCATGATGTTGAGCACGCCGATTCCGCCGACGAGCAGCGACAGAATGCACACCCCGAACGTGGCCGCGGTGATCACCGTCGACAGCTCGTTGAGCGACTTCGCGCTCGACTCGTTGGTCGACACTTCGAAGTTGTTCTCGTCGTTGGGCCCCAGCTCCCGGCGCTGCCGCATCACCCGGGTGACCTCTTCCATGGCGCGGTCCACCGACTGCGCGTCCTTCGCTTCGACGCTGATCGACGACGTCCGCCGCTTGCCGTACGCCGCGAGGAACGTGTTCATCGGCACGAGCACCTGGTTGTCCAGGTTGAACAGCCCGAGCACCTTCCCGCGTCGCTCGACGATGCCGATCACCGTGTACGGCCGGCCCTTGAGCCGAATCTCCTGCCCAAGCGGCTCGATGTTGGGGAACAGCCGGTCGGCCACGTCCGGCCCCAGCACCGCGACCCGCCGCCCGTCCACGTCCTCCGCGTCGTTGAAGTAGCGCCCCTGGGCGATGGTGATGCCCGACGTGTCCGGGTACTCCACCGTCGTCCCGAGAATGAAGACGTTCGGCTGCGTCTCGGTGGTGACGGTGCGCACGCGCTGGCCGGGCTGCCACGACGAGGCGGCCGTGCGCAGCACCGACGGACAGCTCTCGGCGATCGCGCGCCGGTCGGCGAGCGTGAGCGGCGGCCGCGCGGCGATCTGATTCCAGTTCATGCGGTTGCCGCCGCCGACCCGAAAGCCCTGGGGCCACTTGTCGACTCGGAACACGTTGGCCCCGAGCTGAGACAGATCTTTGTTCACCTTGATCCGCAGGCCCTCGAGCAGCGCCATCATCGTCATCACCGTCGACACGCCGATGACGATGCCCAGGAGCGTCAACAGCGTGCGCAGCGGGTGCGCGACGAAGGTGCCGAAGGCCAGGCGTAGGTTGTCGAAGAACGCGCGGATCATTCGTTCCTCAGCGCCTCCACCGGATCGAGGTTCGCCGCCCGCGCCGCCGGCCAGATCCCGAAGAGAAGGCCCACGAGCGCCGCGAAGCCCACCCCGAACACGATCGTCCCGGGCTTCACCGTGGCCGCCAGCGGACTCACCCAGCTGACGAGCTTGGCGCCGAACAGCCCGAACGCCGTACCGAACGCCCCGCCGAGCGCCGAGACCACCGTCGCCTCGAGCATGAACTGCACCACGATCGTCCGCTTCCGCGCGCCCAGCGCCCGGCGAATGCCGATCTCCCGCGTCCGCTCCCGCACCGAGACCAGCATGATGTTCATGATGCCGATGCCGCCGACGAGCAGCGTGATGAAGCCGATGCCGAGCGCCACCGCGTACAGCGCGCCGGTGAGCTGCTGGTAGGTGCTCGCGACCTGGTCCGGCCGGTTGATCGCGAAGTCGTCCGGCTTGTCCGGAGGCGTCTGCCGCGCGCGCCGCAGGATCCCCACGAGCTGATCTTCGGCGGCGTCGAGGGCCCCGGCGTCCGACACCAGAATACCGATGCCGATGCTCCGGCGGCCCGGCGCGTACGCGCGGAACGTGGAGAACGGCACGACGACCCGCAGGTCCTGACTCGAGTCGAGGATCTTCCCCTTGGGCGCGAGCGTGCCGATCACCGTGTACGGCCGCTTGCCGACGAGCACCGACTGCCCCACCGGATCCGAGTCGGGGAACAACGTCTGGGCCACGTCCGCGCCGAGCACCACCACGAGCCGCCGGTTGTCGTCGTCCGCCTGGCCCAAGAACCGCCCGCGATCGATCTCGAACGTCGACACCGCCGGCCATTCCGCGCTCGTGGCGGTCAGGTCGATCCCCACCAGCTCGCGCCCCATGAAGGACACGTCGACGTCGTCGTCCAAGAGCGGCACCACGGTCGCGCACAACGTGCACTGCGCGCGCACCGCCTCGAGCTGCTCGAGGGTGATGAGCTTGCGGTTGCGAAACTCCCACCAGTTCCCGAGCTGCACCCACGGCATGCGCGAGACGTAGACACTGCTCGAGCCGAGCGAGGCGAGCTGCTTTTCGAAGCTGGTGTCGAGCCCCTGGGTGATCCCGAGGATCGCCAGCAGCGTGGCGACGCCGATCCCGACGCCGACCGTCGTGAGGACCGTCCGCAGCCGGTGCGCGCGCAGAGACTTGAGCGCGATCGAAAAGCCCTCGACCACGTCGACCCGCAGGCTCACGAGTGGGCCTCGTCGCGTAGCTGGCCCGTCGCCTGGTCGCGGAATGCCACTTCAGCGCCCGGCCCGTCGTCGACGATCTTCCCGTCGGTGATCCGCACCGCCCGTGGACAGCGCGCCGCGAGCTTGGGCTCGTGCGTGACGAGGATGATCGTGTTCCCTTCCGCGTGCAGCGCTTCGAACAGGCGGATGATCTCCGCCCCCGTCGCGCTGTCCAGGTTGCCCGTCGGCTCGTCGGCCAGCAGCAGCGACGGCTTGGCCGCGAGCGCCCGGGCGATCGCCACGCGCTGCCGCTGACCACCGGACAGCTCCGTCGGCTTGTGGTGCAGCCGCTGCGTCAGGTGCACCTTCTCGAGCGCCTCCAGCGCCCGCGCCCGCCGCTCCTTCGCCGGCAAGCCGCGGTAGACGAGCGGCAGCTCCACGTTCGCCAGCGCCGTCTCCCGCGGCAGCAGCTGGAACGCCTGGAAGATGAAGCCGATCTCCCGATTGCGGACGTCGGCCAGCTCGTCGTCGCTCATGCGCGCGACGTCCTTGCCGTTGAGCACGTAGCTCCCGGCGGTGGGCGTGTCCAAGCAGCCCAGCACGTTCATGAGCGTGGACTTGCCGGAGCCAGACTGGCCGACGATCGCCACGAACTCCCCGCGATCGATCGCCAGATCGACGCCGGCGAGCGCGGCGACGATCTCACCGCCCACGTGGTACTCGCGGCGAATTCCCTGAAGCGAGATGAGCATCGGCCGTTGGCCCTCAGCCCCGCTTCGGCCCGCGGCGCTTCTCACCGGGCTTGGGCTCCACCACCGCGTCGCCGTCTTTGAGTTCCTTGGCCAGCGTGCGGTACGGGCCTTCGACGATCTTCTCGCCGTCGGCCAGCCCTTCGAGCACCTCGATGTCGGTGTCCGAGGAGATCCCCGTGCGTACCCGCCGCACGTGCGCCTTCGACTCCGCGTCGACCACGAAGACGACCTTGGCGAACTGCTCCCCCTTCTTCGCGGCGATCGGCTGCCCTTCGATCGGCGTCGCGGTGTCCGGCAGCTGCTTCTCCGGCCGCACCGTCACCGCCTGCACCGGCACCGTCAGCGCGCCGTCGCGTTGATCCGCCGTGACGCGAACCTCGGCGCTCATGCCCGGCATCACCCCTGGCGGCCGCGCCGTCAGCGCCACCGTCACCGGGAAGCTCGTCGTCTCCTGCTCGGTGCCTTGGGCGCGAATGAGCGCCTTCTGCGCGATCTCCGTCACCAGGCCTTCGAAGCCCTGGCCCTCGAGCGCGTCGATCTTCACCTGCGCCTTCTGGCCGAGCTTGAGGTGCACCACCTCGTGCTCGCCGACCTCGATCTTCACTTCCATGCTGGCCAGCGCCGCGAGCGTCATCACCACGTCTTCGTTGAAGTCGCTGCCGCGCACCCGCTCCCCCACCTCACGCGAGCACTCGATCACCGTGCCGTCGATGGGCGCCACGAGCGTGGTCTTCGACAGGTTGTTCTGCGCCTCTTCGACGACGGCCTGCGCCTGCACCACGCGATCGCTCAGCCCCGCGACGCGCGCCTTGGCCCCGCTCAGCTCGGCGTTGAGCTTGTCCGCCTCCGCGGCCGACGCCATGCCCTTGTCCACCAGGCCTTGCACCCTGCGCACCTCCGCGGTGACGCGATCGACCTCCACCTGCGCCGTCGCGACGTCCGCCCGCGTGGCGTTCAGCGCGGCGTTCGCCTGCTTGAAGGTGGCCTCGAAGCGGCGCCGATCGACGCGGCCGAGCACCTGGCCCTTCTTCACCAGATCGCCTTCCTTCACGTTGAGCTCGAGCAGATCACCCGAGAGGCTGGAGCTGATCTTCACCGTCGTCGCCGGCTGCACCTTGCCCGCGCCGGTGACGATGCGGGTGATCGTCGCGCGTTTCGCGGCGCCCAGCTGCACCTCGACCGGCGGCGGCGGCCGCTCCTTGATGCCGGCCAGGGTCAACGCGACCAAGCCCGCGACGATCAGCAGGCCCACCACGACTCGCACGGCGGTCATTCGAAGCTCCCTCCCACGGCGCGCGCCAAGGCGGCCCTGGCGATCTCCACGTCCACCCGGCCAGCCAGCTGCGTCAGCAACGCCTGCGTCAGCTTGAGCTGCGCCGTCCGCACGTCGAGCGGCGAGCCCGCGCCGGCTTGGTAGCGCTGCTCTTCGAGCTCGAGCTGCGTGCGGGCCAGCGCCACGTTCCCGTCGGCGAGCGCGGCGATCTCCCCTTGGGTTCGCAGCGCCGCCGCCGTCTGGCGGACCTCGGCTTCGAGCTCGAGCCGTGTCTGGCCCAGCTGCGCGGCCTGGCTCCGTGCGTCGACCCGCGCGCGCTCGATCTGCGCCTGCGTGGCGAAGCCCGAGAAGAGGTTCCACGTCAGCCGCAGCCCGCCCGACAGCGAGTGCTGGAGCCGCGGGTCGACGAACGCGCCGAGGATCGGCGAGCTGCGCGCGTAGCCCAGCTCCGCGGAGATCCGCGGCAGGTTGTCCGCCTGCGCGATCGTCACGCCCAGTTCGGCGGCGCGCACCCGGCTGTCGATCGCCTTGAGCAAGGGGCGCTGCCCCTTGGCGCGCCCCACCAGGGCCTCGTCGTCGGCGGTCGGCAGCCGCAGCTCGGCCGTCAGCGCGCTCGGAGGCTCTGCCAAGTCCGCGCCCTGCGCCGCCCCGAGCCAAATGAACAGCGCGGCCCGCGCCTGGACGATCACCTGGCGCTGGCGGAGCACCGCGATGCGGTCGTTCCCCAGGTTCTGCTGGGCGTCGAGCACGTCGCGGCGCTGGACCCGCCCGGCGTCGAAGAGCGCTTGCGCCCGCTGCAGCTGGGCCTGCGATCGCTCGACCGTCGCTTCGAGCACAGCCAGGCTCATCTGCGCCCGGACCCACTCGTAGAAGCGCCGGACGGCCTCGACCTCGCTGGCGAGCTGCTGCTCGAGCAGCTGCCCCGAGGCGGCCTCCTCCTGAGCCCCAGCCTGTTCGATCTGCGTCCACCAGCGCGCGCCGTCGTAGATGAGCTGGCTGACCGACACGCCCAAACTGAAGTCGCCCACGCCGAACGACTGGTCCTGCTGCTGCGCGACTTGGGTGAAGGGGTTGAAGAGCACGCGCGGTCCGTTGAACGTGCCCCGCGCGCCCAGGCTGAGATCGACCTGCGGGAGGATCGCCGAGCGCGCCTGCTTTTTGTTCGCCTGCGCGCGCTCCTGCTCGAGCGCCGCGCGTACCGCCTCGAGGTTGCTGCGCGCCGCGGCCTTCGTCTCGTCGAGCGTCCAGCCAGCAGCCAACACCAGCAGCACCAGGCCCGCCGTCATGGCGAACCTCCGCCGCTCAGCAGCCCGGGGAGCCCGACCAGCAGCGCCGCTCCAACGAGCGCGTACACGCAGAGGCCGACGAGCAGCCCGACCCACCGCGGCAGCTTCAGCGCCACGGCCAGCCCCAGCCCGACCAGCGAAGCGGACCAGACGTTGAACACGTCGACCGCGCGGTACGCCCGGCCCAGCGCGCCCGGCGCGTCGGGGAGGAGCGCCGCCAGTGACGTCGGGATCAGACTCTGCACCATGGCCGGGGAGAGCACCCCCTGCCTCCACGCTGCCGTCGCGAGGATCACGTGAAACACGCCGACCGGAAGCAGGCCGAGGACGGCCACGGAAAAGTACGCGCCAAAGCTCGCCTTGCGACCGAGCACCCAGCCCAGGATCGCCAGGCCCACCGCGACCGCGAGCGCCAGGACTGGCACGAGGACGCCCTTGGCCGAGCCCGCGACCAACGCCAGGCGCTGCGCCTGCTCGACGGCGTCCGACAGCTCGCGCTCGCTCTTCTTGCCCAGCTCACCCGACGCCGCCAGCGAGGCGATGACCTGCGGCTGCACGTCCACGCGCTGCGCGACCAGCGCCCCGGACGCCGACGCCGCGAGCGCCACCAGGACCAGCCCCAGCCCGAAGCGCCGCGCCTCGACGACGGCCGGCACGGCGCCCAATGGATCGAAGACAGCGCGCAGCTCCAGCCCAGGTCGGTTCACGTGTCGGCACTCGTGCGCCCCAGAACGAAGGGCCGCGGCCGCTCATTTCACCGACCGCGACCGCCCACAACCCCGAAGAACATCAACGAGTTGGCCCCGAGCCCCGGGCTGTAGCGCGTTGTAGCCGAAAATTTGGTGAGGCCCTGCGCCAGGTGTACGAACTCGGCCCATGGTCGACTCGACGGACTTTGCGCAGGTCATGACGGAAGCCGACGACATCGCGCAGAGCGTCAGCCAGCGGCTGACGACCGCGCACGTGTTGCTCGCCATGTTCACCGTCGAGAACCGCGGTCAGTTGCTGCTCAAGGAGCGCGGCGTCGACGAAGACGTGCTCCTCGAGCTCATCACCGCGGCGCCCAGCGAGCCCGAGAGCCACGTACGGGAAGTACGGGACAAGACGCGGGAGATCGCTGCCAGCTGTGGATCGCTCGAAGCCGACTGCCTCCACGCGCTGATCGCCATGACGCGAGTGCGCTGCCTGGCGCAGGACCTGCTCTTCAAGTCCGGGCTCGACCTGACGGCGCTGCGCAACACCGCGCTGTCGTACTTCACGTCGGGGCACATGCCGCGCCGGCTCATGCTGCAGCGAGAGCTGCCGCCGGGCGTCCCGCGCGCGCCCACCGGTCGGCCCGTCGGC
>JALHOS010000063.1 GCA_022842905.1 Myxococcaceae bacterium | reverse complement strand
CGCCATGGCGCGCGCGCAGCGGCGGCAGCTCCACGCGGTGTGGCGCGAGCGCGTCGAGCAGCGCGTCGTTCAGCCGCCCTTCGGCGACCTCCCGCTCGACGTCCTTCGAGGTGGCGACGAGCACCCGCGCCGAGCCCTTCGCGTGCGACGCGGGCGCGAGGAGCGGCAGCAGCTGCGCCTGGGCGCTCAAGGACAGCGTCGTCAGCTCCGGCACGTACACCGTGCCCTCGGCGGCGACGTCGAAGACGGACAGCACCGGCCTCGTCGGAGGCCCGCCGCCGAACAGCCGCGCCTCGTCTCCGTCCACGCGCACGAAGGGCCGCCCGCGCCGAGGGCCCTGCTCGTGCAACGCCGCCGCGAGCGTCGACTTGCCGCTGCCCGGCTCCCCTTCGATGAGGACCGGCCCGTCACCCGCCGCCAGCCGCGCGAGGAGCGGGTGCAGCTTCTTGAGCTCCAGGCTCGCGCCCAACAGCGCCCCGAACGACGTCTTCGTCGACAGCCGCTCCGTCGGGACCGGCGCCGTGCCCACCATCAGCCGGCTCTCGCCCAGCGTCAGCACTTCACCGCCGTCGACGAAGGCCGACTCCACCGCGACGGAGCCCACGCGCGTGCCGCCGAAGGCCACCACCTTGAGCCGGCTGCCCAGGTGTGTGAGCGCCAGGTGCCGCCGCGCCACGCGGGGGTCCGTCAGCCGCAGGTGACAGGTCGGCCCAGTGCCCACGAGGAAGGGGCCGGGGCTGGTCGGGCCAATCGCCACGGTGCGGCCGGAGTCCTTGCCGCGGGTGACTTCCAGCACGAAGGCCCGCTCGGGGCTCTCGCCACCGCCCAAGTCGTCTCTGAGGGCCTGCGCGTCGTCGTGGAGGCTCATCGCAGCGGGGCCAGTAAGCAGAACCGCCGCCCGTTGGGAATGCCCGAGGCCAAGCCGGCGCGCTGACGGCCTACCCCGCGTCGGCCGCGGGCGCGTCGGACTGGCCGGTCACCTTGCGGCGCACCAGCGCCCACGACATGCCCGTACCCAGGACGACGGCGACGACGAAGAGGGCGATCCACACCAGGGCCTTCGAGTCGTTGAGGTTGACCAGCCCGTAGTCCACGCCCACCCAGACGAGCGCCCCGCAGAAGGCCAGCGCCAGGAGCACGCCGAACAGGCCAATGGAGCGGAAGGTGGCGCGCACCAGGGCGAACCAGGCGATGAGGAGCGTCATCGCCGCGAGCGCCAGCAGGCCGTTCACCTTGGGCAGCGTCGCGTGCGCCCAGTGGAAGAAGGAGTACCCGGTCGGGTTGAAGGTGGACGCCACCAGGGCGAAGGACGCGAGGTAGCGCAGGGCGAGGCCGGGCAGGTTCATGGCGGCTCGGCCCATAGGCGTGCGCGGCGCGGGGCTCAAGCGGTCCCGGGTGATGGGTGTCACGGGGCGCGTTCGCTGATGCTTGGGCGGGGCTGGGGTGGTGCTTCGGTCGATCGCAGGAGTCGCTGGGCCTCGCGGGAGGAGGGCGACTGTCTGGCACGGAGCGTCAGGTCTCAGTGAGTGACCTCAAGATGGGCCGGTGTCGAGTCAGAAGACTCACGTCGATTGCTCTCGTATGGTCAGCATGGAGTCGAGGGACTCAGCGTCGGGCATGAAAGGGCATGAAAATGAGCAAGAAGACTTTACGTCGGGCCAAGCGAGGCTCTGAGTCGAGGTCTGAGGCTCCTTCGCAGACCAACCCGGGCGCTCCGCTGACGGTCGCACTTCTCGAGGAGGCCCGGGCGCTCCCTGGGGGGAGCTTGGCGACCCTCACGCTCGACCCGCGGCTGGTGCTGGCGAACGCGCGGATCGGCCTGGAGGCGCTGCGGACGGCGCTCCCGTCGCTGCGCGCGCAGCTCAAGGGGTGGGACGAGGCCTCGTTGGAGTCGTACGAGGCGCTGCTCACGCTCTTCGCCGAGGCGTGTCGGGCGCGCGACGCCGCGCGGGGCTCCGGGAACGGGGCGCAGCTGGCGGCCGTGACGAAGGAAGCCTGGCCGCTGCGGCGCAAGCTGCTGCTGATCGCGCGGATCTTGGTGGACGAGGACCTGCTGCGCCCGACGGTGGTGAAGGCCGTCGCACGCGGCGGCGGGCCGCGGGACTGCGGCGACGATCTCGAGGCCTTGGCTCGCGCGTTCACCGACGCCTGGCGCCACGTGCAGGGGAAGGTGCCCGTCACGCTCGCCGAGCTCGACCGGGCGCGGGCGCTGTCAGCCCAGCTGCTCGAGCTGGCACGACCCAGCGGGCAGCGCCGCTTCGCGTCGCCTGAGCACCGCGCCGCCCTCGCGCAGCGGGATCGGCTGTACACGCTGCTCGTGATCAAGCGGCACGAGCTGTGGCCGTACGCTGCGCTCGCCTTCGGAGAGGTGGACGTGGCCGAGCGCTTTCCGGCGCTGGGCGCGCAGCGGCGCAGGTCCAAGCGGCGGCGCGCCGGCGCGGCGGGTGAAGAGGGCAGCGCCTGAGGCTCGGCCGCCGCCCACGACCGACGACGTCTGCGCACCGTGCTGGTGGGCTGCCGCTCGCGCCGTCTGCCGCTCGGGCACCGTCCGACGCCCGTCTCCACGCGCTCGTCCTGACCGTGCTCGCCGCCTCGCCTTCCCGCCTCGGGGGCAGTGGAGGGGGGAAGCCTGCACCGAATTGACGTGCGACGCCGTCGCCGGAGCGCTCCTTGTCGGGTCGCTCGCCGGCTCGCACTCGCACCTTCTAAGGAGGGGCTTGAGGCCTGCGCCGGCGCGCGCCTGTGACGGCTCCAACGGCGTGTTCGTCCCGACCGGGCTCACCCGGCTCTGGTGCGCCCTCCCGTGACAGCGGCACGAGGAGGCCCGCGCCGACTCGCCGTGCGCTGCGACGTCTGAGCGCTCGTTCTCACGCCGCTCGCGGCCTCGCGTTCGCTCCTCCTGCGACAACGGCCTGAGGGGGCCTGCACCAAGTCGCTGGCGGTGCCGTCGTCCGAGCGCTCGTTTTCACGTCGCTCGCCGGCTCGCGCGTGCTCCTCCTTCCTCGAGGCGGAGGAGGCCTGCGCTCCAGTCGCAGTGCGACACCGTCGGCGGAGTGCTCGTCGGCCCGGTTCGCGTCTCCTGCAACAACGGCGGACGAGGTCTGAACCGAATCGCCGTGCGACGCTGTCGAAGGAGTGCTCGTCCTCTGCGTGCTGGTCGCTGGCCTTTGCGCCTCCCCCTCGCCGTGCCCGAGCCCGTCCAACCATTCACCGCTTCGCGCGCTCGAGATCCCGCACCAGCCACCGCAGCCGCCACACCCGCGACTTCCCCGGGTAGCGCTGCGCCAGCGACGCGAGGCGCTCTTCGACCTCCGCCAGCGCCTGCGCCCGACTCCCTCGGCTCAGCGCGAGGTACTCCGCGAGCAGCGCGCCCTCCACGTCCTTCGGCGGCAGCAGCAGGCCCAGCACGAAGAGCCCTCCGAAGGCTGCGGCCAGCACGGTGAGGAGGAGCGTCGTCACGGCTCGTCCTCCGGCGGCCCGCGCCGCGCGTTCTCGAGCAGCGCCTCGGCGATGCGGCGGGCCTCGGCTGCCTTCGGACCGGCCGGCTCGTCGTCGGCCAGCGGCACGTCGAGGGGCTCGCTGGGCGGCGCGTCGTCGTCCGCCGCTGCTCCCACGAGCTTCGCGCGCAGCCGCCGCCCCAGCCGCCACGGCAGCGCCCAAGCGTCGGCGCCGTCGAAGCCGGGCAGCGGCAGCAGGTTGAGCGCCACCAGCCACATGTTGCGCTCGAGCAGGGTGGAGCCCAGCGCGCTCCCCGGGGGGAACGGCAGCGCGCTCGCGCCGAGCAGCACGAGCAGCTGCGCCGCGACGCCGCCCCACGCCTCGAGCGGGCCTCCCAACGGCCCCGCGACGCCGCGCCAGGTGACGGCGCCGCCCAGCCCGCTCAGCCGCACGCTGTCGACCGTCACGCCCAGCGCGCGCGCGAGCAGCCAATGCCCCGCCGCGTGCACGAAGAGCAACGCCAGCGCCGCCAGCGCGCTCAGGCCGGTCGCGCCCAGTCCGCCGGCGAGCAGCACCACGCCGAGCGGGAAGCTCCAGTGCAGCGACACGAGCGCGCCGGCCACTCGACCCAGGACCAGGCTGCGCGGCGCTCCCGCGGACATGCCCCCGTTCGTGCCACGAATCCCCCGCGTCGCCCAGCGGGGCCGATCCAAACTCAACAAACCGTCGGCTGGGGGTAAGGTCCGGCATTCCCGTTTCCGTGAAGAGCTACGCCGAACAGCTGGCCCAACGGGCCAAGGCGCTCGCGCAGCGCCCCGTCGAGGACACCGCTCCCATGGCGGAGCTGGTCCTCATGCGTCGCGCCGGTGTCCTCTTCGGCTTCCACGTGGCTGAAGTGGAGTCGTCCGGGCGGCTGCGCGAGCTGACGCCGGTGCCCGGGGCCGACGACTGGCTGCGCGGCATCACCATGCACCGGGGCAACGTGCTGTCGCTCATCGACCTGCTGGTCTTCTGGGGAGAGCTCAAGCGCGGCGTCGCCGACATGCCCAGCTTCGTCTGCCTGTCCCACGGCGGGCGCAGCATTGGGCTGCTGGTCGAAGAGCTGCTCGGGCTCGACGAGACCGACGCGCGGCTCGAGGTCTGGCAGGGCAACGACCGGCCGGGCCTGGAAGCGGTGACGCAGCGGCGCGGCGAGCGGGTTCACGTCATCTCCGCCGAGCGGCTGTTCTTGGACCCGAGGCTGGCGGGCTGACATGGCGCACCCGCTCCACCAGGTGTTGGTGCTCTTCGCCACCGAGGTGCGCGAGCAGCTGCAGGACATGGGCGAGGCGTTGATTCAGCTCGACGCCGAGCTGCCCGAGCCCGAGCGCAAGAAGGCGCTCCAGCGCGTCGCTCGGCACGCGCACACCATGAAGGGCAACGCGGGCTCGCTGGGGCTGCCCGAGCTCGAGACGTTGATGCACGCGCTCGAGGCCGCGCTCGAGCCGTCCAAGAAGAGCGGTGGGCGGCTGCCGCGCTCGCTCTCGCAGACCATTCTCCAGGCGCTCGACGCGGTGCCCGCACACGTCGACGCCGTCATCGCCGAGCAGGCGCCGTCGTCGCTCAGGGCCCTCATCGCCGCCTTCGAGGCCCCGCACGCGCCGACGCCCGTCCCTCAGCCGCCGCCGTCCGCGCCAGACGCGCCGCGCCCGTCGGCCCCTGAGTTCATGGCCGAGTCCCTGTCGCTGGCGTCGGCCCCGTCCGTCGTGCGCCCGCCTCCGGACGGTGAAGATCGGACGCCGACGCCGGCCAGCAAGGACACCCCGGTGTCGTCGGGCAAGTCCGTCGTCATGACGCGGCCTCGGCCCAGCCGAGGTGACGCCGCGCCCGCCGCCGACACCCTGCGCGTGTCTGCCACCCGCGTGGCCACGCTGGACCAGAAGCTCGAGGAGCTGCGCGAGGTGCGCGGCACCATGGACCACCGCGCGGACGAGGTGCGGCAGCTGGTGCAGCGCGTGGACGCCGGCCTCGAAGCAGACGGGCTCAAGCTGCTGCGCGACGCCCTGCGCGCGTTGTACCGCGGCCTGTCCGCCGACTCCGCGGAGTTGACGGCGCGGCTGACCGAGGCCACCGAAGAGGTGCGCGCCATTCGCATGCTGCCGGTGGCGACGCTCATGCCCGGCCTGCGGCGCGGCATTTGGGAGCACACGCGGCAGGTGGGCAAGCGCGCAGAGCTGACCGCGGCGGGGACGGACCTGTCGCTCGACCGCCGCGTCGTCGACGAGGTGAAGGAAGCGCTGCTGCACCTGTCGCGCAACGCCATCGACCATGGGCTGGAGGACGAGCAGCGGCGGCAGGCGCTGGGCAAGCCTCCGGTGGGCCACCTGCACCTGTCGGCCGAGGCGCGGCACGGGCGCGCGGTGCTCAGCTTCAGCGACGACGGCGCCGGCGTCGACGTGGAGCGTGTGCGCGAGGCGGCGGTGCTGCGCGGCGAGCTGAGCGTCGAGGCGGCGAAGAGTGCCACCGCGGCGCAGCTGTACGAAGTGCTCTTCTCGCCCGGCTTCTCCACCGCGCAGCAGGTGACGAAGACGAGCGGGCGCGGCGTGGGCCTCAACGTGGTGCGGGAGAACCTGACGCGTGTCGGCGGCATGGTGCGGCTCGAGTCCACGCCGGGCCAGGGCACACGCTTCGTGTTGGACGTGCCCCTGTCCGTCGCCTCCGCGCAGGCGCTGGTGGTGGAAGCGTCGGCGCACCGCTTGGCGCTGCCGCTGACGAACGTGGTGGCCTCGCAGCTGGCGGGGCTGAGCGCGGCGGGGCTGCCGTCCGTCGAAGTGTCCGGCGTGGTGCTGCCGGTGCGCACGTTGTCCAGCATTCTCCGGCTGCCGCCCCCTGTTGCGCCCAAGCGCTTGGTGCCGGTGGTGGTGCTGCGTGCACAGGACCGGCTGTTGGCCGTGGCGGTGGACGCCATTCTCGGGGAGCGCGACGTGGTGCTGCGCCCCATTCCCAAGGAGCTGGGCCGCTTCCCCGCGCTGTCGAGCGCCACGCAGCTGGGCGACGGGCGGCTGGCCTTCGTGCTGGCGCCGCGCGCGCTCATGGACCTGGCCGGCGCTGAGCGTGTGTCCGCCGCGCAGCCCTTCGCCGAGCAGGGCCGGCGCCGCGTCATCGTCTGTGACGACTCGCTGACGACGCGCACGCTGCACCGCCAGGTGCTCGAGTCCGCCGGCTTCGAGGTGGACGTGGCGCCGGACGGGGAAGAGGCTTACCGCCTGCTGCGCGAGCGCGGCGCCGACTTGGTGGTGTCCGACGTGCGCATGCCCCGCCTGGACGGGCTGGGGCTGACGCGGCGCATTCGCCAGGACACGCGGTTTGCGGGTCTGCCTCTCATCTTGATCTCCAGCGCCGACACCGAGGACGACCGGAAACGTGCGGAAGATGCGGGGGCCAGCGCCTACGTGACGAAGCAGTCCTACCAGCGGGGTGAATTGTTGGTGATCGCCCGGCGTCTCTTGGAGCGCCTGTGATTCGCACCGTCCTCGTCGATGACAGCGTGTCGTTTCGCGCCCTGGTGACGGCGCTGCTCGAAGAGGCGGGCGGCTTCACCATCGTCGGGGTGGCCGGGGACGGCGCCCGGGCGCTGGAGCTGGTGCAGAAGCTGCGGCCGGACCTGGTGGTGATGGACGTGGTGATGGCCGGCATGGACGGGCTGTCGGCCACGGCGGAAATCATGGAACGGGCGCCCTGCCCCGTGGTGGTGGTGTCGAGCCTGCTGGACAGCCGCGCGCAGCAGGTGGCCTTCGACGCGCTGCAGGCAGGCGCGGTGGACGTGCTGGCCAAGCCCCGGGACGCCACGGCGCCGGACGTTCGGCGGCGCTTCGTCGAAGCATTGCGCGCCATGGCTCAGGTGAAGGTGGTGCGGCGGCGCAGCACCGGGTCCACGCTGAGTGCGCCCACGCGGCTGGTCGCCATCGGCGCGTCGACGGGTGGGCCGCCGGCGCTGGCCGAGCTGCTGCGGCGGCTGCCCGGGGGGTTCAAGGCCCCCATCGTCATCGCCCAGCACCTCGCGTCGGGCTTCACCGAGGGCCTGGCTCGCTGGCTGCGCGAGGCGTCGTCGCTCAAGGTGGAGGTCGTCGCCGAGTCGGCGGCGCTGCTGCCGGGGCGGGTGTACCTGCCGCGCGACGGGTGCCACGTGGAGATCGCACCAGGCGTGGTCCGGGCGATCGCCGCGCCGCCGGACGAGACGCCGGTGCCCAAGGTGGACCGCCTGTTCCGAAGTTGCCTGTCCGTCGGTCCGGGTGTGGTGGGCGTGCTGCTGACGGGCATGGGCGCGGACGGGGCGCAGGGGCTGCTCGAGCTGAAGCACTCGGGGCACCTGACGCTCGGCCAAGATGAGGCAACCTCGCTCGTCTATGGTATGCCGCGCGTCGCACGCGAGCTGGGCGCGGTGTGCGAAGAGCTGTCCTTGGACGCAATGGGGCCTCGGTTGGCCGAACTGGCACGGTGAACAGCCTGTGACGCGACACGTCTTCACGCTCTGCGCGCTCTTCGCGGCACACGCCTGGGCCGGCGGCCCCGTCGTGCTGCTCGAGCAGAAGGTGGCGCAGTTCCGTGACGCCGCGGCCGGGGTGAAGGGGCAGCTTTCCGGCGCGACGGAGCAAGACGTGGGTGACGCCGCCGCCGCGGACAAGCTCGGCGAAGCGACCGTCATCGTCGCGGTGGGGCAGAAGGCGCTGAGCTTGGCGAAGGAGAAGGCGCCGAAGGTGCCCACGGTGTTCTGCTTGGTGCTCGGCGCGACGAAGGACCAGCTGTCGGACACGGTGACCGGCGTGCCGTTCGAAGCGGACCCGGTGGACTCGCTGGGCAAGCTCAAGGAAGTCGCGCCAGCGGTGACGAAGGTGGGGCTGCTCTACAACCCCGCCGCGTCAGACTGGTTCGTCACCGAAGCGCAGCGCGGCGCCAAGCAGCACGGGCTGACGCTGGTGACGCGGACCGTGGGCAGCGCCCAGGAAGTGCGCGACGCGGCGCGGGCGCTGCTGCAGCAGACCGAATTGCTGTGGCTGACGCCGGACGCGAAGCTGTTCCCCAAGGACTTGGTGCTGTTCCTTCTCACCAGCGCAGCTGAGCGGTCCGTTCCCATCATCGGGTTCTTGGACTCCATGGCGCAGGCCGGGGCGCTGGCTGCGGTGAGCGCCGACTACACCGAAGCCGGTCGGCGAGCGGGGAAGCTGGCGGCGGAGATCGCGGCCAAGCCTGACGGCAAGCGCACGCCGGTGCCGGCGGCGGCCTGGGCGCCTGGACGGCTGACGCTGAATCTGAAGACGGCTGAGACCATGAACATCAAGCCGACGGCGACGGCGCAGCGGCTGGCGACGCAGACGTTCAAGTAGGGCAGAAGGCGGCCTCGCGCGGGCTCCGCTTTTTCTGTGCTGGGGAGAGGGAACAAAGACATGGCCGAACAAACTGGCTCGGTGGCCTGGTACCAGACGCTCACGGTGCGGGCGCTGCTGACGCTCCTGGTGTCCGTCGCCGTTGCCGCGTTGGCCGCCTTCACGCTCTTCAGCCCGTCTTTCGAGCGCACCCTGGAAGACCAGCTCAAGCGCCGCGGTGAGACGGTCGTGACGGTGCTCGCGCAGCACCAGGAGCTGCGGCTGGCGCTGGCGCTCAAGAACGCCAAGGAAGCGGAGACGCTCGCGCGCAGCCTGGCCGACGGCGACGTCGACGTGCGCTTCGTGGCCTTCGTCAGCGCGCAGGGCGACATGCTCGGGGGCGCGGCCGGCACGCGGCAGTCGGGGCTGGACGTGGCCCGGCGCGCGAAGGACGCCCCGCTCGGTGAGTCGCTGCGCGACGGGCTGCGGTTCGGCCGAACGCAGGAAGGCTGGCTCGTCTTCGCGCAGGACATTCGCAAGCAGGACTCCCAGGGCGACGACTTGATGGGCGGCGGCGACGACAAGGCTCAGGCGCTGGGCCGGGTGGTGCTGGCGCTCGCGTCGGACTCGTCGCGGGAGCAGCTGACGCGGCAGACGTCGCTCACCATCAGCATGACGGCGGCGGTGCTGCTGGTCGTGTTCATCGTCTACTTCAGCCGCATCGCCGCGCGGGTCAACCGCATCGGCAGCTCGGCGGCGCGCATGGCCGCGGGCGACCTGACGCAGCTCGAGACGGACGACGCGTCGGACGAGATTGGGCAGCTGTCGAAGAACCTGACCTTCATGATGCAGCGCACCGGCGACGTCGTCGGTCGGCTGCAGGGCGCCGCGGGCTCGCTCGAGCGCGTGGCCGGTGAAGTGCTCGCGTCGAGCACGCAGCAGGGCCAGTCCGCCAGTCGGCAGGCGTCGAGCGTGGCCGAGACGGGCGCCACGGTGGCCGAGCTGCGTGAGACGTTCAACCAAGCCGCGGAGCGCGCGCAGGCGGTGATCGACCTGGCCAAGAAGACCGAAGAGTCGACCGGCGCCGGGACGAGCGCGGTGCGCGAGAGCGTGGGCTCCATGGAGCAGATCCGCGATCAGGTGCACACCATCTCCAAGTCGATCATGGGCCTGGTCGAGCGCACCACGCAGATCGGCGTCATCATCGACAGCGTGAACGACCTGGCCGAGCAGTCGAACGTGCTCGCGCTCAACGCCGCCATCGAAGCGTCGCGCGCGGGGGAGCAGGGCCGCGGCTTCTCCGTCGTCGCGCGGGAAGTGCGCAGCCTGGCCGAGCGCAGCAAGGACTTCACCGCGCAGGTGCGCAGCATCCTCCAGGACATCGAGCGAGCCAGCCGCGACACCATGGGCGTCATCGAAGAAGGCACGCGTCGCGCGCAGTCCGGCCTGCAGCTCGCGCTCAAGGCCGGCGAGTCGATTCAGACGTTGGACCGCGCCATCAACGAGTCGTCGACCGCGGCCAAGCAGATCGCCGCGTCCACCCGGCAGCAGGCCGTCGGCGTGGAGCAGATTTGGCAGGCGATGAAGGAGATCGACCGGACCGTCAACGAGAGCGCCAGCGGCATTCGGCAGCTCGAGCAGGCGTCGAAGAACATGAAGGGCCTGTCGGAGGAGATGACGACGCTGGTGCGGCAGTACCGCGTCCGGGGCTGAGTGAACGCAAGCGCGCGCGCAGCTCACGCCGGCTCGAAGAAGCGACGCACGGCGGTGAGGAACCACCCTTCGGGGAGCAGCCGCTGCGCCCACGCGCCCACCGTGGCGTCGGCGCCGACGACGTAGCGCAGTCGAGGCCGGCGGGCCGTCGCCGCTCGGGCGATGGCGACCGCCACGTCGCGCGGGTCCGCGTTGCGCTTGGTGATGTCGGCCAGCATGGCCTCTTGCGCGGACTGGAAGCGCTTGGCGTACGGCGAGGCGGGGGACGTGGCGCGCGCCGCCAGCTGCCGGTTCCCGTAGAAGATCGACGTGCCGTACGTGCCCGGCTCGACCAGCACGACGTCGATGCCGAGCGGCCCGACCTCGTGTCGCAGTGACTCGGTCAGCCCCTCGAGCGCGAACTTGGTGGCGCAGTACGGCGCGAGCCCGGGCGTGCCGATGCGCCCGCCCATGGACGAGACGTTGATGATGCGGCCACCCTGCTGCGCCCGGAGGAGCGGCAGCACCGCGCGCAGCACCCGAAGCACGCCGAAGAAGTTGGTTTCGAACTGCCCGCGGACCTCGTCGTCGGACTGGTCTTCGAAGAACCCGCCAACCGCGACGCCCGCGTTGTTCACCACGACGTCGAGCCTGCCCGTGCGCGCCTTCACGGCGTCCACACAGGCTTGCACCGACTCGTCCTGCGTCACGTCCAGCGGCAGCACGTGGACCGACACCCCAGCGGAGATCGCGGTGCGCTCGAGGGCCCGGGCGCGGGTGACGTCGCGCATGGTGGCGAAGACGGTGAAGCCCTGCCTCGCCAGCTCCACGCTCGCCAGCAGCCCAAAGCCGCTCGAGGCCCCCGTCACCAACGCCGTCTTCATGACGCCACCTCCGCCTGCACCGCCCAGGCCCGGGCGAGCACCTGCAAGCCAGCCTCGCCGGCCGTCGCCGCCGACGCGTGGTGGTACGTGGCTTGGGCCGGGAGGCTCGCGCGCAGTCGTTCGTGCAGCGAACGCAGCTCGTGGAAGGGCACCCGTGGCGCGAGGTGGTGCAGCGCGTGGTGCTCGGCGCCCGTCGGCATGGCCAGGCGCGCCCACAGCGAGGGCCCCTCGACGTTGACGGAGTCGGCGAAGACGCCAGCGTCGTCGAGCCGCTCGCCGGTGGACGCGTACCGGTGTGAGGCCAGCGCGCGCACGTTGTTGACGGCGGCGACGACGTGCAGCGCCGCGAAGACGAGCGCGAGCGGCGGGGCGGGAAGCAGGCCGGTGACACAGGCCACGGCCAGGAGCCACACCCAGCCGCTGCCCGCGACCTCGAGCACGAGCGCGCGCTTGGCCAGCGCACCGGTCATGGGCGCGGCGACGTACTCGGGGTTGATGGCGAGCGACGACAGCCGCCCGTCGACGAAGCGGCGCAGCGCTGGACTGAAGACGGACAGCGGGTTGAGGACGAAGAAGCGCAGCACCAACACGCTGGGCACCAGCAGGCTCATCAACAGCGCCAGCAGCACGCGGAGCAGCGGCTGCCGTGCGTACGGTTGGTACTCGGGGTCCGCCCGCGTGCCGTACACGTCGCCGCGGTGGTGGTCGGGGTGGCAGCGCTCGTAGACGAAGGACGGCACCAACAGCGGGACGCCGAGCAGCACGTTCCAGGCGGTGCGCAGGCCGGGCACTTCCCCCGGCCCCAGGTGCGTGACGTCATGGAGGAAGACGAGCCCGCGGAAGGCGCCCACGACGACGGCCGCGAAGCCGAAGACCAGGCCGAGCGTCCCGCCGGGCTGCGTGAAGAGGAGCGCGACCCCGCTCCACAGCGCCGCGGAGGACGTCAGCAGCTCGCGCCAGTACCGCGCTGCCTGAGGGGGCGCTGCTTGGGCGGCGAGCTGCCGCGCGTCTTGGAGCCACTGTGGTGAGAGCGGTGAGGGTGAGTGCATGCGCCGGGGGAAGAGCAGCGTCCGTGCCAGCGTGAGCGTCTGCGAGGTTGGGAGTGCCGAGCGCCAAGCCCAGTGTGCAGCGCTTTGCACAGCGTGCAGCCGCTCAGCGCGTGCCCGCCAGCCAGTCGAGGAGCGCGCCGGTCACCACTGCGGGCGCGTCGGCTGGCGCGAAGTGGCCGCAGCGCGGGAGCGTCACCACCTCGAGGTTGGGCACGAAGGCCCGCGTGGGAAGCACGATGTCGTCGAAGCGCAGCGTTGCGTCGTCGAGGCCCCAGAGCATGTGCACCGGCGTGTCGATGGGCGCGTACCGTCGCGCGCCCGGCCCGCGACCGCGCAGCCCTTCCCAGAGCGCCGAGCGGTACCAGTTGAGCGCCGTGCGGGCGGCTCCGGGCCGAGTGAAGCCCGAGCGCTGCGGCGTCAGCTCGACGTCGGAGAGGCGCGTGACGTCAACGGACGAGCCGCGAATGGCCTGGCCCACGAGCGCGCCCTCGCCGCGCGTGAAGAGCCACTCGGGCAGCCAGGGCAGCAGGAAGAAGAACATGTACCAGCTGCGGAGGAGCTGCCGCAGGCTGCCGCCCAAGAGCGCGCGCCGCAGCACCTGCGGGTGCGGCCCGTTGACGACGCAGGCGTGGGAGAAGCGCGCCGCGTGGGTGCTCAGCAGATGGAACGTGAGCGCTCCGCCCCAGTCGTGCCCGACGAGACGCACCGGTTCGAAGACCTCGAGCGCGTCGAGCAGCCCTGCGACGTCGCCAGCCAGCGTGTCGAGGTCGGTCGGGCCGTGTGCGTCCGTCTGCCCGAAGCCGCGGAGGTCCGGCGCGATGACGCGGTAGCCGGCGCGGACGAGCGGGGCGAGCTGGTAACGCCAGGCCCACCAGCACTCGGGGAACCCATGGAGGAGCAGCACCGGTGGCCCTTCTCCCGCGGTGACGACGTGCACGCCCAGGTCTCCGACGGTGACGCGGCGGTGCTGCACGTCGACTCCTGGGAGCGGGTGGCTGAGCGAAGTGGCAGGAGCGTGATTCACGGAGGCGTCGAGGTTGCAGCGCGTGTGCCGCCCGGAAGGAGGGCTCCAGTCGTGCCGGGGTGTCGGCTGCGCGCGGAAGGAGCCTTCACGGCCGTGCAAGGAGCTGCACGACGATCCCTCAGTGCTCGGCCTCCAAAGCGCACCTGACGCGCGCGAAGACGGCCCGCGAGTGACGGTGGCGCCGTCCGTGCATTGCCCCCGGGGCCATGCACGGGACTCTTCACGCAGCAGAGGTCGCGCTCGAAGCCCTGAAGCTCATGGGGCTGCTCATGGTGCGGTCGGTGGCCTTCGTCGGCCTCGGGCTGGCCGTCGCGCGCTGGGCGCGGGCCAAGCTCATTCGCGGCGCGTCTGGGCCGACCTGGCGGGAGCTGAGGCTCGCCGTGGGCACGAACGCCGTCGACGCGCTGTTCGTCGCGACCGCCGGAGCGCTCGGTGCGTGGCGCTTCTCGACGACGACGCCGCTCACCTTCCTCACCACGTTCGCGCTGGTCGCCGTCGCGTACGAGGTCTTCTTCTACGTGGCCCACCGCGCGCTCCACCACCCCGCGCTCTTCTTCCTGCATGCGGACCACCACCGCACGGTGGACACCAACGCGCTGACGTCGATGGCGTTCTCCATTCCCGAGCGGGTGATTCTGCAGGCCGGGGCGACGCTCATCACCGGGGTGCTCAGCCGCCTGTTCCCGACCTCGGAGGCCGCGGTGCTGACGTATTTCTCGCTCAACTTTGCGCTGAACGTCTGGGGGCACGTGGGCGTGGAGGTCCTGCCCGCGCGGTGGGCGTCGAGTCCGCTGGGCAAGCTCTTCATCACCACCACGTTCCACGCGCAGCACCACCACGACGGCCGCGGACACTTCGGGCTCTTCACCCAGGTGCTCGATCGGCTCTGCCTGACGGTGCACCCGACGTATGACGCGCGGTGGAGCCGGGACGTCAGCGCTGCGGGTGAGGCGCAGCGGCTTGGCCTCGGGGCAGAACGCGAGCGGCGTGGGGCAGAGGCTGGCCGCTGGACTGCGCGCCGTGGCACTGGCACCGCGGCTCGGCGCCCGTCCGCGGCGGTGAGCGCCGCTCGAGCGGTGACTTCCCTGGGGGTCGAGAACTGCACTCCTGTCGCCTAAACGCCGAGTTCCTTCGCCGGGCCATCGTCAGCGCTCTTTGATCGACCGGCCAGTCATGTCGCGGGCTCTTCCTCGCGCGGCTCGAAGCTCGGCCTTCGCGCTCGGTGCGGCATTCCGCACACCCTGGTTGTGGCCGGGCTTCGACGTACGGGCGGTCGCGTCGCGCACGAGAAGACGCCTGGCTCGGGAGGGCGACGGGACCTCCCACCACGAATCGGTCGACGACCGGTGCTGCCTGCGCAATTCCTGAGGCACGTGCGAGCCACCTTGGGGTCGACGCCTCACGGCTCCGGCGTCGAGCCCGAGTTCTGAGGCTCGCGGACTGGTCGCACGATGAAGTCCTGCGCGTTGTCCTGCGTGTCCCGCGCGTTGCCGGCGCCGGCCTCGGTGCTGGCCATGCTCGTCGCCGTCGAGGTCGCGCTCGCCTTGCGCTCGAGCGAGCCGGTGGGGCTCGTCCCGGTCCACGTCGGCACCGGCGTCGGGTTGCCTTCACACAGGTTCGCCACCACGCCCCAGCCCACCGTGTCGGAGACGAGTGGATCGTTCGCTGGCGTCGCCGTCGTCGCGTCGGGGAGCACCAGCCGCACGTGGCCGTCGCTCGCCGCCAGGTTCAGCGTTCCCGGGTAGGCCGCGTTCGGCGCCGCTGCCCCGACGTAGCCCTGGCCGCCATCGAGGGAGTTGAAGGACGCCAGCAAGTAGAAGCCCCTCGCTGGAATCGCCGCGCCGGGAGGCAGCACCAACCTCGTCGACCACGTGCCCGAAGGCGCGCTCGCGTACTGCAGCGCCCAGCCGGCGAGAGACACCGCGCCGCGCCCCGGGTTGAACAGCTCCACGAACTCGTCGCCGGCGCCGTTCGGGCCCGCAGCGGCGACCTCGGAGATGAGCACGTCGCACGCGTCACCCTTGCCGTCCCCGTCTTCGTCCGTCTGCGCCGCGTTGCTCTGCGTGGGGCAGTTGTCACACGCCTCGCCGTCGCCGTCGCCGTCGCGGTCGGTCTGCGCGGCGTTGCTGAGCGCAGGGCAGTTGTCACAGACGTCGCCGACGCCGTCGGCGTCCCCGTCAGCTTGGGACGCATTGGCGCGCGCTCGGCAGTTGTCGCAGACGTCACCCTTGCCGTCTTGATCGACGTCGGCCTGGCTCGCGTTCGCCACCGCGGGGCAGTTGTCACACGCGTTGCCCTTGCCGTCGCCGTCTTGGTCCGCCTGGGTGGGGTTGGCCACCGTCGGGCAGTTGTCCGTCGCGTTGGGCGCGCCGTCGTTGTCGGCGTCGGTGTCACATGCGTCGCCCTGGCCGTCTTGGTCCGCGTCCGTCTGCGACGGGTTGGGCACCGTGCGGCAGTTGTCACACGCGTCACCCAGGCCGTCGCCGTCGCCGTCCGTCTGCGCGGCGGTGGGGTTGAGCGGGCAGCTGTCACACGCGTCTCCACGCCGGTCGTTGTCGCGGTCGAGCTGGTCGCCGTTGGCCCGCGACGGGCAGTTGTCACACGGCGTCGCGACGCCGTCGCCGTCGGGGTCCTCCATGCTGGGCAGGCAGTCCGTGCCCGTGCCCGTGCCGTTGCACTGCCGCACGCCGCAGCCCGGTGCGCCCAAGCTGCACCGCTCTCCCAGGCCCGGCACGTTCGGCTGACCGCACACGTTGCAGTTGTTGCGGTCCGGTCCGCCGCAGACGGTGTCTCGCCCCGTCAGGTCACAGGCGAGCGTGCCCGGGCAGCCGCCTTCGCTGCAGGGCTGGCCAACGTCCGGCACGTCTTCGGCGCCGCAGACGCCGCAGTTGTTCTTCGCCGGGGCAATGCAGCTGGCCACCGCGCCGCCGTCCAGCGGGCAGCGCCCCGTGCCCATGCAGCCGTCGGCCGACACACAGGCCTCGCCGACGCCCGGCACGTCCAGCCGGTCACACACCCCGCAGTTGTTGATGCGCAGCGGCTCACAGCGCACCGTCTCGGTGCTGGCGCACACCCACAGGCCGCAGCCTTGGCAGCGCTCACCGGGCAGTCCTTCGAGCGGCGTGCAGCCACCGCAGTCGTTGAGCACGTCTTCGTCGACGAGCCCGTCGCAGTCGTTGTCGACGTCGTCGCAGCGTTCCTGGGTGGGGACGACGGCCCCCACGCATTCGCCGAGCTGACCCTTGGCGCCACACAGCGCCAGGCCTGGCTGGCAGGGCCCCACGCCGCGCGTCTGCTCCGGGCCGCCGTAGCAGGCGTACTGCCGGCCGGGCTCACAGTCGGACGGCACCGTGCTGCAGGCCGCCGACAGCGCCGCGACGAGCGCCCAGCAGAGGCGGAGGGTCGAGGTGAAGGGACGGAGGCCGTGTCGCCGCGCGCCCGGGGCGTCGCCCAGCTCGGCGCGCGTCGACCCCACGCCTGGCGGCGACGCTGGGGGCTCCACGCTCGCTGTCGACAGGCTCACCGCGCCCACGCGGACGCTCGTCGCACGGCGGCCCGCCCTGGCGCAAGTCGTGTCGGCGGTCCGCTACCGCGGGGCGTCCAGCACCTCGCGCACCCGCCGGGCGAGGCCTTCGGGCGTGAAGGGCTTGGCCAGGAGCGGGTACTCGCTGGCCTGCACTTCACTCAGGTGCCGCTCGTCGGCCACGAAGCCGGACATGAGCAGCACGCGGGCGTGTGGCAGCTTCCCGCGCACCCAGCGCGCCAGCTCGAGGCCGTCTTTCCCCGGCAGGACGATGTCCGACACCAGCAAGCGCACCTGCTCGCCGCGCTGAGCCAACAGCTCGAGGGCCTGCTCGGTGGAGTCGGCCTCCAGCACCACGTAGCCGCGCTGCCCCAGCGTGCGCGAGGCGAGGCGACGGAGAATGGGCTCGTCTTCCACCAACAGCAGCACCTCGTCGCCGCCGACGAGGGCTTCGGGCTTCGCGGCGCCGCCGTCTGCGCCGCGGCGCTCGGCGCGTGGCAGCAGCACGGTGAAGGACGTGCCTACCCCAGGAGCGCTCGTCACGGTGATGGTGCCGCCGGCCTGGCGCACGGTGCCGTAGCTCGTCGCGAGCCCCAGGCCAGTGCCCTTGCCGGCCCCCTTGGTGGTGAAGAAAGGCTCGAAGAGGTGCGCCAGCACGTTCGCGTCCATGCCGACGCCGTTGTCGCGCACCGTCAGGGCCACGTAGGCCCCAGGGCTCAAGTCCGGTGGGCGCGCGGCGTCGTGGGGCCCGAAGCTGACGTGGCGCAGGTCCAGCGCGAGCGTGCCGCCGTCGGGCATGGCGTCGCGGGCGTTGAGCGCCAGGTTGAGCACCACCAGCTGAAGCTGCCCCGCGTCCATGCGCACCAGCGCGGGCTCCGGAGCGTCGACGCGGACGAAGACGGAAGGGCCGACCGCGCGCTCGAGCATGGTGCGCGTGGAGCTCAGCTGCTCGGCGACGTCGAAGAGCCCAGGGCTGCCGACGGTGCGCCGGGCGAAGGCGAGCAAGCTGCGGGTGAGGTCCGCGCCGCGCTGGGCGGCGTTGCTGATTTCTTCGGCGGCCTCGCGCACGACGGGCGGCACGCGGTGGGCTTCGAGCCGCAGCAGGTCCAAGCTCGCGAAGAGCACGGACAGCAGGTTGTTGAAGTCGTGGGCCACGCCGCCGGCGAGACGGGCCAGCGCTTCGAGCTTGCGTGCGTGGGCCAGCTGCTCTTCCAGGCGCTTCTCGTGGGTGATGTCGCGCACCCCGCCAGTCAGGCCGACGACCTTGCCGCTGGCGTCGGTGGTGGGCCGCACCGTGTCTCGCAGCCAGCGGACTTCACCCTGCGCTTCGATGCGGTATTCGTTCACCAACGAGCGCCCCGCGAGCAGCTCGGCCATGCCCGCTTCGACGTGCGCGCGGTCTTGGGGGTGCACCACCGAGAGCCACCCGCCCCGCGCCTGCACGTCGGCCAGCGTCAGCCCGGTGGTGCGCTCGAAGGAGCCCGCGACG
Source organism: Myxococcaceae bacterium (assembly GCA_022842905.1). Taxonomy (GTDB): domain Bacteria; phylum Myxococcota; class Myxococcia; order Myxococcales; family Myxococcaceae; genus JALHOS01. The sequence goes on along the minus strand of JALHOS010000063.1, from coordinate 7,059 downwards.
ATGGACGGCACCAGCTGCCCCGGCTCGGCCAGCGACACCGCGTAGACGTAGTCCGACGCCAGCGCCGAGAAGATGCGGTAGCGCTCCTCGGACTCTTCGAGCTGCGCCTGCGCGCGGCGCACCTGGGTCGCGTCGGTGGCGATGCCCACCACGCGCTTCACCTGGCCACCTTCGGCCACGACGTGCCCGCGGCCTTCGACGTAGCGCGGCTCTCCGTGGCGCACGTGCACCCGGTGCTGCACCACGTAGTCGGCGCTGCCTTCCGTCGTGGCGCGCGTCATCGCGCGGGAGACGACCTCCGACACCTTGGGTCGCTCTTCGTCCGGCAGCGCCTCGAGGTAGGCCGCCAGGGTGCCGGGGAACGTCGCCGGCTCGACGGCGAACAGCTCGAGCAGCCCGCGGCTCCAGTCCAGCGTCCCGTGGCGGGGCTCCCAGGCCCACAGGCCCATGTCTGCGTGGGCGAGGGCCTCTTCGAAGAGGTCGGCGCGAGCTGAACGCCAGACCAGCGAGCTCCAGGCCTCGAGCGCGGGCCCGTGCCGGGTCACGAAGACCTCGAGTGCGCCGGCGAGGCGCCCGTCGTCACCGGAGGAGTCGTCCAACGTCACGAGCACCGCCGCCTTGCCCTGGGCGGAACGCGTCGCGCGCGCGATGACGACTCGGGTGGGGGCGCCGGTGATGGGGCAGGGCGCCAGCGACTCCTGCCGGGTGAGGGCCGCGCTGCGCGCCAGCGCCTCACGCAGCACGGGTGCGGCGACGACGCCCGTCGCCGAGAGCGGCGGCCTGGTGGCGACGTGCAGGGTCTGAACCTGCCCCAGTGGGGCGGTGACGCAGAGCGCGACGGCGACGGCATCGAGCTCGGCGCGGAGCTGTGCGAGCTCACCCACCAAGCCGTGCGCCGCGGCGAAGGCGTGGGCCGGCGCGCGGGGGCTCACGAAGGCCTCCCCGGGTTGCCGCCACTGGCGTCGGGGCGGTCCACGAAGATGGCCGCGACCATCAGCCCGTAGCCGACCGCACTGACGAGCTGGATTCCCTGCATGACGAGCAGCACAACCTCGGAAGGGACGAGGCGCGGCGCGACGAGCGAGAGGCCGTGCGTCACCAGGCCCAGCACCGCGGCGGTGAGCGCGAACATGGACGCGCGTGGGTGTCGCTGCCAACGCGCGAGCGCCACGCCCATCAACGCCAAGGTCAGCAGCAGGTGGAGGCCACCGCCCAACAGGCCCAGCACTGTGGCGCCCAGGCCTCCCGCCAAGTCCGTCATGGCGCGGCGTTGTAGTCCGCCTTCACCGCCAGCGCCTCATACGCTCACCTGGCGCGCGTTCAGGACTTCGCCGTCTCGGCGGCCCTGCGCTTTGGCGACTCTTCGAGAATGTCTACGCCCACCCGCCCAGGCGGAGCTCTGCCCAGCACCCGCCGTCACCGCCCGCCTCGCGCACGCCCGCCCTCGCGCAACTGCCCTGAGCGTTCGCCAGCGGCGTCGCCGCCCGCGACACCCCGCCACCCACCACTGCGGTTGCGCGGGTTGTTGTTCCTCTTCACCACGCGGGCCACGCCAGCAGCTGCTCGGCCCGCCGCACGTGGCGCAGCTGGAAGTCCACGTCGCGGTCGGACTCCCTCTTGCCGAACAGCAGGTACCGCGTGCGCGCGACGAGCGCGTAGACCGGCGTCGTCAGCCACGCCGGCACGAAGAAGAACACGTACGCGAGCCGCCACGGCCAGCCGAGGTAGCGCGCGCCGCGGAACACGCCCTTCATGCGCAGGAAGACCTGCCCGGCGTCGACGAACACCATCGTGTCGAGCGTCTGAGGAAGCTCCGGGTGGCGGGCGCGCACCCGCGCCGCCGTCTCGCCCTGCAACGGCGCGAACCGCAGCGCGCCGTTCGTGTCGACGCGCAGGAGGAGGTCGACGAAGCCGTTGCACAGCCCGCACACCCCGTCGAACAGCACGAGCTGGGGTGGCACGTCGGGGCTTGCGACGTCGGACATGCGCTCGCGTGTCTAACCAGCTCCGCGTGGGGGGAGCCACATTGTCGGGGGCGCGCGCGCCGGCCACAATGCGGGGCGTGCGCGCGACTCCCCACCGCTGGCGCGTGCTGCCGTCGCGCGGGCGGCTGCTGATCAGCACGGACCTCCACGGCAACCTCGACGACTTCCGCGCGCTGGAGCGCCGGTTCGAACGCGCGCGCGAAGCTGGCGTCGACGTGCACTGGGCGTTGTTGGGCGACTTCGTGCACGGGCCGTCGGACGAGGCCGCGGCCCGCGACCCCGCAGTCCACGGCTATCCCGACGAGAGCCCTGCGCTGGTGGACGCGGTGGTCGCGCTGCAGGCGCGCGCGCCCGAGCGGGTGCACGTGTTGCTGGGCAACCACGACGCGGGGCACCTGGGCTTCGCGCGGACGTCGAAGTTCCATCCGGACGAGGTGCGCGCGCTCGACACGCGGCTGACGCCCGCGCAGGCGGAGCGGCTCACGCGGCTCTTCGGAGACGCGCTGCTCCTGGCGCTCTGCCCGAACGGGCTCGTCCTCACTCACGGCGTGCCGGGTGACGCGCTCACCACGCTCGGCGCGCTCGACGGGCCCCTGCCGCCGACGGACGCGGAGCCGGGCCGGGCGCGCGCGGTGAACGAGCTGCTCTGGAGCTACGGCCAGCGCGGCGACGTGGTTGAGCGCCTGCTCGCCCGGCTGCGCGCGGAGACGGGGCTCCCGCTCACCGTGGTCGTGCACGGACACGATCGCGATCCGGCGGGCTGGTACGTCGAAGGCGGCAACCAGGCGCAGCCCGTCATCTTCGGCGCGCCGCGCGAGAACAAGCGCTGCCTCTGGGTCGACCTCGCATGCCCGGTGTCGCTCGACGGGCTGGCGAGGCCGGACGTGCTGCTGCCGGTGCACGAGCCGTAGCGGTCATGTCTCCTTGGCCGGCGTCAGCGCGCCGGCCGGACGCAGCGCACGCCGACGCCCGTGAGCCCGTTCTTCGGGTACGCGAGGCCGCGGTGGCTGATGCGGAACAGCGCGGGCCGCTCGTTGAGCCACGACGCTGGACGGAGCAGGGCGAGGTGCTGGCGCTGCCGCCTCCCTCCGACGAGGACGTCGCCCGCGTCCTGCACCGCACGCTGCAGCAGGCCCGGCGCGACTGGGGCGACTTGGACGCCGCCTGGCCGGAGGACGACTCCGAGGCGCTGCAGCAGAGCGTCGCGCAGGAGAAGGTGTCGCTGGGTGACGCCCCTTCACCGGCGCGCCGGCGCCGCGTCGCCGTGGAGGCCGGCTTCTCGCTGCACGCCGACACCGCGGTGCATGGCAATGACAGGCAGGGCCACGAGCGCCTGGCCCGCTACGGACGGGCGCTACGAGTACGCCACGAAGAAGGGCACCACCCTCACGCTGACGGCGGAGGCGCTCGTCCGACGCCTCGTCGCGCTGCTGCCGCCGGCGCGCCTCCACCTGACGTCCTTCCACGGGTGTACGCGCCCAACGCCAAGCTGCGGCCGCTCGTCACCACGCCGCCACCGTCACCGCCTCCGCCGCCCCAGCTGGCCTTCCACGACTTCGCGCCGGCGCCTGTGAAACCGAAGCGTCCTCGGCTCGACTGGGCCACGCTTCACAGGCGCACCTTCGGGACGGACGTGCTGCGCTGCCCTTGCGGCGGGCGCCGCAGAGTCCACGCCGTCCACACCACGCCCAACGCCGCCGAGGAGCGCCTCGCCGCCCCTGGCCGGCCGGAGGCCTGGTCTGCGCCGTTGCCGGCGCCCGCGTCGGCGCTGCCCAAGCGTGCGCGCTGGGAGCAGGTCGACTCGCTCAGCCGCTCGCCCACGGGCCCGACTCCCCTGAAGCAGCTCGCGCTGAGCCGCGTGGTCGACGCGTTCGACACCACGCGCCGCTTCTGAGGTGTCTGGCCTGGGCGACGAGCGTAGCGGAGACGGCGGTCGCGCCGGGCGCTCAGCGCGCTGCGGTGCGCCGCCACCAGCTCAGCGCCGATCTCGGCGACTGCACGTTCACGCTGATGCACGGGAAGGCGCGGCGGAACCGGTCGACGTCCCCGCGCAGCAGGTCCAGCTCAAGCGGGGCCGTCACCAGCGCACGGTCGATGGTGAACTCGAGCCTCGTGCCCGTCCGGCGGGTTCGGCCGATCCGCCGCGGCGCGCCTCGCGCTGTGCCCTCGCCGAAGCGCTGCTCCCAGGTCCAGCCGTAGCGCCAGACACGAATGACGCAGCGGCGGCTCAGCGCGTTCACCAGCACGACGCCCACGCGACACCAGTCCATGTTCTTCGGGTCGACCTTCATCGCCCGGCAGCCCGCGTGAAGCCGCGTCATCAGCTGCTCCAACACGGAGGTCCGCCCCGGCGTCTCGTCCGGCGCGGGTAGGCCCGGGCCGTCGTTCACGACGCTCACTCGGCCGGCGGCGTGGAACGTGAGCGTGATGCTCGACGCCGGTCCTCCGGTGCCCTCGTCGATACCTAAGCAGAAGGGCTCGGTAAGCAGCGCGGCGAGGTTGGCTGGAGCGCTCGGGTTGCCGAGGTACATGGCGGGGCGCCGGCGGACGGCGTCGACGCCCTCGAGGACGACGATGCTCTCGGCGGCGTAGGAGGCGGCGTCACCCGCCTTTGGCTCGGCCTTGGCGCGGCCGGCGGCGTTGAGTGTCCTCGCCCGACTCCTGGGGAGCCGCTTGATGACTGTCGGAGGCATCGGACGGAGGGACTCTATCGCACCAGCACCACAGTGTGGCTCCTCACGAGTCAGCCTGCTGCGCTACAACTTGTGCGAATCAATGATCCCGGACCCGGTCGTACGTCAGCATGTCACCGCCGTTCCGACGGCAGACTCGACTCGCCGAATGAAGGCTGTTCGCCAGAAGGGACCACGCCCGAACTCGTCGTTGCACGGGTGCTTCGGCAGGCAGGCCTTCATCTTCGGCCCAACTCGCGCACGTTGCCTGGCTCTCCCGATTTCTCGAACCGACGACGGCGCCTCGCCGTCTTCGTGCATGGTTGCTATTGGCATCACCACTCGGGCCGCCGCAGGGTCCACGCCGTGCACACCACGCGCAACGCCGCCGAGCACCGCCTCGCCGCCCTGGGACCTGCGCGTCCTGAGCAGCCGACGGCCTTCACCTGGCATGCGACGGCGCCGCCACAGCTTGCCCTGCCGCTGTAGCCGCGCCAGCTGCCGCGTCGCAGGCCCCCGAGCGGCAGTGGCGCAGCCCTGTCCTGCACCCCGCAGCGACAGCGAGCCTCGCGCCCGCCCGCCCTCGCACAAACCGCCCTGAGCGGTCGCCAGTTCGTCGCCGCCCCCGACACCCAGCCTCCCACCGCTGCGGTTGCCCGGCCTGTTGTTCCTCTTCACTGGCCACCTTCTCATCCTGGACGGAGAGCGCTGCGTGATTCCCGTCCTGGGTTCCTTGGCTGCGGCACGCCAATCGTCAGATTCTCCCAAGTGAGGCATCAGTCAGGGAGGGAGGCACATGGAGCACCTTGATCATCCTTCGCTGGAGGACTGGGATCGGCGTCGAACTTGGTTCGAATCAACCATGGAGGCAGAGCAGCGCAAGGCGAGCTACCTCCTAAGTGAGCAGTCTTGCGCACTCAGCGCCGAGGTTGAGTCCTGCTTCTGTGCGGGTGCTTGGGTCGCTGTCGTTGTCCTTTGCATGGCAACGATCGAATCGCAGCTTCGTTGGCCCGGAGCCGACGGAAGCGCCGCGAAACTCATCGATGACGCGAGACTCCCGAATGAGTTTCACCGACTACGCCGACGCCGCAACGCCCTAATGCACGGAAGTCATGACTCCGATGCACTCACCGTCGACCACCAATGGTCGAACCGAGCAGCCTTACAGAGAGATGCGGAGCAATCTGTTCGGCTGATGTTCAAGGTGTTGTTTCTTGAACCCGGGACGTAACGCTTTGGGACGGACTTCTTCATCCCGTGCGATCGGCGCCGACGCCCACGCCCACCAACTGACGCCCCACCTCCACCTCCTCGTGGCCTTTGGCGCAGTGGACGCAGACGGGCGAGGTGGTGGCCGTCCCGCCTCCCTCCGACGAGGACGTCGTGCGGGTGCTGCACCGCACGCTGCGCCAGGCCCGACGCGACTGGGGCGAGCTGGACGCCGCCTGGCCGGAGGACGACTCCGAGGCCCTGCAGCAGCGCGCCGCGCAGGAAATGAGCGGCGTTCTCTCGAGCAGCACCACCTCGGAAGGGACGAGGCGCGCGCGACGAGCGAGACGCCGTGCGTCACCAAACCCAGCACCGCGGCGGTGAGCGCGAACATGGACGCGCGTGGGTGTCCGCTGCCAACGCCAGAGCGCCTCATGCGCTCACCTGGCCCACGTTCAGGACTTCGCCGGCTCGGCGGCCCTGCGCTTGGCGACTTCGGCCAGCACTTCCTTCATGTTCACCGCGCGCACCTGGGCGATGAGGTCCTCGAGCGCCTTCTCGGGCAGCGCCCCGGAGTTCTTCGCCAAGAGCACGCCGTCCCGGAAGATGGCGAGCGTCGGAATGGCGCGAATTTCGAACGCCTGGGCGAGGCCTTCTTGGTCTTCGGTGTCCACCTTGGAGAAGGTGATGTCGGGGTGCCGCGCGGCGGCCGCCTCGTACGTCGGCGCGAAGGCCATGCAGGGCCCGCACCAGCCGGCCCAGAAGTCGATGAAGAGGATGCCTCCCTTGTTGAGGGTGTCCTCGAAGTTCTTCTCGGTCAGCACGACGGTGGAAGCGCTCATGGTGCTCCCGCCATAAACGGGGCCATCGGGGGTCGGCAAGGGAATCGCTTGCGGCCAGGCGCCGTTTGGCGTGTGTCGGTTGGGGGTCGTCGCTTGGAGGTGCGCATGGTGAAGGGACTCGTCGCCTGTGGGCTCAGTGGGCTCCTCGGCTTGGCTTTGGGGGTCTGGGTGGTCGGCCCCAGCGAGCCAGGCCCGCAGCCCGAAGCCGGCGCCGCGCAGGTGCCAAACGAGGCGCCGCCGAGCCTTCCGACGCCGCCGGTCCAGGACGTGTCTGTGCCGCGCAGCCCAGCGCCCAGCACGCCGCCGCCCACGGTGCGCGCTGACGCTCCGAGCGTTCCAGCGCCCACGCGC
>JALHOS010000062.1 GCA_022842905.1 Myxococcaceae bacterium | reverse complement strand
CCCGGCGGCCGAGGCTTCGACTTCGGCGATGCGCCGGCCCCGACCGCGCAGGCCCAAGTCGGAGACGCGATTCCGCTGCCCGGCGGCGGCGGCGGCTTCGACTTCGGCGACGCGCCGGCTCCCTCCGAAGAGACACAGGTCGGCGCGGCCATTCCGCTCCCCGGCGGCGGCGGCGGCTTCGACTTTGGCGGTGCGCCAGCACCTGCTGAAGAGACACAGGTCGGCGCGGCCATTCCGCTCCCCGGCGGCGGCGGCTTCGACTTTGGCGGTGCGCCAGCGCCTTCCGAACAGCTGCAAGCGGGCGCGGCGATTCCGCTCCCCGGCGGCAGCGGCTTCGACTTTGGCGGTGCGCCGGCGCCTTCCGAAGAGACGCAAGCCGGCGCGGCGATTCCGCTCCCGGGCGGCGGCGGCTTCGACTTTGGCGGTGCCCCGGCGCCTTCCGAAGAGACGCAAGTCGGCGCGGCCATTCCGCTCCCCGGCGGCGGTGGCTTCGACTTTGGCGGTGCGCCCGGGCCTTCCGAGCAGCCGCCTTCAGGAAGCGGCGGCTTCGACTTTGGCGACGCGCCCGCCGAGCACACCCAGGTCGGCTCGAGCGCCCCGGCGGCCGGTGGCTTCGACTTCGCGCCCGCCCCCGCGTTCGCGGGCGACGTGGGCGACACCGCGCAGTCCCTCCCCAAGATGACACGGGAAGCCGCCGTCCCCTTGCCGGGCGGCATCGACGCGCCCGTCAACTTCGACGAGCCGGGGGTTCCTTCCGACGAGTTCGAGGTCGACGTCCCGACGAACACCGCTCCAGTCGTCAGTGAGCCGTCGTCCAGCGGGTTCGACTTCGTGTCCAAGGGCGACTCGGTGGCCACGCCCGAAGTGGCTCCCCCGAGCCCCGCGCCGCAACAGGAGTCGGCGGGTGGCTTCAGCTTCGGCGCAGCCCCGGCCGCCCCGGGAGGCTTCGACTTCGGTGCACCTTCCGCCGCCTCGCCGTCGTCGGGGGGCTTCGACTTCGTCGCGCCCGCAGCCGCACCGGCCGCGCCCGGTGGCTTCGACTTCGGTACACCCGCCGCCGCGCCGGCCGCCCCCGGAGGCTTCGACTTTGGTGCGCCCGCTGCCGCGCCAGCCGCACCCGGAGGCTTCGACTTCGGAGCACCCGCTGCCGCGCCAGCCGCACCCGGAGGCTTCGACTTCGGCGCACCCGCCGCGAGTTCGGGGAGCATCGCCGGCTTGGACCTCGCCCCGCCGCCTGTGTCCAACGCGGCGCCGGCCTCTGCCATCGGCGACGGCTTCGAACTCGACGCGAGTGCCCCACCCCAGGCGAGCGCCGGCGGTGGCATGCCGAGCTTCGGCGAAGTGGACTTCGGCGGCGGTGGGAGCCCCGACCTGGAGTTCGATCCGAGCAAGTCGAAGGGCGACTCCTTCGAGGCGGACCTGAGCAAGCCGCTTCCTCCCAAGCCCGCCGCACCTGCGGGGCCCGCCGACGGCCTCGAGATGCTGTCGTTCATCGACGACACGGCCAAAGACGCGGGCGCGAAGGCCGAGAGCGGCACGCCGGGCGTGCGCCGGTTCCACCTGCGGCGGCGCAGCGGCAAGGTCTTCGGGCCGTTCGAAGAAGGCGTGATCCTCAAGATGCTCGAGGACGGCCAGCTGCTCGGGAACGAGGAGATCTCGCTCGACGCGGACCAGTGGCAGCCCATTGGCTCGGAGCCGTCCTTCCAGGCCGCCATCGCCAAGCTCATGGAGGGGCCGGCCAAGCCGGGCATCGCCCCGCCCAGCCTGTCCGCAGGCCCGAAGGACAACGCGCCGACGGCGGCCAAGGGGACTCCGACTCCGAGCGCCGAGCCCGAGAAGCCCAAAGGCCCGTCGATGGAGCGGCTCCAGCAGCTCTACGAAGGCCGCATGGCGGCGGTGGCCGTCGTGTCGAGCAAGGAGCCAGTCCCCCTCAAGAAGCGCCTGCCCTACATCGCCGCCGGCGCGGCCGTGGCGTTGGTGCTCGGCGTGGGCGTCTTCCTCGGTACCGCCACGCCGTACGGCTACTTCGGCGTGAAGGTCCTCTTCCCCAAGCGCGTCAAGCCGGACACGCGCGAGGGCCAAGCGCTGGCGGCAGCGCGCGCCGGCATTCTGGAAGACACGTACTCGGGCTACGTGCTGGCCAAGGACAAGGCGCAGGAAGCGCTCCAGGTCGCCGACTACCCCGAAGCACGGGCGGTGCTCACCCAGGCGGCGGCGACGCTCAAGCGGCGCTACGGCGGCGACTCGGTGTTGGTCGACGACGGCAACGCGCGCATGCAGGACATGGAGCTGCTCGGCCAGAACCACGTCGAGCTGCTCAAGGCCAAGGCCAACCTCTCGTTGACCGCCGCCGCCCCGCAGGACGCCCTGGGGTTCCTCAACCAGGCGCTGGCGGATCAGTCGAACCAAGGAGACGTCGAGCTCTACTTCCTCAGGGCCGAGGCCTACGCGCAGCAGAAGCAGCTGCCGCAGGCCAAGGCCGAGCTCGAGCAGGCGCTCAAGCTCGACGCCAAGTCGGCCAAGGTGCTTCGCGCCCTGGGCAACCTCGCCCGCAGTGGAAATGACGCCGACGGGGCGATCGCCAAGTACAACGAAGCGCTGGCGTCGAACCCGGGGCACGTGGGCTCGGCCGTCGAGCTGGCGGAGCTGACGCTCCTGCTCAAGAAGGACCACATCAAGGCCACCGAGCTGGTCAACGGGCTGCTGAACGACCCGAAGCGTGCGGCGTTGATGGGCCCGTCCGAGAAGTCGAAGGCGCTGGCGCTGCGCGGCGACCTCATCGCCCGCGAGAAGCCCCACGACGCCGTCCCCGTGTTCGAAGAGGCCTTGAAAGCCGACGGAACCAACCCCTTCGTCAAGACGCGCTTGGGCAACCTGTACCTGCAGCTGCACGAGCCAGAGAAGGCGCTGCCGTTCCTCAAGGCGGGCATGGAAGCCGCGCCCGACAGCTTCGAAGCGGCCGAGAAGTACCTGTCGGCGCTCGTCGTCGTCGGGAAGATGGACGAAGCCAACAAGGTCGTCGACCGCGCGACGGCGCGCTTCCCCGGCAATGCGCGCCTGGCCGGCCGCGCCGGCCGCGTCGCCGACGCGCTCGATCGCCGCAAAGAGGCCGAAGAAGCGTACCGCCGGGCGATCGCCGCCGACCCCACCACCGCCGAGGCCTACCTGTACCTCGGCAAACTCTTCATTCGCTCGCGGCGCTTCGCCGAAGCCAAGCCCGAGCTGGAGAAGGGCCTGGAGCAGGACCCGAAGAACGGCCCGCTGCACGTGGGGCTGGCGGAGCTGGCGCTGCGCGAGCGTGACGTGGCCAAGGCCGAAGCCGAGCTGAAGACGGCGATCGAGGTGGCCCCGGCGCTACCCGAAGCCCACCTGGGCCTGGGCCGGGTGCGACTGGCGCAGCAGCAGTACGCCGAGGCGCTGGCCGAAGTGGACAAGGCCCTCGAGCTCGATCCACGCGTCGACGGGGGCCGCATGGAACGCGGTATCGCCCTGTGGAAGCTGAACCGGCTGGACGACGCGGCCAAGGAGCTCGAGCTGGCCAAGGAAGCGGAGCCGAAGAACCTCCAGATCACGGTGATGATCGGCGCCGTGGCCTTCGACCGAGGCGACATGAACGCGGCGACGACGGCGCTGGGCGCCGCGCTGCAGGCCGAGCCCACGCACGGCGACGCCAACTTCTATTTTGCCAAGGTGAAGAACGCGAAGGCCGAGCACACCCAGGCCATCGAGGCGATGAAGCGCGCGCTCGACTACAACAGCAAGAGCCCGCTCTACCACTACTGGATGGGGCGGCTCTTCCAGGACGCCAAGCGGATCCAAGAGGCGCTCGAAGAGTGGAAGATCGCGCTCGCTCTCGAGCCGAAGTACGCCGACGCGCTCGAAGCCCGCGGCCGGGTGTTCAACGACCGCAACCAGATGAAGGACGCCATCGCGCAGTTCGAAGCGGCGCTCGAAGCGGACCCCAAGCGCAACTCGGTGCGCGTGCTCGTCGGTGACGCGCAGATGCGCCTCGAAGCGTGGGACCCGGCGATCGCCACCTACACGCTGGCGCTCCAGAACGACCCTGACGCGCCGGGGCTGCTGGCCAAGCTGGGCCTGGCGAACCAAGAGAAGCGCCAGTACGCCAAGGCGATCGAGTGGTACGAGCAGGCGATCGCCAAGGAGCCGAAGGTCGCCGAGCCGTACCGAAACGTCGGGTGGATGTACAAGGAGACCAAACGCAAGGCCGAGGCCGTTCGCGCGTTCAAGCGCTACCTCGAGCTCAAGCCCGACGCCGAAGACAAGAAGGAGATCGACGAGGAGATCTACTTCCTGGGTGGCGCCAAGAAAGAGGAGTGACCGCACCGTGCTGGACCTCAAAGACGTCGCCAAGAACTTCGACGCCGTCGTCGCGCGCCTGACCGCCCGCGGCGGGGCGTTGGATCTGTCCGCCTTCCAAGCGCTCTTCGCCGAGCGCAAGCGCCTGTACACCGTGGTCGAGGCCGAGCAGGCCAAGCGCAACAAGCTCAACGACGAGCTGGCCAAGGCGAGCCCCGACGAGCGCAAGCAGCGCGCCGCCGACATGAAGGCGCTGTCGAGCGCGATCAAGGACCAGGAAGGCCAGCTCAAGGCCCTCGAAGAGAAGCTGACCACCCTGCTCTACGACGTGCCGAACGTGCCCGACGAATCGGTGCCGGTGGGCGCGAGCGCCGACGACAACACCGTCGTTCGCACCTGGGGCGAGAAGCCCACCTTCCTCTTCACCCCCAAGCAGCACTTCGAGCTGGGCGAGCAGCTGGGCCTGCTCGACTTCGAACGCGCCGCCAAGGTGTCCGGCAGTCGCTTCGCGTTCCTCAAGGGCGACCTGGCCAAGCTCGAGCGCGCGCTGGTGTCGTTCATGATCGACCAACACACCGCCAAGGGCTACGTGGAGCTGCTCCCGCCCTACTTGGTGACTCGGGCAGCGATGACGGGCACTGGGCAGCTGCCCAAGTTCGAAGCCGACGCGTTCAAGACCGTGGGGGAACACGAGCTGTTCTTGATCCCCACCGCCGAGGTGCCGGTCACCAACTACCACGCGGACGAGATCCTCGAGGCGCCGCTGCCGCTCAAGTACTGCGCGTTCTCCCCCTGCTTCCGCGCCGAGGCGGGCGCCGGCGGCAAGGACACGCGCGGCCTGGTCCGCATGCACCAGTTCCACAAGGTCGAGCTGGTGAAGTTCGCGCGGCCCGATCAGTCCATGGCGGAGCTCGACGCGCTGACGAAGGACGCGTGTGAGATCCTCGAGAAGCTGGGGCTGCACCACCGCGTGGTCCTGCTGTGCACCGGGGACATGGGCTTCAGCTCGCTCAAGACCTTCGACATTGAAGTGTGGCTGCCGGGGCAGAACACGTTCCGAGAGATCAGCAGCTGCTCCAACTTCGGCGACTTCCAGGCCCGCCGGGCGAAGATCCGCTTCCGCCAGAACAAGGGCGACAAGCCGCAGCTGGTGCACACGCTCAACGGGTCCGGCCTGGCGATCGGCCGCACGCTGGTGGCGATCCTCGAGAACGGGCAGCGCGAAGACGGCACGGTGAAGCTCCCCGAAGCGCTCTGGCCGTACCTGGGCGGCACCAAGGAGCTGACGGCGCTGCGCTGATGGGCGCCCACAAACCGTTTGCAGACGATTTCGAGGTGAGGTACCAACGCCGCCCCTGCTTGTCCGTCCTGGAAGGTCAGGGGCGTCGGTCACGAGAAGTCAGGAGCAGTGGCCGAGCGGCTGAAGGCAGCGGTCTTGAAAACCGCCAGTGGCGGAAGTCACTCGTAGGTTCGAATCCTACCTGCTCCGTGGTGTCTGTCGTGGTGGTGAAGTTGGGTGGTTGGTTTGCAGTTCTTTGACAGCGTTGGTTCGTGCGTTGTGGGGAGATGGCCGAGAGGCTGAAGGCGCAGGTTTGCTAAACCTGTATACTCGAAAGGGTATCGAGGGTTCGAATCCCTCTCTCTCCGCAGACAAGTCAAAAAGCTCCCTTAGCTCAGCTGGATAGAGCGCTGGACTACGAATCCAGAGGTCGGAGGTTCGAATCCTCCAGGGAGCGCAGCGTCTTGCCTTTGCCATGACAGACGACGTGTTCATGCGCGAAGCGCTGCGGCTGGCGGACGTGGCCGCCGCCGAAGGTGAAGTACCGGTCGGCGCCGTCGCCGTGAAGGACGGGGTGATCGTCGGCCGCGGGTACAACCGACGCGAGCAGGATCAGGATCCCTTCAGCCACGCCGAGTTCCTGGCCATGCGCGCGGCCGCCCAGACGCTGGGGGTGTGGCGACTCTCGCAGGTCACCGTGTACGTGACGTTGGAACCCTGCGCGATGTGCGCCGGGGCGCTGGTGTTGGCGAGAGTGGATCGGCTGGTGTTCGGCGCGGCAGATGCGAAGGCAGGAGCGGTCGGCTCGCTGTTCAATTTGGCGCAGGAACCCAGGCTCAACCACCGCCTGGCCGTGACGAGCGGCGTGTTGGCCGACGAGAGCAGCGCACGACTGAAGACTTTTTTTGCAGGACTGCGCGAGCGCCGCGAGCGCAAAGCAGGTGGCGGCGCGCCGACAACCGAATAGCGACACTGGACAGATGGCCGAGTGGTCGAAGGCACCTGACTCGAAATCAGGCATACCGGGAACGGTATCGTAGGTTCGAATCCTACTCTGTCCGCTTGGGACGCCCGGAGTGCCGGGCCCCCACGAGAGCTGGAGAGGTGGCCGAGTGGCTGAAGGCGCACGCCTGGAAAGCGTGTGGACCTGAAAGGGTCTCGTGGGTTCGAATCCCACCCTCTCCGTTCCAGTTTCTGACTAGAAGTTCGTTCTGGTCAGGGCAACGCGAAGCCGTGAAACCCGCCAGGTCCGGAAGGAAGCAACGGTAGCGTCACTTCGCGTGTGTCCTGGCCGTTTTTTCTTGCGGGCCAGGACAGCAAGGCCGGTTCAGCGGGTCAGCAATACCCGCTCAGCGGGCGAGCAGCTTCGCTAGGCCCCGCGTTTCGACGATTTGAAAGCCCGCCTGCTGCAGCTCGGCGAGCGCTCGGTCTTCCCAGGTCACCGCGCGGTCGAAGACGCCAGGACACCGCGGGTCCGCTCCGGCCCCACCGCGGCAGGCCATGGCCATTTGAAAGCACCCGTCCTGCGGCCAGTCGCAGTGGCACCAGGGCATGTTCTTGCCCAGGTAGAACGAGCCGCCGCTGCCCCACATGCCCTCATTGACCAGGATGAAGCCGTTCCCCGTCCGCGCCGCCTCGACGGTGAGCTGAAACTGCTCCGGCCTGGCGGGCTCGAACGGACAGGGAAACACGTAGAACGCCGCGCCCCCGAGCGCGCAGATCGCGACCACCGCGCGCTTCCACAGCGCTGCCGCGTCCTCGAGCGCGCCCTTGGCCCAGCGCACGAACGCGGGGGTGCCGGCGATCGTCAACAACACCAGCGTCGGGTACAGGAAGCGGCCTTCTTTGTGCGGCGTCGCGCTGATCGCCACCAGGTAACCGACCGCGACGAAGGCCATGCCCCACGCGCGCGCGGCCTTGTCCCACCGCCACAGCGCCAACCCGACCGCCGCCCACGGCGCGAGCAGGAAGCGCAGCACGTACCACCACGGCGGCGACTCCCCGAAGTTCGCCTGGGCTTGGCCGGAGCGCAGGTTGAAGTCGAGGTAGCGCGGCAGCGTGAGGAAGCCCCAGGTGGCCAGGTCGAGCGCCGCCAAGCCCGCCGCGACGACCGCGCCTCCGGCGATGACGACCAGCAGGTCCTTCCACCGGCGCTCCACGGCCAGCCAGACCAGCGCGAACAGGATCGCCGCCGCCGAGCCGTAGCGGAACACCTGCGCGAAGCCCAAGCACAGCCCCGCGACGGCCGCCGCCTTGAAGCCGGGCTCACGCGCGTCGAGCCGCTCCAGGGCGATCACCAGGAACGGCATGGCCAAGGCTTCGGTGACGGTGCGACCCTGGAACCACAACACCGGCCCGTACAGCCCGACGAGCCAGACGCACGCGATCGCCAGGCTTCGCTCGACCCGCCGCGCCGAGAAGCGGAACACCGCCCACAGGAACGCGACGTGGAGCGCGTACTGAGGCACTTCGATGAGCGCCCGCCGCGCCATGACGTCTTTCCAACCCAGCGCGTCGGCGAGCTTGAGGCAGCCCATGACGATGCCGGGGAACGCCCAGTTGCGAATGCCGCCGGGCGGGTTCGGATCCCATTCCCACGCCCGGGTGCCGTAGCCGTAGAGCTTCCACACGGCCGGCTCGAGCATTTGAAACACTTCGTCCGGGTGCAGCCGCCCCAGCTTCCACAGCGCGTGGATCGACGCGAGCGCCGCGACGACCAGCACGTGGGCCCACGGGATCTTCACGTCGGACGGTGGCGCGGCGGCTTGGGTCATGGGCGCGAGGGAGCGCGCTTAGTACAGGGTCCGTGACCCGGGTTGGTTTAGTGTCCGCCCCCGCGCATGACACGCTGCGGGCACTGCGGGCAGGAGCATCCAGCGGGGACGGCGGTCTGTCCCGTGACTCACGACTCCCTCGCGGCGCCCGGTCTCATTGGCCAGCGACTGGATCGCTACCTGGTCGAAGGGCTGCTCGGTGCGGGCGGCTTCGGCGCGGTGTACCGGGCCGTCCACCAGCACACGGACGCGCGCGTCGCGCTCAAGGTGCTCAAGCCCACGGTCAGCTCGGACCCGACGATCGTCGAGCGCTTCCTGCGTGAAGCCAAGGCCGCGGCGGCCGTGGGCAGCGAGCACATCGTCCGGGTGCTCGACGCCGGCGTCGCACAGCCCAGCGGGCAGGCCTTTCTGGCCATGGAGCTGCTCGACGGGTGCGACCTGCGAGAGCTCGCGCACCGCAGCGGTCCGCTGGCGCCCACCCGCCTGGTGTTGATCGTCGGGCAGGTGCTCGACGGCCTGGGCGCCGCGCACGGCAAGGGAATCGTCCACCGAGACATGAAGCCGGCGAACGTGTTCGTGTCGCGCCGGGTCGACGAGCAGGGCGTGGAGCGGGACGTGATCCGCCTGCTCGACTTCGGCATCAGCAAGATGCACGGCGACGGCGCGACGAGCGGCCTGACGGTCACCGGCATGGCCATGGGCACGCCGTCCTACATGGCGCCGGAGCAGTTCTTCGACGCGCGAAACGTCGACGCACGAGCCGACCTCTATTCCGTGGCCGTCATGCTGTACGAGCTCTTGTCCGGCCGGCTGCCCTTCGAAGCCGACAGCTACGCGGCGCTGATCGTCAAAGTGAAGACGGAGGCTCCACCGCCGCTCCTTCAGGTTTCTCCCACGCTGCCGCCTGCGCTCGCTCAAGCGATCATGGTCGGCCTGGCGAAGGAGAAGGAGAAGCGGTGGGCCAGCGCGCTCGAGTTCCAGCACGCGCTGCGCGCGGCGCTGGGGCTGCCTGCGCGCAACGTGCCGGCGCCCTCAGCACCCGTGCCGCCCGGCGTGCCTTGCGCCCCCGCTCCCGGCATGGACACGCCGTCCATGCTCCACGGCAAGACGTCGGCGCCGGTGCGCGCCCAGGTCACGCCGTTCAGCGCAGCTCAGCCCCACAGCCAAACCGCGCCGCCCGCCGGACTGAGCCACCCGGCGGCGCCGGCGAGCACCAGCGGTCCTCCCGGAGCGCCAGCGCCGGTACCCGCCCCTTCAGCCCTGCCACCCATGCCGTTGGCACCTCCGGCGGCGCTGCACGGAAGCGCACCACCTGCGCCGGCCGCACCCGCGCCTCCCGGTCGCACCAGCGCGACGAAGGTGCTGCTGATCGTGCTGGGGGTCATCGGCCTGCTGACGGGCTGCTGCGTCTGCACGGCGGTGATTGGTGCGGCGGGCCAGGCCAACGACGACCCCTCTCAGCAACCCGACGGTCCGATGCCCGGTGGACGACGCCCGCCGAGGCGCCCGCCGCCTGCGCCCGCGGTCGACGCGCCCGAAGCAGAAGCGCCTACCGCCCCAGCGCCGCCGGACCTGCCGCCAGCCAACATGCCACTCGACGAGGCGCTCGAAGCGGAGGCAGAGCGCGTGGCTGAAGAGGCCGCGAAGGCCGTTGAGGGTGCGACCAAAGCGGTTGACGAGGTGGTCCCCAAGGAAGAGCGCCCGCGCCGACGGCGCCGCTGACGCCACGCGCACGATGCACTGAAGGCCGCGCCCTCGAAGCCGACCGGGCGCGGCGCTCTGACTGGGTGTCGGGGAACCGACGAGGCTGCGCGGCGCGTCGGAGCTGCCGTCTCGTGCCGCGCGGCGGAGCCCATGCAGCGGTCCGCCGCAACGCTCGAAGCCGAGAGCCGGCGACCAGTTGCTCGACCTCACCGCACCGAGCGGAGGAACACGATCGCCGGTCCCTCCGCCCCCGCCGGTCTCGAAGGCCCACTCACAGCCGGTACAGCACGCTGTACTTCTGCCGCACGTAGCTCGCGAAGTCCTCGACGACGAGCCCTCGGCCGGTGACCCGCTCCATCAGCGCTTCGGTCGACCAGCGATACCCCGCGTGGTGCACACTGGCCCGAAGCCAGCGCAGGAGCACGCCGCAGTCGCCGCGCTCCACGTCGGCCCACAGCGAAGGCAGGGCGCGCTGCGCCGCCGAGAACAGCGACGCCCCGTAGAGGTTGCCCAGCGTGTACGTCGGGAAGTACCCGAAGTCGCCCCACGCCCAGTGCACGTCCTGCAGCACCCCGTCCGTCGGCCGCTGCACGGTCAACCCCAGCAGCACCTTGGTCTTGTCGTTCCACGCCGCCTCGACGTCCTTCACGTCCAGATCGCCGCGCAACAGCGCCCGCTCGATCTCGAAGCGCAGAATGACGTGCAGGTTGTACGTGACCTCGTCGGCCTCCACGCGAATGAAGGTGCGCTGGACGCGGTTGACGGCCTTCCAGAACGTCTCGGCGTCGACCCCGGCCAGCTCGCTGGGAAAGTGTCGGCGAAGCCGCGGCAGGTGGTGCTTCCAGAACGGCAGCGAGCGGCCCACCACGTTCTCCCAGAGCCTCGACTGCGACTCATGCAGGCCGAGCGACGGCGACTGAGCCAGCACGGTTCGGAAGTCCTTGGGCGCGAAGCCCTGTTCGAACAGGCCATGTCCGGCCTCGTGCAGCGTCCCGAAGATCGCCGGCAGCGGCGTGTCGAGGGACACCCGCGTCGTCAGCCGCACGTCGCCCACGCTCTGCCCGCTGCTGAACGGGTGCACCGATCGATCTTGGCGACCGGCGTCGAGATCGAACCCGACGGCCGGCAGCAGCTCCATCGTGAAGGCCCACTGCGCCGCGTCGGCCCACACCTTGCCGCCGAAGACGTCGACCGGCGGCGGGCGCGCTTCGATGGCCTGCACCAGCGGCACCAGCACCGTCTGGAGCTCGGCGAACACCGGCGCCAGCCGCGCCGAGCGCATGCCCGGCTCGTACACGTCCAGCAGTGCATCGTACCGCTCGGTCCCGCTCCCGAGCGCGTCGGCGTACTCGCGCCGCAGCCGAACGATCGCCTCGAGAGCGGGCGCGAAGGTGGCCACGCGCTGCTCGTCTCGGGCGCGCTTCCAGGCGCTCAAGCCCGCAGTCCCCGCTTCCGCGAGGGCGCGCACGAGCCGCTCAGGCACGCGGGTCGCCTGGGCGCGTTCACGGCGCAGCACGCGCACCATGGCCTCTTCGTCGAAGCCCTGCGCGTCCGCCGCGTCGAGCCAGTCGCCCAGGTACGGGTCGACCAGCCGCTGGTGGTACAGGCTCTTGAGCGTGCCGAGCGCCGCGCCGCGACCTTCAGCGCCCTTCTTCGGCATGTACGTGTCTTGATCCCACTGCGCGAGCTCGACCAGCGCGGCGAGATCGCGAAGCTCCTGCATCCGTTGAATCAGCTCGGTCCTCATGGCGGCGCGCGACGTTAGCCGTAGTCGACCGCCCAAGCGCATGAAGGTGCGCTAAGCGCCTTCGCCCACGACCATGGCCAACCAGATCCTCACGCTCTTGGTGAAGGAAGACGAGCAGGCGCTGGTGCGCTTCCTCGAGCGCAGCGTCTTCGACGTGTACCCGCGGCGGGTGCCCAAGGACTGGAAGACGTTTCGGCTCTCGCTGAGCACGTTCGACCAGCTCCCCGAAGAAGACGTGTACCTGGTGGCCAGCGACATCGGCCCCGCGCTCGTCGACCCGCTCAAGCGAGGCAAGGACAAGGGCAGCCTGCGCATCGACGAGGTCCGCTCGCCGGTCATCTTCTGGGAACGCTGCCAGCGCAACGAGGACGGTGAGCTGGTGAGCGGGCAGCTGTGGGCCGAGCTCGACGTGACGTCGCAGACCGGCCGCCGCGACGCCGCCCCCGAACGGTTCCGCGCGCGCTTCCTCGAGCTCGAAGCCTGGGTCCACAAGACGTTCCGCAAGTCGCACCCCAAGGGCTTCTGGGTGGGCCCGCACACGGCCCGGCAGGTCAAGGAGCAGGGGCTGAAGCTGCGGGAGAACGCGCACTGGGGCCGCGAAGTCCACGTCAGCCGCTGAAACCAAGCGGGGGAACTGTCGCCCCGGCCGTTGTGGTCTTACGCTGCTCCCCGCTCATGTCCTGGCTCGACACGCTCGAAGACGTTCGGAAGAAGGACTTCACGCAGGCCACCCCGGAGGAACGGGACAAGACCGCGCGCGAAGTGGTCAACATGGGTTCCTACGCCTGCGCGGTGGTGGCGGTCTCGCCGATCCCCTTCAGCGACGCGGTGCTCATGCTGCCCGTGCAGTCCGCCATGGTCGTCACCATCGGCCACATCTACGGCCGCCGGCTGACGCAGGCCGAGTCGAAGGATCTCATCTTCGAGCTGGGCACCACCGCGGGGGTCAGCCTGTTGGCGCGCCAGGGAATCAAGGCGCTGCTGCCGGTCGTCGGCGCGCTGCTCACAGTGCCGGCGGCCTTCGCGGCGAACTGGGCGATCGGCCGCGTGGCGATGGAGTACTTCCGCTCGCCCGGCGTGACGAAGGAGCAGCTGAGCAAGGTCTACGAGTCCGCCAAGGACGAAGCGTCGTCCCTCTTCTCGCGCGAGCGCTTCGAGCAGTTCCGCAAGAAGTACTTCGGCAAGGACGACGTGCCGTCGCCCAGCCCAGAAGCCCCGCCGTCCGCCGGAGCCGAAGCCGAGCCCGAGGACGAAACCCCGGACGACGAGCCGAGCGACGCGGCCGAGAAGCCCGCCAAGACGATCGGGAAGAAGACGGTGGGCCGGAAGAAGGTGCGTGGCAGCGCGAAGATCGTGGAGTTCGACTTCAGCAAGCGCCTGCGCGCCAACGCCGAGCTGCGGCGCTTCGACGGCGTGCTCCACCTCGACGTGTCCGGCGACGATCCAGGTCAATGGACCGTGGACCTGCGCAAGGACGACGACTGGGTGCGCGCCGGACTCATCGGCGCGCCCAAGCTCAAGCTCACGCTGTCCTCGACGACGCTCAGCAGCCTCGCGCTGGGGCTCTCGAGCGCCGAGGCGGCCGTCGTCGCCGGAGCGATCACGCTCGAGCCGGTGGACGTCGCGCTGGTGCGGCAGATCCAACCGCTGTTCGGCTGAGGCGCTTCGCCAAGGGGCGCGGTTTTTTCCGCCGTGCGCCGCCGCTCGCCGCAGCTTTTTCGCCACCGCGCCCCCGCGCCCACGAAAGGCCCGGCCGAATCGCGCGTTTGCACGGGCCCGCGGTGGCCTGCGCGTTGCTCACCTTCGCCTTCACCATGAGCAAGACCGTTCTGGTGCAGGACTACATGACGAAGGCGCCGCACTCGATCGGCGTGGGCCTGACGTTGGCCGACGCGAAGAACATGATGCGTGCGTTTTCGATTCGCCACCTGCCGGTGCTGGATCGCGGTGAGCTCGTCGGGCTGCTCAGCGACCGCGACGTGCAGTTGGTGGAGTCGTTGAGCGACGCGAAGCCCGAAGACGTCAGCGTCGAGGAGGCCATGTCCCAGGCCCCCTACACGGTCGCACCAGGAACGCCGCTGCGGACGGCGGCGCTGCACATGGCCGAGCACAAGCTCGGGTCGGCGGTGGTGCTGGAGGCCAACAAGGTCGTCGGCGTCTTCACCACCGTCGATGGAATGCGGGCGCTGGCGGAACAACTGACGCCTCGCTGAAGTGGACGAACGGCGTGGCGCGCCGCCAGCAGGACCCGCCACGCTCCGCAGGCTCGAAGCCAACGGCCGCGTCGGCTCCTGGGGACGGGTGTGTCTTCAGTGGGAGACGATGACGGAGCTGGCCTTGAGCTGCGGAGCGTGGGCCAGGAACGTCAGCTCCGGGTGCTTCTCGAGCGCGTGGTGCATGGCCCACTCGTCGCGGAAGAGCACCAGCGGTGAGCCGTCGCGGTCCTGCACCGTCTGCCGGTTCCCTTCCCAGTCGAAGGCCTTCGCGTCGAACTTGGGGCCCACCACCCACCGCGCGTGGGCGTAGGGCAGCTTGTCGACGAGGATGTTGGCGCCGTACTCGTGCTCGATGCGGTACTGGAGCACTTCGAACTGGAGCTGACCGACGACGCCGACGATGGGGTCTTTCATGCCCATCTGCAGCTGCTGGAAGATCTGAATCGTCCCTTCTTCAGCGAGCTGCTCGAGGCCCTTCTCCATCTGCTTGCGCTTCATCGGGTCCTTCGAGCGGACGATCGCGAAGTGCTCCGGCGAGAAGCGCGGCACACACTCGAAGTCGAAGGTGTCGCCGTCGACCAGCGTGTCGCCGATGCGGTACTGGCCGGGGTCGAACAGGCCGATCACGTCTCCGGGCCACGCGTCGTCGATGCTGGTGCGCTCCGACGCCATGAACTGCGTCGGCTTGGCCAGCCGCACCGACTTCTCCAGCCGCGTGTGGAACGCGCTCATACCCTTGTCGTAGCGACCGGACACGACGCGCAGGAAGGCCACGCGGTCGCGGTGTGAGGGGTCCATGTTCGCTTGGATCTTGAACACGAAGCCGGCGAACTTCTCGCGCGTCGGCTCGATGAAGCCCTTGGACGACTCTCGGCCCGACGGCGGCGGCGCCAGCTCCAGGAACGCGTCCAAGAACGGTCGCACGCCGAAGTTCGTCATCGCCGAGCCGAAGAACATGGGCGACAGCTGGCCTTGGCGCACCTTGTCCAGGCTGAACTCGTCGCCACCAATGTCGAGCAGCTCGATGTCCTCGCTCACCTTCTCGCGCTCGGACTGGCTGAGCATGCCGCGCATCTCGTCGGAGTCCCACGGCACGAGCCGCTCCTGCACTTCGGTCTCGCCGTGGCGGCCTTCGGCAGTGAAGACGTGCACGTGTTTGCTCTTGCGATCGTACACGCCGCGAAAGTCGGGCCCGGAGCCGATGGGCCAGTTCATGGGGTACGCGCGAATGCCGAGCACCTGCTCGAGCTCGTCCATGAGCTCCAACGGCGCGCGGCCGTAGCGGTCGAGCTTGTTGGCGAACGTGAAGATCGGAATGCCGCGCAGCCGGCAGACCTTGAAGAGCTTGATGGTCTGCGGCTCGACGCCCTTGGCCGCGTCAATGAGCATGACCGCCGCGTCCGCCGCCGACAGCGTGCGGTAGGTATCTTCGGAGAAGTCCTGGTGGCCCGGGGTGTCGAGCAGGTTCACCGCGTGGTCGCGGTAGGAGAACTGGAGGACCGACGAGGTGACGGAGATGCCGCGCTCCTTCTCGATCGCCATCCAGTCGCTGGTGGCGTAGCGCTTGGCGCGGCGGGCCTTGACGCTGCCGGCCAAGTGAATCGCGCCGCCGTAGAGCAGCAGCTTCTCGGTGAGCGTGGTCTTGCCCGCGTCGGGGTGGGAGATGATGGCGAAGGTCCGCCGCCGGGCGATCTCACGATCGAGTTCGGTGCTCATGGGGGCGTGCCGATAGCACCGGTGTGGCCCCTTTGGCGCGCGATCGACCGGGGGGCACGGCGGCGACCGGGACGGGACAAACGCGCACCCGCCGCGACAACCCAGTCAAGTCATCACCATGTGGGAGGTGATTTCGAAGGTGCATCGCCGGGCACGCCATGGGGCGGACACCACGCCGCCACCTGGCGCGCGGCTCGCGGGAATCTGATACGCCGCAGGCATGGCGCCCGAACCGCCTCTGTTCTCTCAGCTGACGTTCATGAACGCGCTGTCGTTTGGACCTGAACGCGTGACGCTGCCGTTGGAGCGCCTGAACGTCCTCATTGGCCCGAACGGCAGCGGGAAGTCGAACGTGCTCGAGCTGATTGGGCTGCTCGCGGCAGCGCCCTCCGACCTCGCGGCCGCCGTCCGCTCGCTTGGGGGCATGCACGACTTGCTCTGGAAGGGGCCCGGCGCGGCGGACTACTTCGCAGTGGAAGCTCAGACCAACTTGCTGGTCCCCGGTGGCACACCCAAGACGGTGGACTACCGCTTGGCGCTCGCACGCGACGGCCAGTCAACCTGGCGAGTGCTGGACGAGTCGCTCGGAACGCATTCCCCAGGAGCCTCCGCGGAGCAGCCAGGCGGAGGGGAACTCGCCCCGTATCGGCGCAACCACCCAGACGTCGCCGCAGGAGGAGGATTCCTGCAAGCAACCGCCGCCGACGGCCAGACGTATGCCGAGGTCGTGCTCCACAGCGAGCTGCACTCGCAACGATCAATCACTGCCGTCAGGCGCAGCGCGCGCAGCTACCCAACACTCACCCGATTCGCCGAGGCGCTCGAAGGGATCCGCCAGTACCGCTCTTGGCCGGTCGGCCCCACCAGCGCCCTCCGTTCCCCGTGTGGCGCCGACGCCCGCACCGACCGCCTCGAGCCGTCGCTCGACAACCTCCCCGCCCGCCTCGCCGCCTTCAAGCGCGACCCCGCCGCCAAGCAGGCGCTGCTCTCGGGGCTAACTGAGATCGGCGAGGCGTTCACTGACCTCGAGATCGTCCCTGAAGGTGGACGACTCACGCTCTACCTCCACGAAGGCCCCGCGCGCTCGATCGCCGCGTCGCGCCTCTCCGACGGCACGCTGCGGTACCTCGCGCTGCTGACGATCCTCCTCGACCCGACCCCGCCCCCGCTCATCACCATCGAAGAGCCTGAGCTCGGACTGCACCCCGATCTCATCAACTCCCTCGCGCGCCACCTGGTCGCGGCGTCCGAACGCACGCAGCTCGTCGTCACCACCCACTCGGAAGTGCTCGTCAGCGCACTGAAGGAGCGGCCAGAGGCGATCGTCGTCTGCGAGCGCCACGACGGCCGCACCGCGTTTCGCCGGCTGAGCGCCAACGAGGTAGGTCCGTACCTCGAGCGCTACCAGCTCGGTGAGCTGTGGCTGCGGGGGCACGTAGGAGGCGTGCGCTGGTGAGCGCCATCGTCATCGTCGAGGGAGGCACGAACAGCGGCCCGGCGGTGCGCGAGGCCTTCGCGCGGCTCTACGTCGCGTTGGGCCTGAAGGGTCGAATGCCGCGAACGCGAGCCGCCGGCAGTCGCAACGAGGCCTTCAAGGACTTCGAAGACGCGCTGGCGAAGGGCGAAGCCGTCCTGCTCCTCGTGGACAGTGAGCACGCCCCAACAGGTGGCCCTTGGGAGCACGTGAAACAGCACGACAAGTGGCAACGTCCAAACCGCGCCGAGGACGAGCATCTCCAATTCATGGTCCGCTCGACCGAGGCGTGGCTGCTCAGAGATCACGCCGCGCTGCGGAGCCACTTCGGACCGAAGATCCAGACCGGCGGCCTGCCCTCTGCGCCCGAGCGGCTTGCCCCGCAGGAAACGGCGAGCGCGCTCAGCCACGCGGTGCGCGCCACCCCCAAGGCCGGCTACGACAAAGGCCGCGACACGTTCCCGATCCTCGGCAAGCTCGACCCAGCGCGGCTCGAGACAGAGCCCTGGGCGAAGCGCTTCCTCGACCGCCTGCGCGGCCTGTGACGGCTCGCCGTTCCTCTCGAGGCGGCGGCGCTCCCGCGTGGCCGTCGAGCGCCGAGCGCGTCCCCGCTTCGACCCAGCCGCTCGCCCACGGCCAGGTCACGCCCCCCTCCCCGACCGAGCGCTTCGCCCCGTGAAGGGGTGGGCACCCCTCGCGGAGGGAACGGGTGCCCCGCCGACGCCCCTCGCGGGTCCGGCGCGTCAGCCTTCCTTCGGCTCGTCGGCCTTCGGCGCTGCCGAAGGATCGTACAGCGGCGGGACCAGCGCCGCGGCCGCGCGGTAGCCGGCCACTGCCGCCACCGCCGCGCGGAGGCGATCGTGTCGCGCCACCACCAGCGAGGCGTAGCGGTCGCGCAGATCCACCGCCGACCGACTCTCCTTCGTCTCCGCGACGGACCCACCCAGCCCCTCGATCGCCGCACTCGCCGCGGCGCGCGCGTCAGCCAGCGCGGTCTGGCCGTGCGCCGCGCGCACCACCGCCTCGACGGGCGCGAGCAGCGCGAGCAGATCGAGCACGTCCTGGACGTTGTCCGTCGCGCCCTTCCCCGCCTCGATCCGCCGCAGCTCACGAGGGTCGATGGCACCGCCCTTCTCGGCCAGCGACTGCGCCAGCCCCATCAAGCGCCGCCGCCACGACAGGGCCGACGCCAGCAGCTCGCCCACGTCTCCGCCCGGCTTGCGCGCCTGCACCGCCGCCCGCCGCGCGGCCTGGGTCCGATCGCACAGCTCCGGGAGCGCGCGCAGCTCGGCCAAGTCGAAGCCTGGGTGCTTCGCCTTGAGCACCTTCTCGTGATCGTCGATCACCGCGAGCCCGCGCTTGCACGCGTTCTTCGCGATCAACGGATCGAACGACAGCTGCACCTTCTCTTTCGGGCTCAACTTCAACGCCGCGTCCAACAGGCCGTCGGACGCGCTCGCCGTCTTCTTCTTCGCTGCCATGTGAACCTCCCCCAACGAGTGAGGCCCGAATCATGGCGAGCGCGAACCTCAGCGCAAGCCGGAGTTGCGCGAGCTCAGCGCCACGCCGCCCCCGCCAGCGACGCCTCCAGCTCGTCGGCGATCTCCATCAACGTGTCCTGCTTGGGCCCCGCCCGGCTGTGGTTTGCCTCGCCGGCGACCCAGCCGACCAGCGACTCGAGCTCGAGCCGTGTCCCGGTCAGCTCGAACCAGCCGCGCTCCGTCGCGACCGCCGACGCGAGCAGGTCCTGGGACGTCGGGAAGTCGAGCTTCTTGAGCAGCGCCAGCTGCGGCTTGGTCAATTCAAAGCTGATCACCTGCGCCTCGTCGCCCATCACATCGCCTCCTTGAAGGACGCCCACGCGGGGCGGTCCAAGCCGTGGTCAGCGAGCCACGCAAGCCCGCCCAACCCTCGCCGTCTCGCCCACTTGCGACCTTGGCACGCCGGTCGCTCTGGCTCCCCTCGGCGCGCCCACGCGCCCACACCCGAAAGCCACGAACGCCATCATGAAGAAGCTCCTCGCCACCGTCTCCGCCGCCCTCCTGTTCACCCAGTGCCAGTCTAATCCGCCGCGCGTCGCCGCGAAGCCGCCCTCGCCTCCTCCGGCGATCGTCACCAGCGCGCCGCCACCGGCCCCAAGCCCAATCCTCGTCGCCGCCGCGCCACGCGACGCCGGAGCCGTCGATCCACTCGCGCTGCCGTCCGAGACGCCGGGCGTCGATCACCTCGGCCGAGCGCGTTCGCTGCGAGCGCTGGGCGACGTCAAGGGCGCGCTGACCGAAGCCCGCCGCGCGCTGTCCGCCGACGCGCACGACGAAGACGCGCTGGAGATCGTCGCGACGCTCGCCAAGCAGCGCAAGAACCACGCGCTCGCCGCCGAGGCCTTCGGCCGCCTCGCCGCCCTGCGGCCCGACGACACGACGCCGCTCGTCGCCCAGGCCCGCCAGCTCCACGCGCTCAAGGACTACGCGGGGGCCGTGATGGCTGCGCGGGCCGCGCTCGAGCGAGATCCCGAGCACGTCGAGGCGCTCCACACCGTCGGCCTGGCGCAGCTCGCCATGGGAGAGCTCCAGGGCGCCATCACCAGCTTCGAGCGCACCGTCGAGCTGTCTCCCTCGCACGCGTGGGCGCTGAACAACCTGGGCTTCGCGTACCTGCGCGCGAACCGGAACGAAGACGCGGTCGACGCGCTGACGCTGGCCGCCGAGGCGCTCCCAGCCGCCGCGTCGGTCCACAACAACCTCGGCGTCGCGCTCGAGCGCACCGGCCGGAAGGACGAAGCGCTGGTCGCCTTCCAGCACGCGATGGATCTGTCCCCCAAGTACGTCAAGGCACGCATCAACGTGGGCCGCCTGGCCAAGGCGATGATCGACGCGCCGCCGTCCGACGTGGCCCCCGTCGACGAGCCCACGCCGGACGCCGCTGACTCCGTCTCTTCCGTCGAGCCGTAACGTCCCATGCGCCGCCCCCTGCCGCTGCTCATCGACGGACCACACTTGGGCCGCGCCGCGGCTACAGTCCGACACGCGATGACGTGGCGGCAGCGCCTGGTGCGGTGGTTCAAGCGGCTGGTGGTGCTCGGCGTGGTGCTCGCGCTGGCTGGCCTGGCCACGGCGTACGGCGCGTACCGCTACTACGAGCGCGATCTCCCCAGCGTCGACGAGCTGAAGACCTGGCGGCCCGCGCAGGTGACGAAGGTGCTCTGCAAGGACGGGAAGGTCTGCGCGGAGTTCTACGCGGAGCGCCGGACCTGGGTGGACCTGCGCGAGGCGCCCAAGCACGTGCGCGAGGTCTTCCTCGCGGCCGAAGACGCGGACTTCTACCAACACGGCGGCCTCGACTTCCTCGGCATCGCCCGCTCGGCGGTGAAGAACCTGATCCCCGGCAGCCTCAAGTCCGGAGCGTCCACGATCAGCCAGCAGGCCTGCCGCAACATCCTCCTGAGCCAGGAGCGCACCCTGGCGCGGAAGATCCGCGAGTGGATCCTCACGCCGCGCATGGAGGCCGCGCTGAGCAAGGACGAGATCCTCAACCTCTACGTCAACACCATTTATTACGGGCAGCGGCGCTACGGCGTCGAAGAGGCGGCGCTCTTCTACTTCGGCAAGCACGCCAAGGAGCTGAACCTGGACGAAGCCGCCGTCATCGCCGGCACGGTCCAGTCTCCGCACCGCATCAACCCGGTCACCAACATCGTCCGCGCGAAGAAGCGGCAGCGCTACGTGCTCACGCAGGCGTGGAAGAAGGGCTTCGTCCCCCAAGCCGACGCCGAAGCCGCGATCGAGCGCCCCATCGTGCTGGGGCCACGCCCGCCGCCGACGCCGGTGGGCCAGTCGTACGCTGAAGAGGTGCGCAAGGCGCTCGTGCAGCGCTACGGCGAAGGGCAGGTCCAGCGCGGCGGGCTGCGGGTGCAGATCGCCATGGATCCGGTGCTGCAAGCTCACGCTGAAAAGGCGGTGCGCGAAGGCCTCGAAGCCGTCGATCGCCGGCAGGGCTACCGCGGGCCGACCGGCCAGGTGCCGCTCGAGCGCTTCGCCACGCTGCGACCGTTCCTCGAGGCGCGCCTCGCGGAGGCCGGCAAGCGCCGCCCCGACGAGCGGCTCGTCGTCGATCTCGAGGCCCTCAAGACGCTGGAGCCGCCGCAGAACGATCCCGACGCCGACCCGCGGCACGAGCGCGACGACGTCGTCGACGCCGAGGCGCCGGCCGATGACGACTCCTCCGAGCGGCGCCTGGCCCGCGCGGTGTCCGTGCGTCCCTTGGCCGACGGGCTGGAGGTGGTGGGGCTCGCCGAGGTGGTGGACGACAAGGTGGGCACGGCGACGATCGATCTGGTCGGCGTGAAGGCGCAGCTCGACTTCAAGTCCACGCAGTGGGCGCGACGGAAGAGCGGCGGGAAGCTCGGGCCGGCGCCGACGAAGCTGTCCGACGTCGTGGCTGTGGGCGATCTGGTGCGGGTGCGGCTCGGCGCGGCGCTGCCGGCGTCGGAGAAGCTCGCCGCGAGCCTCGCGCAGGTGCCGGACGTGCAAGGTGCGCTCGTCGTGATCGACCCCGAGACGCGCGCGGTGCTGGCCATGGTGGGCGGCTACGACTTCGCAGACAGCTCGTTCAACCGCGCGACGCAGGCCAAGCGGCAGCCGGGCAGCTCGTTCAAGCCGTTCCTCTACGCCGCGGCGATCGAGAGCGGGCGCTTCACGCCGCTCACGCAGATCAACGACGCGCCCGAAGCCATTCGCGACCCGTGGACCAACAAGCTGTGGAAGCCGCAGAACTTCGAGAAGGGCGCGTTCGAAGGGCCCATCACGCTGCGCGCGGCGCTGACCAAGTCGAAGAACACCGTGTCGGTGCGCCTCATCGAAGCGCTGGGCCCCGAGGTGGTGATCGACTTCGCCCGGCGCGCGGGGATCGCCTCGGAGCTGCCCCAGAACCTCACCCTGGCGCTGGGCACCGGCGAGGTCACCGTGCTCGAAGAAGCGAACGCGTACACGACGCTCCGCGCCGACGGGCAGTGGGCGGAGCCGCAGATCATCACCCAGGTGCGCGACGCGACCGGGAAGATCCTCGAGGAGCACCGCCCCGCTCCGGAGCCGCGCATTCCCGCGCCCGTCGCGGCGGTCGTCACGTCGCTCATGCGCAGCGTGGTCGAAGAGGGCACCGCGACGCAGGTCCAAGAGCTGGGCCGGCCCGCCGCCGGGAAGACGGGCACCGCGCAGGAGTACCGAGACGCGTGGTTCAGCGGGTACACCATGGACTTCGTCGCCACCGCCTGGGTCGGGCGAGACGATCACACGCCGATCGGCACGCTCGAGACGGGAGGCAAGGCCGCCCTGCCGCTGTGGCTCAACTTCATGAAGCGCGCGCATCAAGGGCTGCCCGTGCGCGACTTCCCGCTGCCCGAAGGCGTCGTGCAAGCGCGGGTGGATCCGTCCACCGGTCGGCTCGCGGGCCAGGCCCTGCCCGGGCGCCTCGAGACGTTCGTCGCGGGCACCGAGCCGTCCGAAGCCGCGCACGCGCCGGGTGCCGTCGACCCCAACGAGTTCCTCCTCCACGATTCCCGGTGACCGCGCTCCTCGCCATCACCCTGCTCGCGGCCGCGCCCGCAGGCTCGCTCGACGAGTCCACGCGGGCCGTGGCGACCACCCTCCGCCCGCTGGAGGCGCCGATCGGCCTGTTCGTCACCGGCCCCAAGCCGCTGGCCGACGCCTACGCCTCGCTCCTCGCTTCGCTCTTGGCCGACGCCAAGCAGAGCCCCGTCGTACTGTCGGCGAGCCTCGGAGACTCCGCTGAGCGTGCGGCGCGGGACGCGGGGCTTCGATCGCTGGTGCGCCTCGAGGCGAGCTGCGACGGCGCGGCGCTCGTCGTCCGCGGCGACGCGTTCAGCACCTGGCAGAACTTCTGGTCGGGGAAGCTCCCGTCTCGATCGAGCGGCGCGGTGGTGATCGCCGAGCGCACGGTGGCCGACGAGGCGGTCCGAACGCTGGCCGGCAGCGTCGCCCTCACCCCGCAGCCGCTCGCCGCCGACGCTGGACTGGTGGAGACCGACGCCGGCGTGTTGACGCTCGAGCTGGTGAGCCTCGCCGCCCTGCCCCGCAGGCCCGCAGCGCTGGCGACGGGCGATCTCGAGCAAGACGGCCGCGTCGAGCTCGCCGTGCTGTTCGACGACGCGGTGTGGCTCTTCGACGCGAGCGGCAAGCTGAAGGCCCAGGCCGCGCTGGTCGCCCCGAAGTCTCCGACCCCCACGCGGGAGCCGTTCGGGCTCGTCGTCTTCCAGGGAGATCGCCTGCTCGTCTGGTCCGGCCGCCGAGCGCAACCCGAAGCGTTCGCCTGGAGCGGCGGCGCCCTCACCTCGCGAAGCCTCGTCGAGCCGACCGCGCTGCCCGTCAGCCTCACGCCAGCGCTCGCGGCGTTCGAACCATCGCTCCGGCTGTGGGGCCGAACGTATGAGCTGCCCAGGGGCGCACAGTCCCTCAGCGCGCTCGAGGGCGCGGCGCTGGTGACGACGACGGACGGCAGCGCCCGCTTCGTCCGCGCGCAGGGCGTGGGCGGCGGCACGCTCGGCGCAGTCGGCTGCGGGAGCGCCTTGGCGAACTTCGGCGCCGGTCAGCCGACGAGCGTGGTGGCGACCTCGACGAGGGCGCGGGGGGACGGTGACGTGGTCCGCGTGCTTCCGTTGCTCGAAGCGGAAGGCGCGGCCGCGCGAGGGGCATCGAGCCTCGAGCTCAAGGCCAGCTGGCAGGGCGCGTTGACGCGCGGGCGCGCGGTGCTGGCGAGCGCTGGCGAGGACGCGACGGTCGGCGGCTTCGTGGTGCTCGGCGTGTGGCACGACAACGGCTCTGGCGAGCTGGTCCTGCTGCGAAGGGGGACGCCGTGAGCCGTGGGCGCGTCGGGGTGCTTGCGGGGTTGGTCGTGTGCCTCGGTCTTGGCCAGGCTGCGGTCGCGGGTGGCCGCCCGCGCGTCGGTGGCAGCCTCGCCGTCGCCGTCCCTTCGATCCCCGCGACGGCCACGGTGCCGGCGACGCCGCTCGACACGGCGATCGCCACGTTGACTCACACGTCGCTGTGCCGGTTGGTCGACGCGGCGCCCCAGTCCAGCGGCACCGTGCGGCTGGCGCCTCTCGCCCCGCCGCTCACGGCCACGCAGCTCGCCGAGACGATCCTCCGGGTGAAGCGCGCCAAGACGCCCTACGCGGCGCTCGCGAAGGGCATTCGCGCCGCGGCCGTCGTGGGTGAGGCCGTGGAGCTTTCGCTCGACCAACCGTGGGCCGAGGTCCACGACGCGCTCTGCCACCCGGCCTTCAATGTTGCCCTGGGCCCTTTCAGCCCGGGCGGCGCGGGCAAGTACGTCGCCAACCTCGAGTTCCCGCTCGGTCGGCCTTGGGTCGACCGCCTCACGCTCCACGTCCTCGAGCCGCGCGCGGCGGAGCGCGCCTTCGCCCAAGACCGAGTCCAGGTGTCGCTCGGCGGGCCTTCCGACGAGGCCACCCCGACGCGGTTTGCGACGGTGCTCGCGCTGCCCGCGGAGCACGGCGCAGGGCTGCGCGCGGCGCTTGACGCCACGCTCGACCGCGCCGATTTGATCCGCTTCTTCGTGCGCGGCCCCACAAGTCCGCTCGTGCAGCTCGCGCCAGGCGACGCCGTCCGCCCGACGCCGCCCAAGCCCGCGCCGCAGCGCCCTGCGCTCGAGCTGACGCTCCGCTTCGACGCGCGCTCCGATGATCACCGCGCCGTGGCCGAGCGGCTCCAGGTCAAGCTCCAGCCGCTGGGCTACGCGCTGCGCCTGGCGCCGAGCTCCGACTCGCTGCTCGAGGCCCGTCCCGGGGAGCTGCGCCTCGTCTCACTCGCCCTCCCGGCGACGCCCTCGCTCGCGCTCGAGCTGTTCCGAGCGCTGGCCGGTGTGAGCGCCTCGACCCCGAGCGCCGCGATCCCCGTCATGCCGCTCTACGCCGAAGGGCTGGGGTTCAAGCAGAGCAAGCGGCTGCTCCGCGCGCCGCGAGACGCCTGGGGGCTGCCCCGGCTCGACGAGGTGTGGCTGCTCGGAGACGACGGGTGATGCGCCTGCGCTGGCTGTTGGTGTTGGCCTTCAGCGGCCTGCTCGTGCTGCAGGGCGCCGTCGTCGTGCCGTTGGCGCTGCGCGATCTGAGCGCCCTGCTGCTGCGCCAGCATCAGGATCGCGCGGAGCTGGCGCAGGCCGCCGCGAGCGCCGAGGTCGCGCGGCTGGGCGCCGAGCTCGGTCGCACCATGGACGAGCTGGCCCAGTCGGCGGCGCTGGAGGACGTGGCGCGCGACGCGGCGCAGGTCCCTCCGCCGCCGCACGTCACCCGCGCCGCCACGGCACTCATGACACCGCGCGGGCGCGACGTGCTGGCGATCCTCGACGAGGCCGGCGGGACGCTGAGCTCCGGGCACCTGCCAGCGCGGCTC
>JALHOS010000061.1 GCA_022842905.1 Myxococcaceae bacterium | reverse complement strand
CGGCGTGGACCTGCGCGAGCGCGGCGGCGGCCTCGGGGCTGGGCTTCCAGCGCGCCGAGGTCGTCGGTGCGTCAGCGGCCGACTTCAGCGGCTGGGTGCTGAGCTTGGGCGCGGTGGCGCAGGCGCCGAGAAGACAGAAGACGGACAGGCGGAGCGTGCGCACGGAGGGGCCTTTGTTGTTCGAGCAAACGGACGGCGTCGGCGGCGAGGTCTACGGCGCGCCGCCGGAGACCGAAAGCGTCTTCTGCGCGGGGTTGTCGGCGGAGCAGTCTCGGGGCACGGATCAGCGGGTGCCGACGTCGAACCGCTGGCGGCCCGTCCGGCGTGTCCGCGGCCTCGAACCACGCCCACGTCTACGCGGCGGGACGGAGCGCGTACTCGAAGCCGGCGCGCACCGCCGTCGCCTGCGCTTCGTTGCACTGCGCTGGCGTCGTGCGCGGGCTGTCCGGGTACACCTCGGTGGTGGTGGTGAAGCGTGCCCCGGTCAGGCCGGCACACAGTCCAAGCGAGCGCACCGCGTACTGAATCACGCCAGGGCTGAGCACCGGCTCGCCGATGAGGCAGCCCCGCGCGTCGGGCGGGGCGATGTGCGTCACCCGCGAGACCGCGTCGATGATGGCCTCGTGAAAGCCCGGCTGCCGGTTCTCGGCGTCGTCCACCAGGTAGAAGCCGTCGGGGATTTCGCCAGGCTCGAAGGGCTTGCCGTCGCGCGCGGCGAGCGCGGGGCGGAACACCGTCTCGTCGGAGTCCGTCGTCTCGTGCAGGTCGACGTGCGCGAGGAAGCGACCGCGCCACGGCGCCACCGCGGCCATGAGCAGCGTCGCCTCGAGCGCCGCGCCGTCCGGCTTGAAGGAGCGGTTGGGGTCGACGGCGTCGGGGTTCCACCGGTGAATGCGCTCGTACGCCCAGGGGCTGACACACGGGGCGATGAGCAGGTTGAGCCGGCCCACGAAGCTGCCCGCGTCGCGCTCGGCGAAGCGCAGCGCGCCGTGGACACCGCTCGTCTCGTACCCGTGCACGCCGCCCGTCACCATCGCGACCGGCAGGGTGTCACTCCACGCGCGGCTCTTGAGCGCGACCAGCGGGTACGTGCCGTCAGCGCCGTAATCGAGTCGGCCGTAGGTGAGGACCTCGAAGGTGGACGCGAGGCGCTCCACGACGGCCAGCACGTCGTCCGCGTAGCTGCGGCGCTTGAGCTGCGCGGCACGCCAGGCTCGGCGCTCTTCGGGGCCCCAGGGGACGCCGGGCGTTCCGATGCTGAGGGGAGCGGTCGTCGAGTCCATGGGCGGGTCTCTACGCCGGCTGGCTTGCCGTCGTCAGCACCTTGGAGGACCGCACGCTCGTCTCCCCCGGTGGCTCCACCCGGCAACGGGAGGCGCGCTCCGGGAGCTCCGCGCAGAGGTCCGTCAGTGCGGCGCGCGGGCCTCGAGCGCCTTGAGGCGGGCCTCGTGGTCGTCGACCCGCGCTTCGAACCGCTCCCGCGCCTCGATGGCCACCTTCACCCCTCGCGCCAGCAGTACGAGCTGCTCAGCCATGTCGCGAATGGCGGTCTCGATGAACTCGAAGCGCCGGTCCATGGTCTCGAAGCGTCGTTCCATGTTCTCGAAGCGCCGGTCCATGGTCTCGAAGCGCTCGTTGCTGTCCCTGTTCGCCTTCTGAATGTCCTCGCGAATGCCCTGGAGGATCTTCACCGTCAGCTCGTCACCGTTCATAGCCGCCGCCAGCATAGAGGGAGGGGCTGACAGCCCACCAGTCAGGGCCCGGCGATCAGCGTTTCGAGCTCGAGCAGCCCGTCGGCCAACGCCGGGCCTGGGTGCAGGAGCTTCTTCGACGGCAGGCTCACCCACGTGGCCTTCGCCAGCGGCGGCAGCGCGCGCACCACGTCACGCCCGTCCGGTGTGTCCGCCGCGTCGATGATGAGGTCTGGCGCCAGGGCGACGGCGCGCTCGAGCGAATACACCGGGTACGCAGTGGGCGCCGCCTGCGCCACGTTCACCAAGCCGACGTCGCCCACCAACTCCGCCGCGAAGCTGCCCGGGCCGGCGACGATGAGCGGCGAAAAGCCGTACACGAAGAGCACGCGCTTGGGCTTGCGCGTCACGGCGCGCTCTCTGACCTGCGCGCGGACCTGCACCAACCGCTCGACCAACTGCGAGGCCTGCTCGGCGCGACCCAGCGTCTTCCCCAACACCGTCAGCGCCCGCAGCACGTCTTCGAAGCTCGTCAGCTTGAGCGCCAACACCGGCAGCCCCGCCCGCGCCATGGCCTCGACGGCCTGCTGGTTGCCAGGCGCGTGCTGAGCGACGATCAGGTCCGGCTCGAGGGCCACCGCCACCTCGACGGCCGGGTCGCTGAAGCCACCGGCCCTCGGCAGCCCAACCACTTCCTTCGCTTCGTCGTACCGACTGACGGCCACCAGCCGCTGGCCCACTCCGAGCGCCAGCACCGCCTCGGTGAGCGACGGCGCCAAGGTCACCACGCGGCGGACTTCCGTTGCCGGCTTGGGCCCCAGCCACTGCGTCGAGTCGGGCGCAGCGGCGAGCAGCGCGAGGACGGCCGTCAGCCCCATCACGGCACCACGAGCACGTCGGCGACGTTGGACACGTTCGAACCGCTCTGCGGCGGGCACACGGTGAGCGCCGGTTGCGCGCCGCCCTGCCCGCGCCGCACCACGAGGCCTCCGTCCGACAGGCCGCCGTCCGCCACGTCCAGCACCGCGAGTCGACCGAAGTTCTGGTCCGACACGTAGAGCTTCCCGCCCTTGAGCGCGAGGCGGCCGGGCGTGAAGGGCACGCAGCCCGCGTCTACCTGGCAGTCCAGCGTCCAGCGGCCGCGCACCACGTCCGCGCCGTCGAGCAGCGCCAGGCCGGCGCCGAAGGTCGCCGTCGCGAGGAAGTTGGAGTCGTACTCCGCCCGTCCCGCGCAGCTGACGACGAGCCAGTCACCCTCGGCGGACACCCAGACCGGGTTGAGGCACTCGGCGCCCAACGCGATGAGCGAGAGGCCTGCATCGGCCGGCACGTACCGCGCGAGCGCGCCAGGGCCCGCCACGTCGCAGAAGGGCGAGCACGCAGGCCGCAGGTTGTTGAGCGCCACGTAGACGACGCCGCCGCGCGCGGTAGCCGCGTACGGCCGAGGCAGCGCTTCACCGCCATCGAACGTGGGCAGCGGCAGGCCGCCCAGCGGCACCTCCGTGCTCAACCGCGGCGCTTCGGGGCTCGTCACGTCGACGCGCACGAGCTTCTGGCCGGCGTCGGCCTGGGCTCCCTGCCCGCCGTAGAGCGGCACCCAGAAGTCGTTCGCGCCAATCGGCACCAGCACCTCGGGGTAGGTGTTCGCCCCGAAGGCCAGCTCGGCGACGGTGCCCAAGGCGAGCCCTCCGCCGAGGCCGGCGTCGAGCACCAGCCCGCCGGGCGCGTCCACCTTGAGCACCTGCAGCGTCGCCGCTTCGCTGTTGAGGACGAAGACGTAGGGCAGCCGCACCACGACGTGGTTGGGCGCCGCGCCAGTCGAGTTGAAGCGCGCGTGCTGGCCGAGCACCTGGCTGGGCACGGTGGAGAAGAGCGCGGCCTGGTAGAGCCGCCGGTCCGTCGCGTCGAGCGCCAACAGCGTGTCGCCGGCCTGCGCCAAGGCGACAGGGGCGTTGCCCAAGTTCCGCAGCGCGCCCGCGGCCTCCGTGCTCGACAGCCCGCGGGACTGGCCGGTGGACAAACACGCCGCCACCACGTCGAAGGTGCAGCGCCCCGCGCGGCACGACTGCCCGGTGTCGCAGGCCACGCCGCAGCCGCCGCAGTTGCGCACGTCGGTGCGCGTGTCGACGCAGCCGGAGCCGCAGCGCTCGGTGACGCCCAAGGTGCACGACTGGGCGCACTGCCCCGCCTGGCAGACGAGCCCCGAAGCGCAGGCCATGCCGCACCCGCCGCA
This sequence comes from Myxococcaceae bacterium, assembly GCA_022842905.1. Lineage (GTDB taxonomy): Bacteria > Myxococcota > Myxococcia > Myxococcales > Myxococcaceae > JALHOS01. Next base: position 21,941 of record JALHOS010000061.1, on the reverse strand, counting down.
GTGCCGCGCGTCGGACTGAATGACGACACACTCGCCGCCGCAGGCCGCGGTGCCTTCCTGGCAGCGGCACTCTCCCGTCACGCCGGCGTCGGGGCCGGTGGAGGGCACCTCGAAGCAGTCCTGGCCGACGCCGCAGGCGATGCCACAGCCGCCGCAGTTGCGCTTGTCGTGCGCCAGGTCTGCGCAGCCCAAGCCACAGCGCTCGGTGCCCGCGCGACAGACGATGCCGGACGGCGGGCAGGCGGTGAGCAGGAGCGCGCCGACGAAGGCGCCACAGACGAGTCGAAGCCGCAGCATGGCGGGCCGACTAGCCGCAATCTCCACGCTGGGAAACGAAAGACTCAGCGCTTGTCCCATTGGAAGGCCACCGTGACGAAGGCCGCGCGAGGCGGCAGCGGGTACCCGTCGACGTCCATGGTCTGGGTGTCGAGCAGGTTGCGGAGCTCGGCGGTCAGCGACAGCCGGCCGTCGGACAGGGGCGAGACGGTGATGCCGGCGTTGAGCAGCACCCGCTCGCCGATGAAGAGCGTCTCGGTGCGGTTGGTCGACTGCGCGGACTGGTACAGCCCGTCGACGCGCGCCTTGAGCCACTTGGGGCCCACCGCCAGGCGCGCCACCGCGCGGTGCGCCGGCCGGAACGGCAGTGCCTTCAAGTACCAGCGCGCGTCGTCGCGCAGGTTCTTCGTGGACAGGAACGTGTAGCTCGCGCTCGCCGTCAGCCAGTCGGTGGGCGTAGCCGCCGCTTCCGCCTCGAGCCCCACCACGCTCGCGGTGAGGAAGTTGAACGGCTTGGCGAGCAAGGGCGGCGAGTACTCGTAGGAGATGAGGTCTTCGTAGAGCGCGGCGAAGCCCGTCACCTGCACCGACGCCTTCGCGTGGGTCCACGCCGCCGTCACGTCGGACGTCAGCCCGCGCTCGGGCCTCAGCAGCGGGTTGGGGAGCAGCGTGCCCTGCACGACGTAGAGTTCCTGGAAGGACGGCGGCCGCATGGCCTGGCCGACGTTGGCCTTCAGCTCGAAGCCCAGGGGCAACAACCAGCTGACGCCGAGCTTGGGCGAGACGGCCACGAAGGGCCCCGCCACGTCCACGCGCACGCTGCCGGTCAGCGCCAGCGCGCCGTCGAAGAGCAGCCACTCGTCGCCCACCATGGCGCCCACGCGGCCCCAGCCTGGGTTGCGCGCGGTCGGCTCGACGAGCCAGTCACCGGCCACGGTGGCCAGCACCGACAGCGTGTGCTGCGTGCCCAGCGGCTGTGTCCAGAAGCCTTCGAGGCCCGCGCTCGTCTCGCGCTGCACGTACGGGGCGCCGCCGGCCGTGGTGGCGAAGGGGCTGCCGGTGAAGGTGACGCCTTCGTGCCGGCCGAAGCCCAGCACCGTCAGCTCGGCGCCGGACTCGAAGCGCTTGCTGACGCGGGTGGAGCCGAGCAGCCGCGCGGACGCCTGCCGCGCCGTCGGCGTGGGGTTGAGAATGGGCCCCGCCAGGCCGCGCTCGTCGACCAGCCCTTCGGCCGTGACGCCGAGCTCGAGTCCGTGCCCCAGGTCTCGTCTCCCGCGCAGCAGCAGCCCGCCCTGCAGCGCTTGGTTGTTCTCACGCAGCCGGGTCGTCAGGGCGTTGCCGGCGAGCGTCGGCAGCTCGTCGAGCTGGTAGCTGAAGTCGCCGGTGCTGCGCAGGCCCGACACGAGCATGAGCGCGTCGCCGCCCAGCACCGGAAAGGCCGCGCCCAGCGACGCCTGGGTGTGCATGAAGCTGCCCTGCGACAGGCCGCCGAAGACGCGCGTGCCCGACGGAGGCCGCGTGACGAGGTTGACGACGCCGCCCAGCGCGCCGGGGCCGTAGCGCGCGGAGCCTCCGCCGCGGAGCACCTCGAGGCGATCCAACGCGGCGACGGGAATGCGGCTCAGGTCCGCGGCCTGGCCGGGCCCGGCGAGCGGAACGCCGTCCAGGAGCACGAGCGTGGCGTTGGGCGCCAGCCCGCGCAGGGACACCGTCTTGCGCTGGCCGGAGCCACCCGAGTCCTGCACCGTCACGCCCGGGGCGCTGGACAGCACCTGCGCGGTGTCCACGGCTTCGTCGCGACGGGCGGCGACTTCGACGACGGCGAGCGCGGCGGTGGGGTCTCGGCGGCTGACCGACGACGCGTTGCGGCCGTCGTCTGGCGCGGTGATGACGACGGTGGGCAGGACCAAAGGCCCGGCGTCGGGCGCCGACGTGAAGAGCCACGCGGAGATCGCGACGAGCTCGAGCACGAAGACACTGGGCCCGCGGCGTCACCTTTCGCGAGGCGACACCCGGCACACTCCGTCAGCTCGAAGGCAGGTCTCCTGGCTCGCCGGACCCATCTCTTGAAGATGCGCTGCCTTCCCCCGTCCATGCGGCGCATGGAACAACCGGAGTGGCCCTGCCTGCGCACTTCAAGGCCCCATCATCCATGTGGGGCGGTCCGGTCACAGTGGCGCGACCGCGCCGGATTCTCACCGGCTTCCCTTTTCACCGCGGCGTCACTGCGTGGCGTCACGGCACCGTCGAGGATTTCGAGCAAAGTTGTAGGGTGTCGCGGCGCGCGTTGTCAAAGACCTGCGCGACATCAAGCCGCTTCACCGCAGCGCACGCTCCACAGGGGGCCCTCCCATGTTGCTCAGCCTGGCCGTGTCGTTGACGTTGGGTGCACCACCGGCCGCTGCCGCAGCGCCTGCCGCGTCGGCGCCGGCCAAACAGCTCAAGGTGCTCGCGTGGCCTGGGTACCTGGAGCGCGGCGCGACGGACAAGGCGTACGACTGGGTGACGCCGTTCGAAAAAGCGACGGGCTGCCAGGTGCAGGTGGAGACGGCGGCCACCAGCGACGAGATGTTCGAGAAGATGAAGAAGCCGGGCTTCGACCTGGTGACGGCCAGCGGCGACGCGAGCGTGCGGCTCATTCGCGCCAAGCGGGTGCGCCCCATCGACCTGGCGCGCGTGAAGTCGTGGAGCCTGGTGGACCCGCGCTTCGCCAGCGGTGACTGGCACACGGTGGGCGACCAGCACTACGGCGTGCCGTACCAGTGGGGCCCCAACGTGCTCATGTACGACACGCGGGTGTTCAAGACGCCGCCGACGAGCTGGTCGGTGCTCTTCACGGAGCAGAAGCTGCCCGACGGCAAGTCGAACGCGGGGCGCGTGCAGGCGTACGACGGGCCCATCGCCGTAGCGGACGCGGCGCTCTTCCTGATGAAGACGAAGCCGGAGCTGGGCATCAAGTCGCCGTACGAGCTGTCGGCCGCGCAGTACAAGGCGGTGCTCGCGCTGCTGGCGGCGCAGCGCAAGCTCGTGCAGAGCTACTGGCACGACACCACCAAGCAGGTCGAAGACTTCAAGAAAGGCGCCTTCGTGGCGTCGAGCGGCTGGGGCTATCAGGTCAACGCGCTCAAGGCCGAGAAGCAGCCCATCGAGTCGACGGTGCCGGCGGAGGGCGCGACCGGGTGGGCGGACACGACGATGCTGGCGGTCGACGCGACGAACGTGGCCTGCGCCTACGAGTGGATGAACTGGTCCTTGCGGCCCGAAGTGCAGGCCGCGGTCTCGGAGTGGTTCGGCTCGCTGCCCGTGACGACGGAGGGCTGCAAGGGCGAGGCGCCGAACAAGACCGACTTCTGCAAGGTGAACGGCTCCGGGCTGTTCGACCGCATCGCCTTCTGGCGCACGCCGGACCTGCACTGCGCCACCCAGAAGGAGTGCGCGCCGTACGCGCTGTGGGAGAAGGACTACGCGGCGGTGAAGGCGTCGAAGCCGTAGGCGGGTAGGCCCCGAGGTGGGCTGAGGTAGCCGCGCGCGGTGGCGGCTGATCCTGGATCAGCCCAGTTCGCGGCCAGCTGCCCGATGGTCCCAGGAGGCATTTCCTTCTGGAGTCTCGGGCAGATGCGGACAGGGTCGGCTTTCATCGGACAGGTGGACGGCGCGGGCACCGGGGCTGCGGACGTTCTCGATAATCGAGAACACGGAGGCCCCTTGGTGCGCGTCTTTGGAGCACGGCGAGAGTTGGGACGGGAAGCGGGCCAGGCCGCCGTGGAGACGGCGTTGGTCATGCCGCTGTTCGTCTTCATCTTGCTGGGCAGCCTGCAGCTGATGTTGATGCACCAGGCGCGGTTCCTGACGAAGTACGCGGCGTACAAGGCGGTGCGGGCGGGGTCGATTCACAACGGCAACATCGACAAGATGCGCAACGCGGCGCTGGCCGTGCTGCTCCCCATGGCGGGAGATGTTGGAAGTGACCGCGTCTACAACGTCATGGACCCGGACCGGTACGCGCGTGGCTGGAACGCCCTCAAGGGCAACCAGTACTCGGGGACACGAATCGTCGAGATCGCCGTCTGCGAGAAACCTTCGAACGTCTGGTGGGACGACCCGAAGCTGATGGGGAGCGACCTCTACACCACCAAGCTCGCGATTCAGGTGACCTTCAACTACAAACTGGTCATTCCGTTCGCCAACGGTGTGTTGTGGTGGATGGTGTACGGCCACGAGCACCCAGGGCTGTTGGAAGTTCTGCGCACCGGTCGCGTGCCCCGCGCCTCCATTTCCCCGCGGCAGCCCTCCGCCAAGGTGGTTCAGCTCGTCGGCATGGCGACGAATCAGCAGTACGTGCTGCCGATTCGCGCTGGGTGGACCATGCGCATGTTCTCTCAGTACACGAGCAACGACAGCGACGGTCGCTGCTTCACACCCTGGAACGGTCGATGAACTCACTCAAGCGGCGCGGTCAAGTGATGGTGCTGGCGTGCGTGACCATGCTGGTCATCGCCCTGACCATCATGATGTCGTACAACGTCAATCTTGCCATTCATGAGCGCATGCGGCTGCAGCAGCACGCGGACTCGATGGCGTTCTCGCTCGCGGTGCTCGAGGCACGGGCGCTCAACACCGCGGCGCATGGGAATCGGGCGATCGGCTCCGCGCTGGTCGCAGGCATTTCGGTACAGGGCTTCGTCGCGATCGCAGCCAACCTCATTCCGCAGATGCAGCACAGCGTCCAACACCACAGGGTCTATAAGGACGGTGAAGAGCTCTTGTGCAACCTCTGCAAACGCAAGTGTGTTCACTGCCAACACGTTCAGCTGGCCAAGGCGTCGATCGCCTGCTTCGAAGGTCTGGTCGGTCGTGTCACGGCGGGGCACTCAGCCACGAAGGGCGCGGCGCAAGGCGCCATGGCGGACCTCCATCGCCAGATCACCGATATCCACAAGGACATGAATGCGTACATCACGTGGACGAAGAACCAGATGAAGGAAGGCAATCTCTTGAAGGAGCTCAAGGACGACAACGGGCCCCACATCGAAGGCGAGCTCAACCTCCTAGCGTCGGTCAGCCAAGCGGCGTGGGCGTGCGGGGTCGAAGGATCCACCATTGACGGCGAATGCAACGCCATCAACGGCGGGTCAGGAAACTACTGGGGCGCAGGCCAACGGGATCAGCTCGAGATGAACACGGCCATGGCCGCGCGCCCAGACTTGGACGACAAAAAACACAAGAACGCGGCCAACATGGCGCACGAGGACTTCACGAACGGTCCGATTCCAGACAAGGGCAAGATCGAAAACCCACCGAAGCCCTACGGGTGCATCAAGCTGCCTGGCAAGTGGGAGTACACCGTGCCAATCGCTGGCGGGACCGTCGAGTCGAACGGCACACAGAAGGCGACGTTCGACATTCCGTCGAGCCCCGTGTACACAGAATGGGGCTGTAAGGCGATTCCGAAGTGGTGGGGCCGGGACGACGCCAAAGGGCACTCGGACATGCCGCCCGGCACTGCTGGCACGGACTACTTCATCAACTTCCGCGTCTCCTCTGACCAGACGATCAGCTACGGCGAGCCGAACGCCTATGCCGGGGCCAAGCAGCAACTGCGGCGCAATGGCCGAAACGGCGCCGGTGGCGCAGACAAGAACTACCCGTGGCAGCTCACGGCTCAGGGCCGGACGACAGTCAACATCCCCGACGATAAGCCCTGGTCGCTGGTGTTGCCCCCGATTGGGCAGGGCTTCGCGGTGGCCAAGGCCAAGGCGTACTTCCACCAGATGGAGCACTGGGAGCAACCACCCAACTCCTTCGACCCCTTCTGGCACGCCAAGCTTCACTACTTCGGGCGCCAAGAACTGCAGACCGCGCTCAACAGAGCAGGTGACACGGACGGCGCGCGAGTCGCCGCGACGGCGCCCGTCGAGGGCGACATCAACCCAGGCAAATGAACTCCATGACACGACGACCCAACCACCGCAGGGCCCGTGGGCAAGCCGCTTCAGAGCTCGCGGTGATGTGTGTCGTGCTGGTGCCGATCTTCTACTACGCGGTGTTCTTGCAGGACCTGCTGCTGTTCAAGCTCGACCAATACGAGACGGTGTCGTCGAGCCCGTGGGACGGCCACCTCCACGACTACCAGAAGGAGAACTTCGCGAACAAAATGGGCCTCGTCAGCGGGCAGAACGCCTCCGACTGGGCTGACCATACGTCAGCCTCGCGTGGTGGGTCGGACTCCAATGGCCTCGGGAACATCGCGGTTTACGCCAACTGGAAGCAGCCGCTGAACTGCGACCTCAAGGACATCGCGAACGACGGTGATGGCGACGCGATCAAGCAGTACTACCCCAACTACCACGAATCGAAAAGGAACGGCAGTTACGTGTGGTGCGCGGCTCAAAAGTCCGGCAGCAACAAGTTCTTGCCCAACAAGTTCCTGAACATTGGCACTGGTGCGGGCGAAGGCGGTTGGGCCCAAGCGCTCGTTCGAGATAAGAACGAATTCGAGCTTGAAGGCGAGCGGTTTGCTGTCTTGCACAACACATGGCCTGTCAACGACCAATCGCTCCCGCGCCTCGAGCCCACCCAGGTGCACAAAAACGAAGATTACATCAGGCCGCCTGGCAGAGTTCATCAGATCTTCGACCGCGCCGCGCTGTTCTATCATGTGCACAAAAGCAGCGCCGGGCCGGACACCGTCGGCGCGGGGAGCGACGTCCTCAGTCAGGAAGCCAACACGGACCGGAAAGGCGATCACACACCCTCACCGGCCATGCACTGGGACATGGACAACCCACGCGAGCGGCTCGAGCACTACTCGTCCGCGTGGACGGATTCCCGCAAACCGGGCAACCCGCACAACATCGACCAGCCGGGCCACTACTGAAGCTCGGACCGACGGGCCCGGCGCCTCACCAGTCCCGCTCTGGCCACGCCTTGCGGCACCGCTCCACGGCCTTCCGCCGCGCCGCCATTCCGAACTCTCCTTCGAGCCGGTTGAGCAGCGTCGTCGCCATGGGCAGCCGCTGGTGACACGCCGCCTCCGCGAACACCACCAACGCCTCACGCTTCGCACGCGCCGACGTCAGCCGCGACTCGTACCCCAGCCGCGAATCGGCCAACATCTTCCATTCCCCCTTCGCCCGCCGCGCTTCGATCTCCGCCAGGACCGGCACATCAGCCGGCGGCAGCGGCGCCTCGACGGGAGCCGCGCGCACGGTGTCCGCCGGCCGACCTGCGTCCACCACCGGCCCGGGCGCAGGCTCACCCGCGTCCACGTCAGCGACCGCCACGGCGACCGACGCGTCGACCACGACAGGCTCTGGCGGCGGCTCCTTCGCCCGAACCACCGGGACAGCCCCCGCATCCACCTCGACGCGCGCCGCGCCGCCCCCGACTCCCCGCCAGACGAGCGCCGCCCCCGCCACGCCCAGGCCCAACGCCACCGGCCACAGCTTCGCGACCAGCGAGGACTTCGGTGCCGCAGCCCCTGCCGGCACCACGGGAGATGACGACGGCGCCCTCGCCCCCTCGAGCTTGGGGGTCGCCACCTCGGACGCCGGCTGCAAGTGCTTCTGGCTGACCGCCGTCGCGCCGAAGCCGCCGGTGTCCGCCAGCGCGCTCACCTCGCGCGGTGCCGAGCTCGCGCCTTCCGGCAGCGTCTCCGCCAGCGCCTGCCCCGTCACCTGCTGCACGAAGACGCGAATGTCCGGCGTGCGCTTGGCCTTGTCCTTCACCAGCGCGCCCTCGATGGCGGCGGCCAAGTCGTCGGGCACGTCGGGCCGCACCGCCTTGAGCGGCACGTGCGGCTCATACGCGATGCGGAAGATGACCTTCGCCACGTTGTCCGCCGCGAAGGCCGGCTGCCCCGTCAGCAATTCGTAACATATGGAGCCGAGCGAGAAGACGTCACTCTGCGCGGTGATGTCCTTGTTGTTCCCCAGCGCCTGCTCCGGCGACATGTACAGCGGCGTGCCGATGAGCGTGGATTCCGTCGTCTGCACCGTGCGTGAGTCGGCCAGCTTGCTGATGCCGAAGTCGAGCACCTTGAGCGCGTCGCCCATGTCCGTCGGCGTGAGGAACAGGTTGTCGGGCTTCAGGTCCCGGTGCACGACCCCGACGTCATGCGCGGCCTTGAGCGCCGAGCCCACCTGCCGCACCACGCGCCGCACTTCGTCCGGGGTGAAGGGCCCACGCTGCAGCCGCTGCGCGACGGACTCGCCCCGAAGCAGCTCCATCACCAGGTACGGCTGCCCCGACGGCAGGGTGTTGAAGTCCTGCACCTCGACGATGTTGGGGTGCGCCAGGCGCCCGGCGATCTCCGCTTCGCGCCGAAACCGCGCCAGCGCCTCCGCCGTCAGCGCCGCGCCGCTCGTGTGCAGCACCTTGATGGCGACGAACTTGCCCGGGAGCCGGCGGTGCTTGGCCGCCCACACTTCCCCCATGCCGCCACGTCCGAGCAGCCGCTCGACCTCATACGTCTCTCCGACCACCATGCCGGAGCTCAGCGCCGTCTCGTTGCCCATGGACGCGCGGGACTATAGCGACGTCTGCTGGCGGCGCTTCTTCACTGACGCCGCACAGGGCCGCCGCACGTTTGTGGACGCGACGCTCGACGGTAGAGTGCCCGGCCATGCACGCACTCCTCGTCACCGCAGCGCTGCTCGCCCAGCTCGAGACCGGCCCCGTCCCCTTCGACGTCAGCGCCATCAAAGCCGACTTGAAGGTGCTGACCGACGGCAAGGGGCACTACCTCGCCTTCAACGGGAAAGAGCCGTTCTCGCTGTGGTTCGTCGGCGACGGCAAGACGTTCAACCGCATGCGCGTGCCCGGCGGCGGCGGCACGATCGACGAGCAGTGGGACGTGTCGTTCTGGGACCCGCGCCTGGCCAGCCACCCCTTCGTCGCCATGAAAGAAGGCGGCAAGAAGTGGGACCTGTCCTGCGGCAAGAAGTCGACGTCGCTCACCCAGCTCAAGGGTGACGAGCTCAAGAAGTTGGTGGACGAAGCGAAGTTCCTCGGACCGTCGTGGACGCGCCAGCCCGAGCGGCTGCTCCGCGACGACGCGGGCACGTACTACTTCGTGGACCGGCTGCGCACCGACGAAAACGAGCGCCGCGACTTCGTCTTCTACCGAGGCGCCCGCGGCAAGCTCAAAGCCATGAAGCTCAAGGACATCGTCGACGACAGCAAGGGCCTCATCTTGGCGACGAAGGACGGCAGCCTCCGGCTCGTCGCGGGCCAAGGGGAGAAGGGCGTCAAGTGGGTCGAAGGCAAGAAGGAGACGACGCTCGTCGAAGTGCCCCTCGACGACCCGCAGAACGCCCGCCTCGTCTACAACGAGCTCGGCGTCTACGACGGCAAGCGCCTGGGCACGCCCTGCGACGACTTGATGTGAGGCTTTGCGGGCCAGCTCGCCGCGCTCACGCCCGCTTCGGCTTCACCGCCAAGTAGGGCTTGGGCCACCACACCGCGTCCACCTGCTCGGCCTGCGCGTGGCGAAGCGTGAGGTGTGGGTCCGACAAGTGCGGCCGCGCCAGCGCCACCAGGTCCGCTCGGCCGGCGCCCACCACGGTGTTCGCGTGGTCCGCGCCCATGATGCCGCCCACCGCCATCACCGGAATGCCCGCGCCGTACTTCACCGCTTCAGCGAAGGGCACTTGGTACATGCGCCCGTACTCCACCTTGCTGTGCGGCACGTTGCCGCCGCTGGACACGTCCACCACGTCGCACCCGTGCTCCTTGAGCGCCCGGCCCACCGCGACTGCGTCGTCCACCGTCATGCCGCCGTCCAGCCAGTCGCTCGCCGTCAGCCGCACCGACAACGGCTTCTCCAGCGGCCACACCGCGCGCACCGCGTCGAAGACCTCGAGCGGGTACTTCAGGCGCTTCTCCAGGCTGCCGCCGTACGCGTCGGTCCGCTGGTTGCTCAGCGGCGAGAGGAAGCTCGACAGCAGGTAGCCGTGCGCCATGTGCAGCTCGAGGACGTCGAAGCCGCAGGCCTGCGCCCGCTGCGCCGCTTCGACGAAGGCCTGCTTCACGCGGGCCAGGTCCTCCTCGTCCATGGCCTTGGGCACGTGCCACCCCGGCCCGAACGGAAGCGCTGAAGGCCCCAGCGTCTGCCACGGCTGCTCAGTGGGACGCAGCGGCCCGTCACCTTCCCACGGCCGCTGCGCGCTGCCCTTGCGCCCCGCGTGCGCCAGCTGCATGCCCACCTTCGCGCCGGAGTGCTGGTGAATGAAGTCGACGACGCGCTTCCACGCCACCGCCTGGCTCGCGTTCCACAGGCCGGTGCAGCCGTGGGTGATGCGGCCCTCGGCGGACACGTTCGTCATCTCCGTCAGCACCAGCCCCGCGCCGCCGACGGCCCGGCTGCCCAAGTGCACCAGGTGCCAGTCGGTGGGCACTCCGTCGACCGCCGAGTACTGGCACATGGGCGAGACGACGACGCGGTTGGGCAGCGTCAAGCCGCGCAGCTTCATGGGCGCGAAGAGCGGCGGCGGCGCTGAGCCGTCGGTGTTGAGCGTCGTCCCCGCGCGCTTGGCGAAGCCCTGGTCGGCGTGCTGCACGAGCCGCGCGTCGCGCAAGCGAAGGTTGTCCCAGGTGATGCGCCGGCTGCGCGTCATCAAGTTGAAGGTGAACTGCTCCGGCGGCTGTTCGACGAAGCGCGCGGCGTTTTCGAACCACTCGAGGCTCGTCTGGGCGGCGCGCTGCACCCGAATCGCCTCGGGCTTGCGCATGGTCTCGTAGCGCCCCAGCGCCTTCTTCACGTCGAGCCCTTCGAGCGCGAACGCGTCCACCAGGGCGATGGCGTCTTCCATGGCCAGCTTGGTGCCTGAGCCAATCGAGAAGTGCGCGGTGTGCACCGCGTCGCCCATGAGCACCACGTTGTCGTGCACCCAGGTCTCACACCGAATCGTCGGGAACGTGCGCCAGATGGACTTGTTCGCGCACAACTTCGCCTCGCCCAGCTCGTCGGCGAACAGCTTGCTGAGGAACGCGACGCTCTCCTCTTCGCTCACCGTGTCGAGCCCGGCCTTCTTCCAGACCTCCTCGCGGCACTCGACGATGAAGGTGGACCGCGCGCCGGACGGCGCCATGGGCGTGTGCGTGAACGGGTACGCGTGGACCTGGAACAGCCCGGAGGGGCTCTCCTTGAAGAGGAACGTGAAGGCCGACAGCTTCTTCGTCGAGCCCAGCCAGGTGAACTTGCACTTGCGCCAGTCGAGCGTCGGCTTGAACGTGTCCTTGTACCGCTCGCGCACCGCGCTGTGCACGCCGTCGCAGGCGATGACGAGGTCCGCCTGCGGCAACGGCTCCGCCGGCAGGGCTTCCTGAAAGCGCAGCGTGATGCCGAGCTCCCGGCAGCGGGTGTGGAGCAGCTGCAGCAGGTCCATGCGCGACAGGCCGCAGAAGCCGTGGCCCGTGGACACCGTCTTCGTGCCGCGCAGGTGCACCTCGATGTCGTCCCAGTACGCGAAGGACTGCTCCATGGCGCGGTAGCTCTCGGGGTCCCGCTCGGCGAAGCCGGTGAGCGTCTCCTTCGAGAAGACGACGCCCCAGCCGAACGTGTCGTCGGGCTTGTTCTTCTCGAAGACGGTGATGGAGCAGGCCGGGAAGGCCTTCTTCATCAAAATGCTGAAGTACAGGCCCGCGGGACCGCCACCCATGCAGACGATGTTCATGGAGCCGCCGCGTAGCACAGGCAGGTGGGGTGGGCTTCAGCCCCGCCGTCGCCGCCGCAGCAGCAGGAACGCCGCCCACGTGCCGAACGGGCCCGCCGCCGCGCTGCACCCGTCGAGCTTCGCGAGCGGCGCGACCCAGTCCGTCCCTGCGTCGAGCGTGAAGGCCGGCTTGGCCACACAAATGCCCACGCGGTAGTCACACTCGGTCGCGCCGAGGCAGTCGAAGGCGCTGGTGCAGGCCTTGGTGCACACCCCGGACAGACCGCCAAAACACGTGTAGCCCTGCGCGCAGAGGTCGGCCGGTGAACACGCGGCGCCGGGGCTCAGGCGCGTGCGCTGCGCCTTGAAGCACACCGACGACGGCCCACATTCGAAGCCCGTCGGGCACGGCGTGCCTCCGTCGCAGCCTTGGGAGCAGTAGCGCGTGGGGTTCTGCGGGTCCGCCGTGCACACGCGGCCCGCGCACTGCGTCTCGCGGAAGCACCGCGTGCCCACGGGCAGGCAGTCCAAGTCCACCGGGCACTGGCTGAGCGGAGTGCACGCGCCGTCGGGCCGGCAGGTGACGGGGCAGTCCGGGTCGTCTCCGTCGACGCAGGCTGCGCTGCACTGCCCGTCGGCGCCGCACAGGCAGTCGAGGTCCGTCGGCGTGCAGCCTTGGACACAGCGCCGATCGCGCGCACACGACGGCGCTTCGTACTGGCCCAGCCAGTCGGCCACGAAGCGGCTGTACGGAAAGACGAGCGCGGAGCCGCTCGGTCCACCGCAGCCCGTCGTGTAGCTGTGGACGGCGAGCACTTCTTCCTGGCCCGCATCGCCGACGAGCGCAGGGCCGCCCGAGTCACCGAAGCACACGCTCTGGCCGTTGCCGCCGGTGACGATGCTGACGCCGAACTCCGCGGGGGCCGCGGTGCCGTTGACGGGGAGCGTGACGGTGCGCCGTTCCCCCGCGGTGTCGCGCTCGGTCTGCCCGTAGCCGACGTGCCGGACGACGGCGGGGACAGGCAGCGGCCCCGACGAGCGCCACGGCAGCGGCGTCACCGGCGGGCGAACGTCGAGCAGCAGCAGGCCCAAGTCCGGGCTCCAATTGCCGCGCACGCCGGAGTGGGACTGGAAGCGCTGCACGCGGTAGCGCGTGCCCTGCCACCCGTCCACGTCGTTGCTCACCCAGCTGACGCCGTTGTCCACGCAGTGCGCCGCCGTGAGAATGGTGCGCGGGGCGATGAGGGTGCCGGTGCAGCCGGAGCTCAAGAAGAAGACGGCCGGGTCGTTCGGGGCCAGCTGGCCTCCGTAAATGGCCTGCGCGTGCGCCTGAGCCGTCGGGCTTTCACCAGCCACGCCGCAGCTGAACACCAGCGCCACGGCGGCGAGCACGACGCAGCGCTGGCTGGGGCCCCTCCGCACGGCCGCGAATCGTGCGCGCGCCGCACCGCAATGTCCACCCAGCCCGTCGGAAGCGCGAGAGACGGCACGCGCGGTCGCGCTACAAGGCCCGGCCCATGCTCACCGCGCTCACCTTGTTGACGCTCACCGCCGCGCCCTGCGCGGAGCCCCCGCTCGTGGCCACGCCCATCAAAGACGGCGACGAGGCCAACCGCGTGCTGCGCGAGCACTACGTCAAGCACGAGTACCGCATTCCCATGCGCGACGGCGTCAAGCTCTACACCGTGGCCTACGTGCCCCGCGTGCAGACGCGGCGCTGGCCGGTGCTGCTGCTGCGCACTCCGTACGGCGTCACCCACGGCGTGGACAACTACCCCGACGTGAAGACGCCCCGCGTGCTGGCGCGCTTCGTCCTCTCTCCTGCGGCGCTGCAGGACGGCTTCATCTTCGTGCACCAAGACGTGCGCGGGAGGCTGTTGTCCGAAGGCACCTTCGTCGACGTGCGGCCGCGTGCGCCCAAGGGAGGCACCGACGAGGCCACCGACGCGTTCGACACCGTCGACTTCCTCGTCAAGCACCTGCCGGCGAACAACGGCCACGTCGGCGTGTGGGGCGTCAGCTACCCGGGCTTCTACGCCGCGCAGGCCGCCATCGACGCGCACCCCGCGGTGAAGGCCGTCTCGCCGCAGGCGCCGGTGACGGACTGGTATTTGGGCGACGACTTTCACCACAACGGCGCGCTGTTCCTGTTCGACGCGTTCGGCTTCTTCTCGTCGTTCGGCAAGCCGCGGCCGGAGCCGACGCGCAAGCAGAGCTGGGGCTTCGCCTGGACGGAAGGTGACGCCTACGAGTTCTTCTTGAAGCTGGGGCCGCTGTCCGAGGTGAACCGCCTGCACTTCAAGGGGGAGATTGCGTTCTGGAACGACGTGCTGGCGCACCCCAACCGCGACGCGTTCTGGAAGGCGCGCGATCCACGCCCGCACTACGTGAGCCAGGGCCCGGCGGTGTTGACCGTCGGAGGGCTCTACGACGCCGAAGACCTCTGGGGCGCGGTGGAGACGTACAAGGCGTTCCAGGCGCAGTCCCCGAAGGCTGACGTGCGGCTGGTGCTGGGGCCGTGGCGCCACGGCGGCTGGGCCCGCACCGACGGCGACAAGCTGGGCGACGTGTCCTTCGGGTGGAAGACGTCGAAGCACTACCAGGACACGGTGGAGCTGCCCTTCTTCCGCCGCTACCTCAAGGGCTGCGCCGAGCCGGCGCCGTTCGAAGCGTACGTGTTCGAATCGGGCACCAACCTCTTCACCGCCCATGACGTGTGGCCGCCGAAGGGCGCGCGGGGAACGCCGGTGTACTTCGGGCCGTCGCAGCGGCTGACGAGCCAGCCGCCCAAGGACGCGCAGGCGTCCGACGACTGGCTGTCGGATCCGAACAAGCCCGTGCCCTACCGGAGCAAGTGGTCGCTCGAGAACGAGGGGGAGTACATGGTGGAAGATCAGCGCTTCGCCGCGCGAAGGCCGGACGTGCTCGTCTACCAGACGCCGCCGCTCGAAGAAGACGTGGCGCTGGCGGGGCCGGTGGAGGTCGACGTCTTCTTTTCCACCAGCAGCACCGACGCCGACGTGGTGGTCAAGCTCATCGACGTCTCACCGTACGACCGAGAGACGCCTGAAGGTGCAGGCGTGCGCCTGGCCGGCATGCAGCAGCTCGTGCGCGCCGAGGTGTTCCGGGGCCGCTTTCGCGAGTCCTTCGAGAAGCCCACCGCGTTCACGCCCGACGAGCCGGCGCGGGTGCGCTTCACCCTGCCCGACGTGAGCCACACCTGGCGGCCGGGCCACCGGCTCATGGTGCAGGTGCAGAGCAGCTGGTTCCCGCTGGTGGACCGCAACCCGCAGCGCTTCGTGGACCCCGCGAAGGCAACGGAGGCGGACTTCGTGAAGGCCACCCACCGGCTGTGGCGCGACGCGCGAAGGCCGTCACGCGTGGTGCTGCCCGTGCTGCGCGGGAAGCTGCCGACGTCGAGCCCGTGACGGCTATGCGCCGGACAGCATCGACTCTCCGTAGGCCTGGAGAATCTGCCACTGGAGGTTCGCGGGTTCGCGGCCGGCGCGCTGGCCCATTTCCTTCACGAAAGCCTGGAGCTCCTCGCGGCTGACCTTGCCGTCGCCGTTCCCGATTCGCGGGCCGTTGACCTCCCCGCCCACCGTCAGCCGGGAGTCGATGAGCTGGTTGAGGTCCTCACGCGCCTTGGGGTCGCTCTTGAGCCGCTCGAGCTGCTCCAGCGCCTGCGTCGCCTGCTGCCGCAGCGCCTGATTGAGCTCCGGCGGGAGCGCGGGGTTGTCGAGCTTGCCCGCGGCCGTGTCCCGCAGGCGCTGCTCGATGGAGCCCGCCGCGTCGGGCACCTTCGGGGCTGCGCTGATGGGAGCGCTGCCGGGGAAAAAAGCCCGGTTGAGCTCGGCGAAGCCCTCAGCGTTGGCGAGGGCGGCCTTCTTCGCGTCAGGGCCGTGCGTGCCCGCCAGCGCTTGCTCGTGGAACTGCTGAAACTGAGCGAACTCCGTCTTGGTGATGACGCCGTCGGCAGCGAAGCCCTCGGGCAGCTTTGCGCCACCGTCCAGCGCCGCCTTGACGTTGCGCTCGATGCGCTCGGCGTACGCCCGCGCCGGGCCGCTCAGCTCACTGACCTTCACCGTGTCGACCGGCGGCACCGGCGTGGCGAGCTTGGGGTCGGTCACCTGCTGCGGCGCGACCTTGGGGTCGGCGAGCTTCGGATCGGTCGGTGGCTGGGGCTGCGCCGCGGGATCTGGTTTGGGCTGCGCCGGGGGCCTCACGTCAGCCGTCGGCGCTGGCTGCGCCGCGGGATCTGGCTTGGGCTGCGCCGGGGGCCTCACGTCAGCCGTCGGCGCTGGCTGCGCCGCGGGATCTGGTTTGGGCTGCGCCGGGGGCCTCGCGTCAGCCGTGGGCGCGGGCTGCGCTTTGGGGTCCGCCGCCTTGGGCGCGGCAGGCGGGCGACCGGGCCGTTTCGGGTCCGGCGGCCCGCCCGGATTCAGGTTCGGCTTCGAGGTCCCCTGCGCTCGGGGAATGTCCTTGGTGATGTCGTCGAACTTCTTCTTGTCGAGCTGCTCGACGCCGTGGGTCTTCTTCAGCGCGGCGAGCGTCTTGGGTCCAAGGAGCCCGTCGACCTTGAGGTCCGGCACCTGCTTCTTGAGCGCTTCTTGGAGGCGCCGGACTTCGGTGGACTTGTCCCCCAGCTTCATCGTGTCCTGCTCGTTCGTCATCGCCGCGCCCGGGCGATACCGCGTGGCGGGCGGGGCTTTCGGAGCAGGTGCGCGCGGGGCTGGGGCCGGGCCACTCGCCGCGGGGTCCCGCTTGGGCATGCGAATCGGCTGAGGAAGGGCGAAGCCTGCGGGCTTGAGCACGGGGCACCTCGGTCTGGCTGGGGGAAGTGCCCGCATCGAAGCCAGCGCCCTGCCGCCTGTCCACCGTGGGCACCTGGGGTGAGGTCATCCCTTCACGCACACCCCAGCCACAGGCCCTTGACCGACGCGCTGACTTAGCGTTCCGGCTCCGAGACGAGCGCGAGCGCGAGGCCCGGCTTGGTGTCGACGTGGATCATCATCGCCCCCACGTGCAGCGTCACCCGCCCGGGCACCTTCGGGTCCTCGGTCACCTTCCGCAGCGGGGCGACGTCGAGCGCTGCGCGCGGCACCTTCTTCCCGTCGATCAACGTGGCGATGAAGCGCTGCTGCGTCCCTTCAATGGAAACGTCGAGCTTCAGGCCGTCGCCGCCTTCGACCGTGAAGCGCGCGTCGTGCCCCACGCTCTCCAGGCCGGTCGCGCCGAGCACCTTGGCCAGTCGTTTGATGGTGTCTTCCATGTCGTCCCTCGTCGTGGTGCTGCGGTGGTGGTCGTGCTGCGTGTGCCCTTCACTCGTCGTCTTTGCGTCGGTGCCCCGCGCGGGCCTCGACGATCTTGTTCTGCAGGTGCGGAGGCACCGGCTCGTAGTGGGACAGCTCCATGACGAAGCTGCCCTGCCCTCCCGTCGCGCCGCGCAGCTGACCGCCGTAGCTGGCCAGCTCCGCGAGCGGCGCCTGCGCCCGGACGACGCCGAAGCCGCCGGGCAAGGTCTCCATGCCCACCACCCGCCCGCGAATCGACTTCATGTCGCCGGTGATGGCGCCCAGGTGCTGCTCGGGCGCGGTGACGTCCAACGTGACGATGGGCTCGAGCAGCGCGCAGCGCGCTTTCTGCAGCGCGTCTCGCACCGCCATCTTCCCGGCCGTGCGAAACGCGATGTCCTTCGAATCCACCGGGTGGCTCTTGCCGTCGGTCACCACCACGCGGACGTCGTGCACGGGAAAGCCCGCCAAGATGCCGGCCTCGAGCGCGTCATGGACGCCCTTCTCCACCGCGGGAATGTACTGGGTGGGAATGGCGCCGCCGAAGACCTCACTCTTGAACTGAAAGCCCGCGCCGCGTGGCAAGGGTTCGATGCGGAGGAACACCTCGCCGAACTGCCCCGCGCCGCCGGTCTGCTTCTTATGCCGGTAGTGCCCTTCGGCCTTCTGGGCGATGGACTCTCGGTACGGAATCGTCGGCGCCTTCACCGCCACGTCCAGCCGGTAGCGGTTCTTCAGCCGCTCGATCATCACCTTGAGGTGCACGTCGCCCAGGCCGGACAGCACCAGCTCGTGGGTCAGCGGATCGTGCGTGAAGGCGAACGTGGGGTCTTCCTCCGTCAGCCGCTGCAGCGACTGGCCCACCTTCACGTCGTCGCTGCGGTTCTTGTTGTCGATGGCCAGGGACAACATGGGCGCGGGGTAGCTGGCCTTGGGTACCGCGAACTGCTCGTGCACCCCCGGCGCGTGAAGCAGCTGGTTGACGTGAATGTCCTCGACGCGACTGAGCGCCACCAAGTCGCCGGCGTAGGCCACCGCGTCCAGCTCCGGGTGGTCTCGCCCTTCCACCTTGAGCACGTGGCTCGCCTTGCGCGCCTTCTTGTCCTGCGCGCAGACGAACGGAGTGCTGCCGTCGAGCTTGCCTTGCAGCACGCGCAGCATCGCCAGCTGGCCTAAGTGTGGGTCGTTCGTCACCTTGAAGACGTGCGCCAACAGCGGCTTGTCCGGCTCACACGGCACCTCCACCAGCTCGCCGTCCTTGAGCAGCCGCCGCGGCCGCCCCGTCACCGGGCTGGGCGCTTCGTTGACGAGAATGTGGAGCAGGTCGTCCACGCCCACCGCGTTCTTCGCCGACGTGAAGACCACGGGAATGACGTGGCCCACCGCCATGGCGCGCACGAAGGTCTTCCGCAGGGCCACCAGGTCCAGCTTCTGCCCGGCCAGGTAGCGCTCGAGCGCCGCGTCGTCGACTTCGACGGTGGACTCGAGCATTTCCTGGTGCACCTGGGCGACGCTGCCGAAGTCCGTCTTGCCGGACTCCGCGTCGAAGCAGTCGACGACGTCCGTGCCGCCCTTCGTCGGCAGGTTCATGGCGTGGACCTTGGCGCCGAAGACCCGCTTGAGCTCGGCGAGCACCTGCGCGAGGCCGCTCGGGTTCGCGTCGAGCTTGTTCACGACGAACATGCGCGCCAGGCCCGCTTCTCCCGCCGCGTGGAAGAGCCGCCGCGTGTTGAACTCCACGCCGGTGAGCGCGTTGACCACGATGACCGCCGTGTCCGCCGCGGGCAGCGCCGCGAGCGCCGCGCCGACGAACTCCGGGTGCCCTGGCGTGTCGACGATGTTGATTTCCTTCCCTTCGTAGGTCGCGAACAGCAGCGTCGAGTTGGTCGAGTGTTTGTGCGCTTTGGCTTCGGGCTCGAAGTCGGCGGCGGTGGTCGCGTCGTCGACGCTGCCCATGCGGGAAATCGCGCCGCACTCGAGCAACATGGCTTCGGCCAGCGTCGTCTTCCCAGCGCTCCCGTGCCCGAGCAACACGACGTTCCGAATGTCCTCCGGTCGATAGCTGCCAGCTTTCATGACGGTCTCTTTCGTCTTCGAGAAGGACCCCACACGCGGGGCCGTACGGTGGTGCGATGGAGAGGCCACCGTTTGCATGGGGTGCGCCACACGCCCACGTGCGGCCTTGCGTGAGGGCCTCACGCAAAACGTGCGGAGCGATTCCCGCGGTGCGGGCGGGGCAGGCAAAGCCTTCGTCCGCGGCGCGACGAGGCGCCACGACGAGCGGCCATGCGGGGCCCGTCGACGTGGACTATGGGCTGCTCCGTCATGACTCCCGCTCGCTGGCTGTTGGTCCTGGGCACCTCGGCGTTGCTCACGGTGGCGTTGCTCGTGGCGGTGCGCTTCGCGGGCCCGCCCAAGGCTTCACGGGCCGAGGCCTTCGCCGAGCAGGGCCCGGCCCAGAAGCTCGAGGCGATGTGGGCCGCGCCGGACTTCGCGTTCGTCGACGACCGGAACGTCACCGTCACGCGGCAGGCGCTGGTGGGCAAGGTGTGGGTCGCCAACTTCGTCTTCACGCAGTGCCGCACCATCTGCCCGCTGCTCACCTCGAAGATGGTGCAGCTCATGCGGCGGCTGCCCGGCGTCGACGCCCGCTTCGTCTCCTTCTCCGTGGACCCCGAGCACGACACGCCGGCGGTGCTGAGCGCGTACCGGCAGCGCTGGGCGGCGGACGAGCCTCGGTGGACGCTCTTGGCCACGACGCAGGCCACGCTGCCGCAGCTGGCCGCCGGGTTTCACGTCACCGCCACGCCGGGCGCCGCGGGAGACCTCGACCCCATCATGCACTCGGGCGTCTTCGTGCTGGTGGACAAGCAGGGTGTGGTCCGCGGCGTCTTCGACAGTGAGCACGCGGCGGACTTCCAGGCGCTGGAGCGCGGCGTGCGCGTGCTCGCCGGTGAGCCCGGCCGCGTGGTGGACGAGCCCACGGACGCGGTGAGCCTGTACCACGCGCTGTCCTGCGCGAGCTGCCACGAGAACGAAGCGCTCGCGCCCAAGCTCGTCGGCCTCGTCGGCAGCAAGCGGGAGCTCGACACCGGCATTCGCGTGACGTTCGACGACGCGTACGTGCGCGAGTCGTTGCTCAGCCCCGACGCCAAGCGGCTGCGCGGGTACCCGCTGCGCATGCCGTCCTACGACGGGCTCGTCAGCGGCGCGGCGCTCGACACCTTGGTCAGCTGGCTGCTGCGGCCGGGCTCCGCCGTGGACGCGGGGTCGAGCCCGGTGGAAGTCGCCGAGGACCCCGTCTGTCACATGCAGGTCCGCGTGACGGCGGACGCGCTGAAGAGCGAACGCGACGGCGGCGCGGTGTACTTCTGCTCGAGCCACTGCCAGCGGCGCTTCGACGACAACCCCGCCGCCTTCGGTCGGTAGGGGCGCCGGGCGCTCGAGTCAGAGCGCCGCGCCGGTGACGAGGTGCGTGTTGCCGGTGCGCACCGGCGTGCCGCCGACGTTCATGTTGTACGGGCCCAGCGTGTAGTCGCCCAGCCGGTTGTTGGTGACGGTGACGTTGGTGACGACGCCGCCGTCCGTGGCGCTGCTGTTGGTGACGCGCACGTTGTACTGGGCGCCGAGCACCACGTTGTTGTCGATGAGCACCTGGTCGATGGGCCCGGCGATGGCTTGCACCGAAAGCGCAGCGCTGGGCAGGCCGCTGCTCAGAATGCGCGCCTCGAGATAGTTGCCGGTGATGGCGACGGGGAGCCCGCTGCCTCCAGCGAGCGAGATGGTCGTGGAGCTCGGCGCGCGGTTCGGCGCGGCGCCGATGCCACGAAACACGTTGTTCTCGAAGACGCCCGTCTGCGCAGCCACGAAGCCGGCGGCGGCGTTCTGAAAGAGGTTGCGCCGCATGACGATGGGGCCGACCGTGCTCACCACCGTGTTCGCGTTGGTGTTCGGTAGCCCCAGCCCGTCGAAGGTGCAGTCTTCGATGGTCAGGCCTGAACCGGACTGGTGCTGCACCGTGTAGAAGCCCTGCTGCTGTCCATCCAGCAGGCAGTTGCGAAGCGTGACGTTGTTTGCCGAAATGATGATGGTGAGGTTTCGCAGGTCGAACCCGTCGAGCACGATGCCGGAGTCTTCCAGGCGCATGATGCGCCCGCTGAAGCGGACGCCCGACGGCCCGGCGGTGTTGGGGAACTCGCCGGCGTCTCGCAGCGTGCCAGGGTCCCCGAGGAAGCCCACCCGCTCCAAGCCAAACCCACCGAGCGACACACGCTGCGGCCCCGCGTCCGAAGCGCTGACGTCGACGAACGCGCTGAGTGGCCCCAACGCCAGCGGCGAGAAGGCGACGCCGAAGGAGCATGACGTCAAGGGCGCGAGCGGCGCGGAGCAGCTTCCGGCGTCGACCGCGAAGGACGCCACGTCGGTCCCACCCAGCGTGAAGACGGGCACGCCAGATTGATCGGCCGTTCCATTGGCGAGCGTGAAGGAGACGACGCGCGTCTCGAGGCGCATGGCCCCTCGGTAGTGGTGCGTGAGCGGCGTGACGAGGATGGTGCCGGAGTCCTCGACGGTGCCTCCACCCGTGCCCCCGCTGCCGCCCGCACCTGCCGTACCGCCAGCGCCTGCCGTACCGCCCGCACCTGCCGTACCGCCCGCGCCTGCCGTGCCGCCAGCACCTGCCGTACCGCCCGCACCTGCCGTACCGCCCGCGCCTGCC
>JALHOS010000060.1 GCA_022842905.1 Myxococcaceae bacterium | reverse complement strand
TGGCGCAGCGGGCTCCGGTGGCGCAGCGGGCACCGGCGGCGCCAACCTCCCGCCAGTCCCCGACGCCGTCGCCGCCGTGACGCTGGCGGAAGGCGAGACGCGGACCGTGCTCCTCACCGCCACCGACCCCGAGCTCGACGCGCTGACCTTCGCGCTCGTGGCTCCGCCTGCCTTCGCGACGCTGTCGGGCGCGACGGTGACGCTGGCCCCGAGCTTCACCGCTGCCGACACCCACCGCGTCGACTTCACGGTCACCGACGGGCGCCACGCCCCTGTCCCCGGCGGCTTCGACGTCATCGTCCAGAACACCAACCGGCCGCCGGCGTTGCTGGCGCCGCTCCCGCTGTCGCTGGTTGCGGGCACGACGGGGACGGTCACCCTGAGCGCGACGGATCCCGACGGCGACGCGCTGAGCTTCACGGCCAGCAACCTCCCGGCCTACGGCCAGCTGACTGGCAGCGTCCTCACGTTCACGCCGGGCGCCGGGATCGTCGACTCGCGCAGCGTCACCGTGACGGTCCGCGACCCTTCGTTGGCCGCGGACAGCAGGTCCTTCCTCGTTCAGGTCACCCCGCCGCCGAACCAGCCGCCGTCGCTCGTCATCCTGCGGCAGTACGACCAGACGACGATGGCGGGGCTCGACGCGGGCGCCGTGACGTCGAACCTCGTCGTGCTCGAAGCCCAGGTCCAGGACCCCGAAGGCTCGTCCGTCAGCCTCGAAGCCGAGGTCGTCCCCGTGAGCGCCAGCTTCACCGGCACGCCCACGCACACGTCGGTCTCGGCGCCGCCCGGCCTCGTGGGGCTCGGGCTGCCGACGCTCCTGCCGGGCCTCTACAAGTGGCAGCTGCGCGCGGTCGACGCGCAGGGTGCGCGGAGCCCCTTCCTCGTCTTCGCTGGCGGCGCGGCCGCGTTCCAAGTGCCTCCCGGTCCGCTGACGGGCGCGGTCGTGGTCAACGGCGGCGCGGCGGCGACGAACGGCTTGGTCGTCACCGTCGCCGTCACGGCGCAGGCCACGCCGCCCGCGTCGGTCGCCCAGCTGTGCTTCTCGAACGACGGGGTCACCTTCGCACCCGTCAATTGCCAGGCCCCCAGCGGGCCCACCACGACTCGGAGCTGGACGCTGTCGAGCGGCGGCGGAGACGGCCCCCGCACCGTGTACGTCCGCCTCACGGACTCGAACGCGCCTGCGGGCAGCGCGGTGGTGACCGGCAACGTCGTGCTGGACCGCACGCCGCCGGTGGTGACGAACCTGAGCGTCGACAACGGCGCCGCCTTCACGGGCGACGCCGGCGTCACCGTCACCTTCGCCGCGACGGACACGCTGACGGGCGTGGCGGGCCAGGCGCTGTCCAACACCGCCAGCGCCTACGTGAGCGTGAGCGGCTCACCGACGAGCTGGACGCTGCAGCCCGTCGCCGGTCCGCGGACGGTGTGGCTGCGCGTCACCGACGGCGCGGGCAACTCGACGGTGACCTCCACGTCCATCCTCCTGGACTTGGACGACCCCATCTTGGGCGGCGTGGTGGTGAACGGTGGTGTGCCGTGGATCGCCACCAACACCGTGTCCATCACCGTGACGGCGGTGGACACGGCGGGCTCCGGGGTCGACGTGCTCTGCACGTCCGGCGCGGGCCTGGTCACCAACGGCTGCACGCCCTTCGGCTCGGGCACCGTCACCCTGACGCTGACGCCGGGTGACGGCGTCAAGCCGTTCAACGTGCTGGTGAAGGACCGCGTCGGCCGTGTGTCGTCGGACCTGTCCACCAGCGCCACCGTGGACACGGTCGCGCCGTCGCTGACGGCGATCACCGTCGTCCACGCGCTGAGCGGCACCGTGTACGCGACGAGCCGCGACGTCGACGTGCTGACGACGGCGAGCGACGGTGCGGGCACGGGCCTGGCCCTGCTCGAGCTGCGGAACGGCACGTTCGGCTCCTTCGAAGCCCCGACGCCGTACACGGTGAGCCGGGCGTTCACGCTGGCGGACCTCGACGGCCTGCGCACGGTGACGGCTCGCGTCCGCGACGGCGCGGGGAACGTCTCGAATGAGCTGGCCGACACCATCACGCTGGACCGCGTGGGGCCCACGGGCAGCGTGGAGATCAACGGCGCCGCGCCGTACACCAGCGCGCCCGTCGTGTCCTTGGGCTTCACCGCGTCCGACGGCAGCGCGGTGGCGAGCGTGTGCAAGAAGGTCGTCGACGGCACCGCGCCGCCCCCGGCGCCGACGCCGACCGAGCCGTGCTTCGTCCCGCTGAGCGACAACCTGGTGACGCTGCCGAGCGCGAGCGACGGGACCAAGTCGGTCTACGTCTGGTACCGCGACGTGGTGGGGAACGTGTCGGCGGCGCCCGCGTCGGACAGCATCTTCCTGGACACGACGCCGCCCAACTTCACGTCCGTCCAGCTGGCGGGTGGCGCGCCGTACACGAACCAGCGCCTGGGCGTGGTGCTGTCCTACGCCGCGACCGAAGGCGGCAGCGGCCTGGCGCAGGTCTGCACTGGCGTCAGCACACCGCCGACGCCGTGCGTGCCCTACACGCCGTCGCGCTCGGTGGACCTCCCGTCGGGTGACGGCCTCAAGACGGCGTACGTGCGCCTGGTCGACGGCGCCGGCAACGCGTCGGCGATCGGCCAGGACACCATCACGTTGGATCAGACCCTGCCCACCGCCACCAGCCTGCAGCTCAACGGCGGGGCGCTCTGGGTGAACACCCCGTCGGTGCTGGCCACCCTCACCGGCAACGACCCCGGCCTCAGCGCGTCGGGACTCGACCTGGCCGAATTCTCGATCGACGCCTTCGCCACCGTCACCAGCCCGACCAGCTTCCCCAGCGGCTCCTCGCAGCTGAGCGCCACCGTGGCGGTCGCGCCCGGCGAAGGCCTCAAGACCATCTGGGGCCGCGCCGTGGACCGTGCCACCAACCGCAGCCTGGCCGTGCAGAGCACCATCACCCTGGACGCCACGCCGCCGACCGCCACGGTGCAGCTCAACGGCGGCGCCGTGTACGCCCGCTCGCCGAACCTGACCGTGTCGCTCACCGTGACGGAAGCCGGCTCCGGCCTGTCACGTCGGTGCGTCAAGGCGCGCATGGCGACGGCAGCCGTCAGCCCCGTCACGCAGCCCAACGACGCCTGCCTGTCGACGGTGCTCACGAACCCCTTCGCGCTCGACGTCAGTCAGTCTCCTTGGAGCGCCGCGGAAGGGGCCGTCGCGGTGGACGTGTGGCTGACCGACGTGGCGGGGAACCTCGCCGGGCCCTTCACGGACACCATCATCTGGGACGGGACGCCGCCGACGTCGCCGTCGATCCTCTCCGTCACCGCCGTGGGGCACCGCACGGCCACGCTGAGCTGGACCGCCGCGAGCGACGGCCTGTCGGGGGTGGTGGGGTACCGCGTGTACCAGGGGGCCGTGCCGCTGAGCTTCCCCAACGGGGTGGCGCAGTTCCCCGCGGGCACGACGACGGGCGCGGTGCCGCTGAGCAACGAGGTGACGCACTCGCTGCACGTCGTCTCGGAGGACGCGGCGGGCAACCTGAGCCCCCTGGGCGCGACCGCTCCAGGCACGACGAGCCCGCGGTTCCCCTTCCACGAGACGCTGCGCAGGACGCAGACGAACGCCTACGCGACGAGCGTCGTCACGTCGACCGGCCGGACGCTGGCCGGCGGCTTCGACGGGACGCTCACCGCGACGACGGACTTCGTCACCTTCGCGCGGCGCGACGCGCTGACGGACAAGGCGCTGCGCCACCTGGCGTTGGGGCCGAGCGGCGCCGTGTGGGTCGCGACCGAAGCGGGCCTCGCGCGCAGCCTGGACGACGGGGAGTCCTTCGTCGCCGCGCCGCTGCAGGGCCCGGCTCCGACCAGCGTGAACCGCGTCCTCTACGCGGGCAACGACGCCGCGGGGCACGTGTACCTGGCCGCGACCAGCACGCCGGGCCAGGTGCTCCGCGCCGTCGAGCCGGTGCTCCACGCGCGCTTTCCCCCCACCTTCGCGCCGGTCACGGTGCCGGCCATTCCGCTCCAGCGGGTGCAGAGCCTCGCGCGCTGCACCAACGCGAGCGGGACCGCCTGCACCGGTGTGGGCGCGCTGCTGGCCGCCGTCTTCGAAGGGCGCATGCTGCGCAGCACCGACCTTGGCCTGTCGTGGACCGAGGTGCCCCTGCCGGCCAGCCACGCGGGGCAGCTGCTCTACGACGTGGTGCACGTGCCCGGCACGGACACGCTCTTCGCCGCGACGGGGACCAGCGCCGCGTCGAGCCTGCTGCGCTCGACCAACGGCGGCCTCAGCTGGGCGGCGTGGACGACGAGCCCGGCGACGACCGCGGCGGTGTACCAGCTGACCGTCGGTACGAGCGGAGCGTCCACGTGGCTGTGGGGCACCGGGGCGAGCCAGGCCTTCCGCGTGACGCTGGCGGGGGCTCGCGCGCCGCTGACGGGGACGCTGCCCGGCGACGCCGTCAACACGGTGGCTTTCGGCAGCGCGAGCAACGTGTCGGCGTGGACCAACGCCGGCCGCGCGTACCAGAGCAGCGACGGGCTGGCCTTCGTCGAGCGGTCAGCGGCGGCGGTCCCAGCGCTGCGCGCGGTGCTGACGCCGGGCTCGACGACGACCTTCGCGGTCGGGCGGAGCGGCGCCGTCTACAAGTCCACGGCGGCGGGGGCGCCGGTGTGGACCGCGCAGGTCAGCGGCGTCACCGAGCCGCTGTTCGCGCTGGCCGGCGTCGACGGCAACTCCAACTCGCTCTTCGCGGTGGGCGCGAACGGGAGCATCGTCGGGACGACCAACGGCGGCAGCATTTGGAGCGTGTACAGCGACGTGATGACGCCGGTGACGTCGGCCTGGCTGTACGGCGTCGCGTGCCGGAGCCTGTCGGCGTGCGTGGCGGTGGGCGCGGGCCGCGCGGTGGTGCTGTGGGACGGGGCGGCGTGGACGCCGCTGGCCACCGCCGGCACCAGCGACCTCTACGCGGTGACGGCCTACGCGGACCCCAGCACGTCGGTGTCCCGCGCCATCGCCGTGGGCGACGGCGTGGTGCGGCGCATCACCGGGAACGCCAGCAACTTCACCGGTGCGACGGTGCAGGACCAAGCGCAGTCCGGGTACTGGTACACCGTGGGCCACAAGACGAACCGCAACGGCGTCGTCATCGTCGGCGGGTTGGGCGGGCAGCTGCTGCGCTCGACGGACCACGGCGCCACGTGGACGCCGGGCTCGGTGGGCGACACGCCCAACCTGCGCAGCGTCCGCAACTCACGCCAGGTCGGCAGCCCGGACGAGTGGTACGCCGCCGGAGAGTCAGGCGTCCTCTACCGCTCGACGGACGACGGGCTCAGCTGGACGCGGCTGGTGACGAACGTGTCCGGCACGCTGTGGGGGTTGAGCCTGTCGGCGACGGCGGGGCGCATCACCGCGGTCGGCGCGAGCACGAGCACCAACGGCCCGCCGTCGGAGCTGGGTTTCGCGCTGTTCAGCACGTCGGGTGGGCTGGGCGGACCGTGAGCTCGTGGCTCCGGCGCCGCTGACCGGTGGCGGGGTGACGCGCCGCCTCGGACGAGTCAGCCTGAGGCGCGGGGTGGCTTGCGGTGCGTAGACGCCGTGGAAGCTGGTGAGGTGCTGGCCGAGTCGGACGACGTCGTGGTCGTGTCAGGCGACGTCCCTTGGAACCTGAGCGCGCTGCGCCGCGCGCACGTCGCGGACAGCCAGCTCCCACCGACGCCCGAGGACGCGGCAGACACGTGGGCGGGGCGCGCGGCTTTTGGAAAGGCGTCGTCGTGAAGTGCCGGCGCCGTGCGCTCAGTCTTCGCGGACGTTCAGTGACAGCTTGCGCGCCAGCGTGACGTTCGGCCCCGTCGTGGCGGTGACGCGCAGCTGCACGTCGCCCGGTGTGAGGCTGGGCAGCGCGCAGCCCAATTGGAGCTCGCAGTCCGCGTCGTGGACACCGTCCACGTGCTTGTGCACGCCGCAGACGGTGGAGCGAACGTCCTCCGTGGTGCAGGTGATGCGGGTCAGCTCCTGGCCTGAGCGCAGGACGACGACGTCGTACGTGACGTTCAGCTTGGCGCTCTTGCCGCCCTTCCATTCGCCGTCGGTGTCGGCCCACAGGCGCAGTGGCTTCCCGCTGGCGACGAAGCTGGCTTCGGCGGTGCCGGGGCCGGTGAGCGCCGCCGACGCGACGAGCTTGCCGCGGCAGCCCGCGCCGCCCAGCGCCAGCAGCAGCCCCCCGAGCACCTGCGTTCGCCTCGCGTGCATGGCCCGACCAGAGTCGAGGTCGGGTGCGCCCGTCTACTGACTCGACGCGTCGGGCGACCTCAGACGGCCGAACTTGGGCCTGGCTGGTCCGTGCTGGTCGAAGACGGCCAATGCCTGCCGCCGACGTACGTCCCTCGCAGCCGTGCTAGCTCAAGGACGCAGTCGGGCGTTGAATAGAAAGGACTACCTCGCCGGCCGCACGCGCGGTCAGGACTCGGCTCCCACGCGCTCACAGGCGTAAAGGAGAGTTGGTCATGCACGATGATACCTGGGTTCCATTGCACATCCGCGAAGCGGCCCCCGAAGCTCGCGAGAAATACCTCGCGCTGGTCGAGTCGATGTCGCCCGCGCTCAAGGCCGATTTGATCGACTACGTGCTCATACACGTGCGCGATCGGCAGAACCTCACAGGACGGTACCTTCGGCCGAGTGCCGTTTGGCCGATTGAGCAAGCACTCAGGCTCCAGCTGGCCCACGGAGACGGAATTGACTCGTTCAAGCAGAGCCTGGAGCAGTTGGATCAGCTGCGGTTCCTGAGTGTTGTTGATTTTGTCGTTGCCCACTCTGACGAGGGCGACTGGGAACAGTTGGAGGCGCTGCATCAGGCGATGTTGCGATCACGGTTCAACTATATGGTGGACCGAGAGGCACGGCAGCTTCGCCGGGTGTTGCCAGCCGGCGTTGAAGAAGTAGTTCGGGCGGCGTTAGGGGTACCGGCGGCGCGCGCATACATGCGCGAGGCTGTTCATTGGGCGACTGGTCTCAAACCGGATCCCCTGAAGGCGTGTGACGCGATGGTGCGGGCGCTCGAAGCCGTGGTTCTTCCCGCGGTTGCTCCGAACGACGCGAAGGCAACGCTCGGCAAGATACTGGGCCAACTGCGCGCCAATACTCTGTCGCTCTCAGTTGGGCTGCCACGCAGTAGCCAGGCCTCGGAAGCGACGTTCAGGCCGCCCGAGGTGGTGCGCGGAATGCTGGAACTCGTCTGGTCGTCGTATGAGCGGCATGCCACGAGGGACGCTGCTCCGCCCACTGTAGAAGCCGCGCAATCCCTGCTTGGTGTTGCCGGTACGCTCGTCGACTGGTTCTCGACCGGGATCGTGAAGAAGGGGTGACCCCCTTCCGCACGTCGGGGCCCGATGTAGAACCACAAGGCCCCGACTGACTCTCCGTCGTTGATCGTCGTCGTGCCGTTCACCTGAGCGCGCGGCCGCGACGCAGCGACCTCCCGAGCGCAGCAGCGTGGCCGCCACCGCCACCCCGCCCGCACGACGCTCATGACTTGCCCGCCCGGCGCATGTATTCCGCCCGCCATGATTCGCGCAGGCATCATCGGGGCGTCGGGCTACTCCGGCATGGAGCTGACCCGGCTGCTCGCTGGCCACCCGCAGGTGTCCGTCGGCTTCGTCACCTCGGACCGTTGGGGCGGCCAGGCCGTCGGCGCGCAGCTCCCGCTCACGGGCAAGGTCGGCGCGCTCAAGTACGTGAGCAACGGCGACGGCGTGAGCGCCGCGAAGGACGTCGACGTCGTCTTCCTCGCTACGCCTGCCGAGACGAGCCACGAGCTGGCCCCCAAGCTCCTCGCGCTGGGCGTGCGCGTCGTCGACCTGTCTGGCGCGTTTCGGCTCAAGGACGTCGCCCAGTACCCGAAGTGGTACGCGTACGAGCACCGGCACGCCGAGCTCGTCGCGGCCGCTTCGTACGGTCTGCCCGAGCTGTTCCGCGCCGGCCTCGCCCAGGCCAAGCTGGTCGCGAACCCCGGCTGCTACGCCACCGCCGCTGCGCTGTCCGTCGCGCCGCTGCTCAAGGCGAAGCTCGTCGACCCGGCCAGCGTCGTCATCAGCGCCGCGTCCGGCGTGTCCGGCGCCGGGCGCAAGGCGACCGAAGACTTCTCCTTCATGGAAGTGGACTCGGACCTGCGCGCGTACCGGGTGCTCAAGCACCAACACACGCCGGAGATCGACCAGACCGTCTCCACCTACGCTGCCCAGGCGGTGCGCGTCGTCTTCACGCCGCACCTGCTGCCGATGAAGCGCGGCATCCTCTCCACGGCGGTGTGTCGGCTCTCGCCCGGCGTCACGGCGGAGCAGGTGCAAGCTGCCTTCACCCAGGCCTACGGCGCCGAGCCGCTGATCCGCCTCGCCTCCAGCGCCGACGCGGTGCGCATCGCCTCGGTGGTGAACACCCCGCTGACCCAGCTCGGCGCCAGCTGTGACGACCGCACCGTCGTCGCCGCCGCCGCGCTCGACAACCTGCTCAAGGGCGCGGCGAGCCAGGCCGTGCAGAACGTCAACCTCCTCTTCGGACGCCCCGAGACGGAAGGGCTGGTCTGATGCCGGTCGCGCGGGGCTTCCAGTTCGCCGGCCTGCACGCGGGCATCAAGCCGTGGAAGAAGGACGTGGCGCTCATCGTCAGCGAGAAGGACTGCGCCGCCGCGGCCATGCTCACGGTGAACGCGGCCAAGGCCGCCCCGGTGCAAGACTGCGCGGCCCGTCTGCCGGCGTCGGGTGTCCGTGCGCTCCTCATCAACTCGGGCAACGCCAACGCGCTGACTGGGCCCGAGGGCCTGGAGGACGTCAAGGAGCTGTGCGCCGAGACGGCCAAGGTGCTCGACGTCTCGCCGGCGCAGGTGCTCATGGCGTCGACCGGCGTCATCGGCCAGCGGCTGCCCAAGGCGAAAATCATCGCCGCGCTGCCCCGGCTCAAGGCCCAGCTCAAGGCCGCGCCGGAGACGGCCGCGGAGGCGATTCTCACCACGGACACGCACATCAAGGTCGCCTCGCGCACGGTGCGCTTCGGCCGCAAGGAAGGGCGGCTCACCGGCATCTGCAAGGGCTCGGGCATGATCGCCCCGTCGCTGGCCAGCACCATCGCCGTGGTGTGCACCGACATCGCGCTCTCGCCGGCCCAGCTCGAGGGCGCGCTGCGCGAGGCCATGGACGGCAGCTTCAACAACCTCACCGTCGACAACGACATGAGCACCAACGACGCGGTGCTCGCGCTGGCCAACGGCACGCTGGGCAACGCCGAGCTGGCCGACGACGCGCCGGAGCTCGCCCAGTTCAAGGCGCAGCTCAAGTCGCTGTGCGTGGAGCTGGCCAAAGAAGTCGCCAAGGACGGCGAGGGCGCCACCAAGCTGCTCGAGGTGAAGGTGGCCGGCGCGCCGACGAAGGCCGTCGCGGCGGACGTGGCCAAGGCCATCGCCGGGTCGATGTTGGTGAAGGCCGCCGTGTTCGGCGCGGACCCGAACTGGGGCCGCATCTTGGCGACGGTGGGCGCGCGCGTGGGCAGCCAGCGCTACGCGGTGGACGTGGCGCAGGCGAAGGTGACGGTGCAGGGCATCGACGTCTACGACCGCCGGCCGGTGCTCGAAGCGCAGCAGGTCCCCGCCGACGTGGTGGCGCTCAACGACGCGAACGAAGGGCCCAGCGTGCCGGGGCACCAGCGGCTGCGGGCGCGCATGCGGGCGCCCGAAGTCGTCATCGAGGTGGACCTGCGCTCGGGTGAAGGCGCCGACGTCGCCTGGGGGTGCGACCTGTCGTACGACTACGTGAAGCTCAACGCCGACTACACGTCGCTGCTGGTGCCGACGGCGGACGGCAGCGTGTCGAAGGACGACCGGCTGACCAACTACAGCCCGCGCTTCAAGGTGACGTTGGTGACGCAGGCGCTCAGCTACATCGCGCGCTTCACCGGCCACCGCGTGGTGCTCAAGCTGGGGCGCTGGGCCATGAGCAAGGACTCGCTGCGCCAGTCCATCGCCGAGGACGTCAACCTGCTGCGCGCCGTGGGCATGGTCCCCATCGTCGTGCACGGCGAGAGCCCCGAAGGGTCGAGCAAGGGCGACGCGCGCAGCAAGGAGATGGTGCTCAACGGGCAGACCAACACCGAGCTGGTCGCGCTGCTCAACCGCAACGGCACCGCGGCGATCGGCCTGTCCGGCATGGACGCGAGCTTCCTCAAGGCCCGCCGCGTGGGTGAACCTGGCGCGGAAGTGCCGCGGGGTGAGCTGCTCGCGGTGAACACCGACGTGCTGGAGATGTTCCTGTCCCGCAACTATGTGCCCGTCATCTCCCCGGTCGGCTTCACCGAAGACGGCAGCACCGTGGCGCTCGAAGACGACGCGCTGGCCGCGGAGATCGCCGTCGCCGCGAAGGCCAGCAAGCTCGTCTACCTGGCCGGCGCGCCGGGCTTCTTGGAGGCCGACGTGCTGCTGCCGCAGATCCACACCAGCGTGCTGGAGCAGAAGGTGGCCGCCGGCGTGCTCAACGCGAACCTCACGCGCAAGGCGCAGTGCGCGCTGTCCGCCATCAGCCGGGGTGTCGAGCGGGTGCACGTCATCGACGCGCGCACGCCGCACAGCATCATCGCGGAGTTCTTCACCGACCAAGGCATTGGCTCCCTCGTCACCCAAGGGTAGGCGGCGGGCGCTTCACCACCTTCTTCAAGGAGTCGCACATGGCACTGGCAAAGACGGACGCGGCGGGCGGGTCGGGGTTGCTCCCCGAAGTGCTGCGCTTCTCCACGTCGCTCCACTTGGATGAGCAGCTCCTGTTCGAAGACCTGCTCGGCAGCATGGCCCACGTGACGATGCTGGGCCGCAAGCAGGTGATTCCCGCGGCGGACGCGAAGGTGATTCGCGACGGGCTCAAGGCGCTGTGGACGCGGGCGAAGGCCGGGCAGCTTCAGCTCCCCGACGAAGAAGACGTGCACATGGCCGTCGAGGTGGAGCTGGGCCGCACCATCGGCGCGCCGGCGGCGCTGCTGCACTCGGCGCGGTCGCGGAACGACCAGGTCGCCACGGACCTGCGGCTGCACGTACGGCAGGCGACGGGGCAGGGCGTGGTGGCGCTGTGCGGCTTCATCGACGAGTTGGTGGCCCGCGCGAAGCAAGACGCGGACATCATCCTCCCGTCGTACACCCACCGGCAGCGCGCGCAGCCCGTGTCCGCCGCGTACTGGCTGTTGTCCTACGCCAGCGCCTTCCTTCGTGACGCGCAGACCTTCACCTTCGCGCTCGAGCAGTCCGACGTGCTGCCACTCGGCGTCGGCGCCATCTCCGGCACGAGCCTCGACATCGACCGGAGCATCACCCGGGAGCTACTCGGCTTCTCGGCGATGACGCTCAACGGCATGGACACCGTGGGCGATCGCGACTTCGCCATGGACTACCTGTACGGCGTGGCTCGGTTCTTCCTGCACGCCAGCCGGCTGTCCACCGACGTCATCGACTTCACCACCAGCGAGTTCGGCTTCGCGACGTTGACCGACGACATCAGCATGGGCAGCTCGATGATGCCCCAGAAGAAGAACCCCGACGTCTTCGAGCTGCTGCGGGGGAAGACCGGCCGGGCCGTGGGCAACCTGATGGGGCTGCTGATGACGGTGAAGGGACTGCCCGGCGGCTACAACCGCGACCTGCAGGAAGACCGCGCGCCGCTGCTCGAGACGGGGCCGCTGTTCGCCCAGTCGCTCTCGGTGCTGCGCCTGGCGCTGCCGCGCGTGAAGCTGAACAAGGAGCGCTGCCGCGCGGCGGTGGAGGAAGGCTTCACCCAGGCGACGGATCTGGCCGAGGCGCTGGTGAAGAAGGGCATGCCGTTCCGCAAGGCGTACCAGGCGGTGGGCAGCCTCGTGCGGCGGTGCCAGGAAGCGAAGCTCACGCTCTCGCAGGCGACGGAGGCGTTCGCCCTGCAGGTGGACCCGGCGTTCGACGCGGCGACGCTCGCCGCCCTCGACGCGACCAACGCCGTCGCGCGCAAGCAGTCCTTCGGCGGTACCGGACCGCAGAGCGTGCAGCGGCAGGCCGAAGCGCTGACGAGCGCGGCGTCGATTCTGCGGCACCGGGCGGAGAAGGTGCCCACGCTCGAAGCGCTGTTCCACAAGCTCGACGTCGCGCCGATCTGACGCGCGCGCTGCGCCGCTGACTATTCGAACGAAGGGAAGGGGCTTTTCGTGAAGCGTGACTTCTTGAAGGTGAAGGACCTGTCGCTGGACGAGCACGTGGCGTTGTTTCGTCGCGCCGCGCAGCTCAAGGAAGCTCGGTTGCAGCGCCGCGTCGTGAAGACGCTCCGCAGTCGGACGTTGGTGATGATCTTCGAGAAGGCGTCCACGCGGACGCGGCTGTCCTTCGAAGCCGCCATGCTGCAGCTCGGCGGGAACGTCATCGACCTGTCGGCGACGAACTCGCAGCTGGCCCGCGGCGAGCCGTTGTCGGACACGGCCCGGGTCGCTTCGCGCTACTGCGACGTGCTGATGATGCGGACGTTCGGCGACGCGCGCATCGAAGAGCTCGCGGCGAACTCGCGGGTGCCGGTCATCAACGGGCTGACCGACGGAGGGCACCCGGTGCAGATCATCACCGACCTCTTCACCGTCTGGGAGCGCCTGGGCGAGGTCAAAGGCAAGACGCTGGCCTTCATCGGCGACACGGCGAGCAACATGGGGCGGTCCTTCGTCGAGGCGGCGGGGCTGTTCGACTTCTCGCTGCGGCTGGGCTCACCCGAAGGCTACCTGCCGGGGAAGGACGTGCTCGCGTGGAGTCCGAACAACGTGCGCTGTTTCCATGACGCGAAGGAAGCAGTGCAGGGCGCCGACGTCGTCATCACCGACGTGTGGACGTCCATGGGGCAGGAAGCGGAGAGCGCGAAGCGGCTGAAGGACCTCCACGGGTACCAGGTGGACGCGGCGCTCATGGCCCGCGCGAAGCCCAAGGCGTTTTTCCTGCACTGCCTGCCGGCGCACCGAGGAGAAGAGGTGAGCGCCGAGGTGCTCGACGGGCCGGCGTCAGCGGCGTGGGATGAGGCCGAGAACCGGCTGCACGTGCAGAAGGCGCTGCTGGAGTACGTGGTGCTCGAAGCAGAGAAGGCGTGAGAGGTCCAGCAGTGCCCGAGCAGCGACTCAGGGGCGATGAGGTGGCTGGCCGTGCCGCACCCCCGCGGCACTCGCGCTCGTCGCCTCGACCGCGGCCCAAGCGACGGCGCTGGCGAACCCAGCGAGCGTCCGTGGTTCCCGCCACCGCGCCACCTCGAGCGGGTCCAACGCGTGGTGCGTCTCCACGATGACCAGCGGCGCCACCCGCGTCGCGCGCAGGAAGTACACACGCTGCTTGAACGGCCGCGCGTCGATGAAGCAGCCGGGCTCGTCGTCGAAGCGGTACAGGCTCGGGTAGTCCGCTCCTGAGTACGCGACGAAGCCCACCTCGCGCAGCTTCGTGC
Organism: Myxococcaceae bacterium; assembly: GCA_022842905.1. Taxonomy (GTDB): domain Bacteria; phylum Myxococcota; class Myxococcia; order Myxococcales; family Myxococcaceae; genus JALHOS01. The sequence goes on along the minus strand of JALHOS010000060.1, from coordinate 12,440 downwards.
TGAGCGCCCGTCCCCAGCGCTCCCGCCCCGAGACGACCGCCGGCGGCCCCTCCTCACTCCACAGCACCGAGAAGCCCGGGTCCGTCGCGTTTGCCCAGCAGGTGCCTCCGTCGGCCGCCGTCTCGAAGGGCACTGCGTCGGCCCGCGCGTCGGTGTGCAGGCTGATGATGAGCTGCGGCTTGAACTGCTCGATGGCGGCGATGCGGCTTCGGTACCCAGGGCCGACCGGCGTCGTGCGCGTCTGCAGCACGACGAAGCCCGCATCGCGCAGGTGGCTCGTCAGCGCGTTCGCCTCCGCCAGCGTCTCGTCGGCCTCGGCTTGGCAATGGCAGCCCGAGTTCCCCGTGTTGTTCGGCGCGCCGTGGCCCGGGTCCACCACCAGCCGCAGCCCCGCGCCTGGCGGGAGGGGCCGGAGGAGCAGCCCGGCGTCAGCGCTCGGCCAACTCGTCAGCAGCGTCGCGAGCAACGTCGTCGTCAGCACGGTCGAGGGCTTGGAACGCGCGGAGCCGGCTCCCCGTTCCCGCGCGCGCCGTCTTCAGCCGCGGCGCCAGCCGTTGCCGCCCAAGAACGTCCGCACCTCGTCGCGCTCGAGGTGGACCAGGAGGGCGATGACGTCGCCCGACTGGGCAGGGGCCGTCGCTCGCGTCAGCGCGTCGACTTCAGAGGTCGCGCGCAGGGCACCGAGCCGCCGTTCGAAGAAGGCCGGGACCTCGTCGGGCCGTCGCCCGCGGAGGTAGTGCTCGAGCTCGCGCACGAAGACGGCGATGGGCTTCGCAGCCGCGATGCGCTCGCAAATGCCGCTCAGCTCCGCGTCGGTGCGATCGCCCGCGCTGCCGGTGATGACGGTGAGCCGCCCCGTCGGCGCAAGGAGCGACCGCGCGACCCGCAGCGCCGACTCCACGCCGTCGGGGTTGTGCGCGAAGTCGAGGAACAGGGTCACGCCCTCGCGAGTCCACGTCTCGCCTCGACCGGGGTTGTCCGTGGCCGTGAAGCTGCGCAGCGCCCGGACGAGCGCCTGCGCTGGGACGCCGAGCGCCAACGCCGCCGCCGTCGCGCCCAGCGCGTTCTCCACGTTGTACCGGGCGGTGCCGCCGAAGGTGATGGGCACGTCGCTGACGGCCAGAAGCGCGGTCTCGACTCCCTGTCGAATCGACACCACCTGGCCGCCCCGCGCGACGACGGCCCTGGCGCTCTGAGGCGGCGGCGCCGCGCCCCCGTCGACATCCGCGAACCACGTCACCGCCTCAGGCCCTTGCCCCAGGGGAAGCGCGCGCAAGTGTGGATCGCGCGCGTTGAGGACCACGTGGCGCGCAGCGCGGGCGATGACCCCCTTGACCTGCGCCATGTCCTCCAGCGTGTGGATTCCGTAGCTGCCGAAGTGGTCGTCGCTGATGTTGGTGAGCAGCGCCACGTCGATGGCGTCGCAGGCGAGGCCTCGGCGCAGAATTCCACCGCGCGCGGTCTCGAGGACGGCCACCTCGACCTCGGGGCTGCGCAGCACCTCACGCGCGGCCGCGGGCCCGGTCCAGTCGCCTTCGTGCACCGTGCGCCCGGCGATGCTCACCGCGTCCGAACTCGCCATGCCGACGCGCCAGCCCGCTTCCTGAACCATGCGCGCCAACAGCCTCGTCGACGTCGTCTTTCCGTTGGTCCCCGTCACCATGGCGACGGGAATGGCGCCGAGCGCGGTCCAGTCGATGACCTCGACCGGCGGCAGCGCACCGCGCTTGAAGTGCTGGGCCTTCTTCGCGTGGCCGAGGGACACGGTCTCGTCGTCCCACAGGAACGGAACGCCCCGCCGCCGCGCTTCGGCCTCGAGCGCCGGGAGGCGAGGGTCGCGCTGCTGCGCCAGCTGCCCGGCGAGCGCCTCGGTCGGGTTCGCGCCGGAAGACAGTTCGGCCTGGCAGCACAGCTCGAGCAGCTCGGCGCCAACCAACATCTCGTCCAGCGGCGCGTCGTGCGCCAGCGCCACCCACCCCTGCTGGGAGCGCAGCACCCGCAGCGCGACCTCACCCAGCCCGACACGTGCCCTCAGCGGAGTCAGGCGCGCTTGCACCAGCTGCCGCGCCGAGTCCGCCGTCTCGCCTTCGTCCAGGAAGAGCTCGAGCAGCACCAACGGCCGAGCACCGTAGAGGTTGGGGCCGGTCAACCGGCGCGCGTCATCGAGGCGCATGGGGCGAGCTTCAGTCGTCCTGCGCCCGCGCGATGCGCACGCCGCGCTCGTCCTGAATCAGCTCCGCGCCCTCGGGCAGCCCGCTCGAAGTCTCGAGGGTCGGCAGCGCCGGCGCGCGCGTGGGCGGCCGCGGCGTCGTTGCCGCACCAGCCTCGCGATCCGGCTTGAAGTAGATGATCTGCTTCCAGCTGCGCGAGACGGCGTCGGCGAAGACGAGCAGCAGGTCTCCCGCGCGCGCGAGCCGCAGCGCCGCCTCGATGGCCTGCTGCTCGTCGGGGATGACGGTGATGCGCTCGGGCGGCACGCCCATGGCACGCAGCTCGGCCTCGAGCATTCTCGGGACCTCGTCGGGGCCGCGGCCGCGCAGGTTGTCGTCCCGCCGCACGATGAAGTGGTCGAAGCCAGCGACCGCGCGCGCGATGTTGCGAATGTCCTCGTCTCGGCGATCGCCCGGCGCGGCGACGACACAAATCCGCCGGCCGTGGCACTCGAGCCGCAGCGCGAGCTCGGCCATGGACTTCACCGCCGCCGGGTTGTGCCCGTAGTCGAAGAGCACCTTGAACGGGTGCTCGTCGAAGACGTTCGTGCGGCCCGGCACCTGGAAGTACGACGCGTCGAACGTGCGCAGGCCCTGGCGAATGTTCTCGATCTTCACGCCCATCGCGTACGCCATGACCGCGGCGAACAGTGCGTTCTGCACGTTGTGGAGCGCCTTGCCTTCGATGGTCGCGGGCACCAGGTGCGTCCACAGCAGCGGAATGTGGGAGCCCTTGTCGAAGAGCGTGATCATCTGCCCGTTGATGCCCTCCTCGAGCACCGCCGCCAGGCCGCCGGCGCGAATGTGCTGCTTCACCAGCTCCTGCCGCGGGTTCATGGTCACCCAGGCGATCCGCGCGGCCTTGGTGTGGTCCCCCATCTGCAAGCAGAGCGGGTCGTCCGCGTTGAGCACGGCGCAGTCCCGCGCCACCTCGATGATGATGCGCTTGACCTCGGCGAGCTGCTCCAGCGTGTCGATGCCGCCCAAGCCCAGGTGGTCGGCCGCCACGTTGAGCACCGCGGCCACGTTGCAGCTGCGGAAGCCCAGGCCCGCGCGCAAGAGGCCCCCGCGCGCCGTCTCGAGCACCGCCATGTCGACGTTCGGATCGCGCAGCACCATCTGCGCCGACTGCGGGCCGGTCATGTCGCCGGCCACCGTGCGCTCGCCGTCGATGTAGACGCCGTCCGTCGTCGTCAGCCCCACCGTGTGCCCGGCCATTTTTTGAATGTGCGCGAGCATGCGCGACGTCGTGGTCTTCCCGTTGGTGCCGGTGATGGCCGCGATGGGGATGCGGGCCGGAGAGCCCTTGGGGAACAGCATGTCCATGACCGGACCGGCCACGTCGCGCGGCGTGCCTTCGGTGGGCGCCACGTGCATGCGGAAGCCCGGCGCGGCGTTGAGCTCACAAATACCGCCGCCCACGTCGCGGTAGCTCTGGGAGATGTCCGGGGTGATGAAGTCCACGCCGCACACGTCGAGGCCAATGGCCTTGGCCGCGCGCACGGCCATGTCGCGGTTGTCGGGGTGCACCACGTCGGTGAGGTCGATGGCGGTGCCGCCGGTGGACAGGTTGCCGGTGCCGCGCAGGAACAGCACCTGGCCTCGTGGCAGCACCGTGTCCTTGGTGACGCCCTTCTTCGCCATCATCACGTCGGCCTGCGCGTCGAGCTCGAGGCGCGTCAGCACCTTCTCGTGGCCAATGCCGCGGCGCGGGTCCTGGTTCACCACGTCGACCAGCTGCGCGACGGTGCGCTCGCCGTCGCCGACGACGTGGCCCGGCACGCGCTTGGCCACGGCGATGAGCTCGCCGTTGACGACGAGCATGCGGTGGTCGAAGCCGGTGATGAAGTTCTCGACGACGGCGGTGCGGGCGTGCTCGCGCGCCTTCTCGAACGCCGCGCGCACCTCGGCGCCCGTCTTCAGGTCCAAGCTGACGCCGCGGCCGTGGTTCGCGTCGAGCGGCTTGACGACCACGGGGTAGCCCAGGCGCTCGGCGGCGCGCTCGGCGGCTTCGGGGCTGCGCGCCAGCGTCTGCTTGGGCACCGGCAGGCCGAGCTCGCCCAAGATGCGGTTGGTCTCTTCTTTGTCCGAGGCGATCTCCACGGCGATGTGCCGGGTGTTCGACGTCACCGTCGCCTGAATGCGCTGCTGGAACTTGCCGTGGCCCAGCTGAATGAGGCTGTAGTCGTTGAGCCGCATCCACGGAATGTCGCGGGCCTCGGCGGCGCGCACGAGCGAGCCCGTCGACGGCCCGAGCTGTCGGCGCTGGGCGTAGTCGATGAGGTCGACCAGCTCCTTCTTGAAGTCGAAGCCGGGCTCGAGCTCCGTGTCCTTCGGGCGCAGATCCGCCGGCAGCAGGTGGTGGAGCAGCTTGAGCGCGAGGTCGCCGGCCGCGGTGCCGACGCGCTCTTCTTCGTACTCGTAGACGACGTGGTAGCGGCCCTTGGAGCCTTCGCCGCGCGTCTTGCCGAAGACGACCTTCGCGCCGGTGAGCTGCTGCAGCTCGATGGCGACGTGTTCGAAGACGTGCCCGAGCCAGGTGCCGCCGTCCTCGCGCAAGCGGCGCAGGAAGCCGCCTTCCGCGCCGTACGAGCAGGTGTGCGCCTGCAGGCTCGGCAGCGCGGCGATGAGGCCGTCGTTGAAGCCGGGGATCTTGGCGCTGGGCCAGTCTTCCAAGGCTCCGAGGTCAAGGGTGACGCGCATCACTGGGAAGTGCGCGTAGAGGCTGGGGCCGCGGTAGACGCGTCGGTCGAGGAACCTCATGGCCCGGCGAACGCTACTTCAGGCCGTCGGTTTGGGAATCTTCGGGTTGCGTCGGCGGCGTTCGATCAGCGCGAGTGACGGAGGTCGGTGGAGGATCGCGCTTGCCTTTCCTTCTCGCGGCAGCCGTTCGCTCCAGCCAGCACGTTCCGCTTGCTCCGCGTCGAAGACCCGCTCTTGCTGAAGCACCCGAGTTGGGCCGACGCCGAACGAGGGCAGCGCCGCTGAGAGCGCGTGGTACCGTTTCGCGATGCGGCGAAATCGACGTTCGCGCTTCGCGAGCATTCTTCTCGCTGTCGGCCTCATCGGCGGGCTGACAGCAGGGTGCACCCCTCCGAACGGAACCGCAGTGCTCGACTCCGGGACGGGCCCGAGTGATCCGGCGACCGGTGATTCTGGCACCGCCGACGCAGGCAGCTCCGACGCAGGCACCGCCGACGCAGGCACCGCCGACGGAGGCAGCACCGACGCGGGCAGCACCGACGCAGGGGGCACCGACGCGGGCAGCACCGACGCGGGCAGCACCGACGCGGGCAGCTCCGACGCAGGCGGCACCGACGCGGGCAGCACCGACGCGGGCAGCTCCGACGCAGGCAGCACCGACGCGGGCAGCACCGACGCGGGCAGCTCCGACGCAGGCAGCACCGACGCGGGCGGCTCCGACGCAGGCAGCACCGACGCTGGCGGCTCCGACGCTGGCGGCACCGACGCTGGCGGCACCGACGCTGGCGAGCCGTGCGATGGCGTAGGCCTCGCGCCCCTGAGCGTCATCGGCGACGCCGGCGAGTGGTCCTTCGCGCTTCCGAGCGGCTTCGCGAACCAGCGGGTCTCGATCACCGGGGCCTCGGTCACCGCCTTCTCGTCGCAGCTGGGCGAGCCGGTGGTCGCAGGGTTCGTCGCCGACTTCGACGCACCTCAGCTCGTCGCAGACGCGGGCTCCGTGGCGACCGCGCTGGTCGATCGGCTTCGCGATGCCGGCTCCGTCCTCGGCGCGGGCTCGAGTCCGAAGCCAGGGAAGTCGGTGCTGAGCCCGGAAGGGCTTCCGGCAGTCGTCTGGGTAGACGTGCCGCTCACGCCGGCGGCGCCGAGCACGCCCGTCGAGCTGCGCAACCGGGCCTTGGCAGCGCTGATGGGACGGCCCGGAGGGGACTTCAGCAACCTCCCCGCGTCGGGCGGCAGCGCAGCACCCAGCTCGACGCTCAGACTGGCGGTGACCGTGCGGCCGGCCACGGGGCGACTGCTCGTCGTCGCCGCGCTCGTCGATTCATCGAACACCGCGGCGCTCGACGTATTCGGCGACGGCACCGCCGTTCGGGCGACTGCTGGCCGCACCTTGGGGGCCACGTGCGAGGCGCACCACGTCGACGCAGGGCCTGCCGTCGACGTCATTTGGGTGATGAGTCTGGAAGCCAGCATGGACAACGACCGAACCCGGGTGGCGAGCCACGGTACGGCGCTCCTGCTCGGCCTGGGCCAAGCAGGGTTCGACCCGCGCGTCGGCGTCGTGCCCGATCCTTCCAACCGCCGCATCTTCAGCCTGCGCGGAATCACCGGCCGCGACGCGGGCGTGCTGCGCTCCACGTTCACGCGCGCGGCGTCGACCCTGAGCGCGGACCTGCTCCTCACCACGAACCCCAATACAGGCGACGAGACCAACGAGCAGTGCGTCTTCGCGCTCACGGCGGGGGACGACGCGATCGCGACTGCGTCTCCCCGCACGCCGCTCGGCAGCGAAGCCCCGACGAGGCTCCGGGAGGACGCGCTGCTAGTGGTCGTCTACGCGAGCGACCAGCACGCGCAGGAGATCGAGCAGAACACCTGCGGCAACGGCAGTTTCGGCACAGGGGTCGTGCCTGGAAACCGCAACAACCTGCCGCCGAGCCCCGCGCAGCAGGCCAGCATCGATCTGACGATCAAGCCGTTCGTCGACCGCCTCGTCGCCGAGCAAGGCGTAGCCCTCGGCGTGGTGACGCCCGTCCAGGCCCCGTTCTGCTCGGATTCGGAGGACGGCCGCGGGTTCGTCGACGTGATCGCGCGGACCGGGGGCGCGCACATGCGTGTCTGCGACGCATCGCTTTCGCCTCAGCTCCTCACGCCGATCGACCAGCGTGCGGGGTCCTGGGTGCGGCTGGGCGCGACGCCGATCTCGTCGACGCTCGAGGTCGACGTCACGCTTGGCGACGGCGGGGTGCGCGCCGTCCCGCGCTCGGCGACGGACGGCTTCCGGTATGTCCCCGGCACCAACGCCGTCGTCATCACCGGGCCGAACTGGCGCCCCGCTGCGGGAAGCCGAGTCGCCGTTCGCTTCCGACGCTGGGACTGACGCCGGCCGAGACCCAAGTCGCTCCGCGGACGCCCACGACGCTGTCGACATTCACGCCGGGCCAGGCGCACTTCGCTGCGGCCCGTGCGGCGGTTGGTACGGCAGCCCGAGGACCCTCTACAGTCCATCGCCTCATGACCCCCTCGACCGTTCTTGGGCTGCTCCTGGCGGCAGCGCCCGCCTCCATGGAGACCGCCGTCGCGACGTATTCGAAGGCCTACAACTCCGCCTTCGACCGCCTCAAAGCGGTCGAGCTGTCCGACACCCAAACCCGCATCACGCGTCTCGGCGCGAAGGGGAAGGCGCTGCAGCCGAACCTGGACGAGCTGCGGCGCCGGCAGGGCGAGGTGAGCGACGCGCTGGTCAAGGCGGTGCAGCTGGGCAAACGAGGTCGGGACGAGAAGCGCGCCGAGGTCATGGAGCAGGCGAGCGCGATCCTCCGCGACGCCGACGCGCAGGCTCAGCGACTGCTCGCGGACGTGAAGTCGCTCACCGAGAAGCTGACCGCGGCCGGCGCGCCGGTCATCGACCCCGGCCCACCGCGCGATCCGAACGCGCGGGACTGAGCTGAACGGCCCACCCCAGGCCTGTCCGCTTCATCAAGGTCAGGCTTTGGGACGTGCCCTCGCGTGCACGCCTCCGCCCGCTCACGCGTTCGCCTTCCGCGTCTCCAGGCTGTACCGCCCACCCTCGATCAACACGTGCAGGCGAATGTTCGTCAGCGACACCGGCTTGCCTTCCTGCGTCTCGGCCAAGCTCGAGTGCTCCAGCTCGGCCACGTCCACCAGCGTGATGCCGCCCTTCCCAACCACCGTCACCTGGCTGTCCCCGTCGATGAACGCCGCGGTGTCCTCGTCCAACCCCAGCCCGAGCGCGAACGGGTTGTACGCGAGCGCGGTGAGCAGGCGCCCCAGCCGGTCCCGCTGTCGGAAATGCTGGTCGATGATGACGCGGTTGGTGAGCCCGAAGCCGGGTGACAGCGTGACCATGCCCGCCTTCGGCGTGGTGCCTTCGGCGCCGTGCGCGATCATGTGCTCGCTCAGAATCGCGGCGCCGGCGCTGGTGCCTCCGACCGTGGCGCCGCGTGCGTTCGCGCGCCGAATCGCCTTGGCCATGATCGTCCCACCCAAAATGGTCGACAGCCGCAGCTGGTTGCCGCCGGTGATGAAGATCGCGTCGGCTTCGTCGACGTAGGCGATCCACTCTTCCTTCGCGGCTTCGGTCCGGTTGGTGATGGGCAGCGCCCGCGCTTCCTGCGCGCCGAGCTTCTTGAAGATCTTCTCGTACCGCCGGCCGGTGTCGTCGAGCGACGACGCCGTGGGGATGATGACGACGCGCGCCCGCTTGCCGCCGCTCACCTCGAGGAACCGCCTCAAGATGTTGGAGTCGCCTTCTTTGTCTTCGGCGCCACCGATGGGGACGATGTAACCGCGCTTCTTGTCGGGGTGAACCTTGGCTGGACTCATGAGGTCTTCTCGAAGGTGCCGCGCACGGTGGGCGCGCCGTCGCGGACCAGGAAGCGGCCGCGCGCCAGCACGTGGCGGAGGTGGAGCGAGGGGTCGAGCACGCAGAGGTCGGCGTCGTTCCCGACGACGAGCTGGCCCTTCTTCGGCAGGCGCAGGTGCGCGGCGACGTTGCTCGTCAGGCAGGGCAGCGCGCGCTCGAGCAGCACTCCGCGGGCGTGCAGCGCGCGCAGCGTCTCGAGCAGGCTCGACGGTCGGCCCACGTCCATGGTGACCAGCCGCCCGTCCGCGTCGAACGTCGGCAGGCAGCCGCCGCCGTCGGAGCTGCAGGTCAGCCGCTGCGAGGGGACGCCGCTCTGAAGGAAGCGCGCGATGGCGTCCGGCGCCGAGTACGCGTCTTCTCCTTCTTCGACCGGGAAAGCCGTGACGTCGATGGTGCAGCCCCGCGCCGCGAGCTCCAGCGCCTCGGCGAACAGCTTCGTCTTGCGGTTGACGTGCGTGGGGTGAAACACGCGCGCCGGCAGTTCTGTCTCGTCGAGCGCGCGGCGCACCAACGCCAGCCCGCGGGCGCCGTCGCCCAGGTGCAGGTGCAGCAGCCCCGCCTTGCCGCTGAGCAGCCCGCTGACGTGGCAGTCCGAGGCCAGCCGCAGCAGCTCGTCGAACGTCGGCTGCGACGAGCGGTGGTCGCTCAGCGCGAACTCACCGACGCCGATGATGGGGTCGACGAAGACGACGTCGCCGCGCACGCTGCCGGTGAGCGTCTGCAGCGGCAGCTCGTAGGAGCCCGTCCAGCACCAGGCCGACAGGCCTTCGGCGCGCAGGCCCAGCACGGTCGCGACCAGCTCCGCCATGGTCCGCGTCGTGCCGTCGGTGCCCAGCACGCCGACGGCGCTGGTGACGCCCGCGAGGCTCAGGTGCTGCAAGTGCAGGCGCGGCACGCGGGAGCTCGGGCCGGACTCACCGCCACCGCCGGCGAGGTGCACGTGGCTGTCGATGAGGCCGGGAATGACGATCGCCCCGCTCAGCTCGACGACGTCGGTCTGCGCGCCGCGCGGTGCTTCGAGGCTGGGGCCGATGGCGAGGACTTCGCCGCCGCCGAGCAGCAGATCGCAGCGCCCCCGAGGGGTCGGGTCGAAGAGCTGCGCGTCGCGGAGGAGCGTGAGGCCGGCCACGCGCGGCTGCCTACTCAACGCTTCGGCGGAAAGCAGCAGTGGAGACGCCTCGCGCCTGCGCCACCTTCACCTGGTGCCGGTAGAAGAAGCCGATGGAGGCCGCCGTGCAGCAGTGCCAGACGGCGTGCCCCGTCAGCACGTGGTTGTCCGGGTCACAGACGAGGCCCAGCTTGTCGAGCCACCAGATGCCGTAGCCCACGCCGAAGGCGACGAGCACGCCCACCACGTCACGCCAGCGACCGACCGCGGGCAGCAGCCGCGCGCGCTGGCTCTCGAGCCACACGGCCAAGGCGGCGAGCAGCCCCCACGCCACGATGCCGTCGCTGCCCGTGGCCGCCATGAGCCCCGTCGCGGCGGCCCAGACCAACAGCGGGAGCACCATGCCCAGCTTTCGTTTGCCCTCGTCCGCCAGCGACACGCCCACCGACAGCGCCGGCAGCACGTACATGCTCGACACGTCGAGCAGCTCACCGACGCGGGACCCCGTGGCGTGGAAGAAGAAAGACGTGCAGGCCAGCGTGACGGCGGCGCTCGTCGTCATGATGCGAATCGGCAGGGCCAGCGCGACCTGCCGCGCCACCCAGAGCCCGGGCAACAGGTAGGCGACGTTGGAGAAGGCGTTCGAAGGCTCGGCGATCCACGCGCAGAGCCGGGCTTCACAAAAGGAAATGGAGGCCGGGGCGAGGCCAGACCACGGGCAGGACTGGAGCGCGGCGTCTACGGGCAACGGAACTCACTCAAGGAGGTGTCGAGGTTGCCCGAGTGCCGGGGATCGCGGCCGTACATGGGCCACCACGCGGTGGAGTCGATGCCCCGCGCGTCGACGACGACCGCGTAGAGCGTGCCGGTCTGGCTGACGGCGTAGAGCACCGCGGGCCGGCCGGGGAGTGGCTGCCGCGTGGTCGGGTGGCGCGTGCAGTCGAGCACGGGGCTGCCTTCGAACTGGACCCCGATGGCCGTCGACGTCAGCGGGTGCCCCCAGAGCGCGCGGAGCGTTGGCGCCAGGCTGAACTCGACGAGCGTGCCGTCGTCTCGCAGGGCGTACGCCAGGTCGTTGGTTCCGAGCACCGGCGTCGTCGAGATGGCGCCCGCGTCGGCCAGCGTCGTCACCGTCACGCTCGTCGTCCCCGAGGCGAGGTGCAGCCCACGTTGACCGCCGACGAGGACGCCGCCGTCGGACAAGATGACCGGGCCGCCGACCGCGCCGACGAACGAAGCGTTGAGGATGGCGCCGCCGGCCAGCGCGTCGTGTTGGACGAGCATGCCTTGGCCTGCACTGTTGGCGTTGCTGCCGGAAGCGACGAGTCGCGGCGCCGGCCCCCACGCCGCGAGCGAGCGCGCGTCGATCTGCTCGACTCCAGCGTAGGTCGGGGCCCACCCGAGGTTGATGCCCGGGAGGGACTGGCGCCACCCGAGCAGCCAGCCGTCAGTGTCGACGCCATAGAGGCCATCGCCCTGTGCGACCAAGTTCATCGGGGCGCGCATGTCCTGGGCTTCTCCCTGGAAGTCGCACTCCCTCGCCTGCGAGGGTCGAATCGAGAGCAGGTTGTGGGCGTTTCGCGAGAACGACGCCGCGCCGACGACGCCTTGGTACGACACGATCGCCGGCGTCGCTTGGACGTCGTCGCTGCTCGAGTAGCCGCATCGGTGCACCAGGCCTCCGTCAGACGGCAGGACGGCGCGCATCGCTCCGAGGAAGTTGCCACTTCCCTGGTCTTCGTTGCTGGCGACGAAGAGCCACTGCGGCTGCACCGTGCCTCCGAGGCTCAGCGCCGGCGAAGCGCGCACGGTGCCGAAGTCCCGCGTCGACCAGGCGACCTGGCCGGTCGGGTCGACGGCCCAGAACGTGGGACCCACCCCGAGGGCTCCGTTGCCGATGAAGACGCGACCTTCGCGGTCGAGCGCGGGGCTCGCCCTGAAGTTCGCCGCGGCGGTGGTGAGCCGGCGCGACCACACGAAGCGCGTCACGGGGATGAAGCCGCCGTCGGGCGCTGAGACGTCGACCGAGCTCGAGGAGACGGCGGCGTTCACCGTGAAGCGCTCGCGGAAGCTCGGCATCACTGGACGCCAGAGATCGAGCTCGAAGCACGCGCAGCCTGCAGCGTTGCAGGGTGTGAACGTGCACAGGCCAGCGTCGACCTGGGTCGCCGGGGTCCCACGCCCTGAGCTCACGCCAAAGCTGAGCTGTGCCGTGTTGAAGGGCTGCGTGGCGGCGACCCACGCGTAGAGCCGCTCGTTCCGGCGGAACCGCGGGTCGATGTCACTCACCGTGAGCCCACCATCGGCGCCGGGGATGAACGGAGCGCTCGGTAGCAGCGTGTACACGACCATCGCCGCACCGCCCGCGCCAGCCGTTCCGCCTGCGCCAGCCGTTCCGCCTGCGCCAGCCATTCCGCCCGCACCAGCCGTTCCGCCTGCGCCAGCCATTCCGCCCGCACCAGCCGTTCCGCCTGCGCCAGCCATTCCGCCCGCACCAGCCGTTCCGCCCGCGCCAGCCGTTCCGCCCGCACCT
>JALHOS010000059.1 GCA_022842905.1 Myxococcaceae bacterium | reverse complement strand
TGCGCGGCGCGCTCGACGCTCGGGCTGCTGACCCGGCGCGGCGTCGCTCCCTCGCTGGACGGCGCAAGTGGGCTGGGCGCGCCCTCCGACGCCAGCGCCGAAGCGACCACCGGTGGGGGAACCCGGCCGGCCCACACCGCGATCCGCGTCGGAGGCCTGATCGCCACTGCCTTCGGAGCCGGCGCGAGCCACCACGCGAAGCCAGCGCCAGCGCCGAGGTGCAGGAGCACTGACGCAGCGACCGCCGCGGCCACTCCACGCCCCGCTGCCGGGTCACGCTCCATGCGCGCCGCTGCCTGCACGAGCGCCGACGTTACTGCGCTTCGAGGGCGACGGTCGGCACGCAGACGCCCAGGGCGACTTCGCACTTCGGTTGGAGCTGCGGGCTCGGAGCCAGACGCGCCGCTTCGGCCGCGACCTGAAGGCCTCCGTCCGCCGTGAGCACGAGCCCCCGCCCATCGATCGAAACCTCGCTGCCGTCTTCGAAGCGAAGGCCGCCATCCACCGGGGTCGCCACGCCCGACACGATCGCGCCTGCGGACAGGCTCCAGTACGTCAAGGGCCCGCCGTCGCCGACCGACAGCCCGCCGTCGGGTCCGGGGTAGCCAGCCAGCTGCTTGCCGCCGGCGAGCAGCGCCTCGACGCGGTTGGGCACGCAGTCCACGTCCGTCAGGCAGTACGTCAGCGGCCAGATCGCCCGCACCGCGTAGGCCTCGACGCAGCTGCCCTGGGTGCGCTCGACGGACGCCGTCAGCACCGAGCCGGGCTCAGCGCCGGTCATGCGCAGCTGCACGTCCTTCCACGCCCACGCCACGGTGAGCGCCGGCACGTCGAGGCGGCCGCCATCCACGAGCATCAGCTCGCGCGCGACGAAGTCCAGCCGCTGCGTCGCGTCCTGGGCGCGGCAGATCCCCGCGTCGTTCGGGAAACGAGGCAGCGGGGTGCGCAGGGTGAGCAGCCGCTGCACTCCACCGTCGGCGACGTCGCGCGTCACCGGATCGAGCCGTTCCTGGCAGAAGTTCGAATTCGCCGGCCCGCTGCGGACGCAGCTCCCGCAGCCGCGCTCGGGGAAGCGGCAGTCGTTCGACGGGTCGAAGCTGGCCAGCTGCGTCTGCCCCAACGCCAGCTGCACGGTCAGCGCCGGGCGGAGCGCCAATTCGAACCCACCGGCGTCAGGTCGACCGAAGCGCGCCACGCCCAGCGCCATCGGCTGGAGCGGCTCGCCACACGCCGGCCCCGCGCTCGTGCGTCGGAACACGGCCAGGTAGCTGGGCACTCCGCTCGACTCGTCACTGGTGAAGACCTGGCACTCCGGCGCCCCCTGCGTGCCGGGCAGGGAGCAGGCCGCCCCCAGCGTCGTCGCCCACAGAAGCCAGCCGAGGTGTGCCGCGCGGACCATGTCGTTCACCAAGAGGGCTCGTCAAAAGCTGAGCTTGACGCCCAGGCGCACGGAGATGGGGAGCTGGTAGGCCACTGGCTGCTTGAACGTCGAGTTCAGATCGCTGCCCGTCACCCGCCGCGGTCCCAGGGCGGTCCCGTCACCCTCGCCCGCCTTCACCAACGCGCTCGTGCAGGGGCTGGGGCCCGCCAGGCAGGCGAACTCCTGCGCCGTCTTCCCGGCCGGCACCGACGCGGGAGAGAGCGGGAGAATGTCCTTCGTGGACAGCGTCTGGTCGACGGCGGTCGGCACCTGCAGGTTGAACAGGTTGAACACGTCGACGGACAGCGACAGCGCGCGCAGCTCGTCGAAGCGATAGGTGCCGGTCACCTTCGCGTTGACGGTGTGCACGAACGGCGTGCGCCCCCCGGCCCCACGCGGCAGCACGAAGGTCTCGTCCGGGCCAGCCAGCGGGTGGCCGGCCAGGTAGTTGATGGGGCGACCCGACTCGCCGACGTAGCCCGCGCCCACCGAGAGAGAGAAGCGGCGGTTGAGCGCGAACTCCTTGGCGACGAACAGCTTGAGGAGGTGGGTGCGATCGCCATCCAACGGCCCGCTGCGGTTGGCAAGCTGGCTGCGACGCTCGAAGTCGGCGTTCGCGTTGGGCTCGAGCTGCCCCGTCTCGGGGACGAACAGGCCGCTGTAGTTCCCGCGCAGCGAGCTCCACGTGTAGCTGCCCGTCGCCAGCCACCCTGCGCTGAACACCTTGGAGAAGGCGACGGTCACCGCGTCGTAGTCGCGGGTGGCCTTGGGGAAGCCCTCGGCGAGCCCTCGCCCTGGGTTGCCGAGGAAGGACGTCGCGCCTTCGTCGACCGACAGCGTCTCGATGACGTCGACGAGGAACCGCCGCGTGTACGACACCCCGAGCCGCGCGCCCCAGAACAGCTCGTACTCCAGCCCGAACACCAGCTCGTCTTGGCTCTGCGCGACGAGGGCGGGGTCGACCGCCAAGGGCCCGGTGCCGGTGGAGTTCGTGCCCCGGTTGACGTCGACGTCGGCCGAGCCGCTGAGCGCCGTGCGGTTGGCGTCGTCGAGGCATTCCTTGGCGTACTGGCTTGGGTCCTTCACGTCGCAGCCGGGGGCGCCGTTCCCCGGGGCCGCTTGGCGCGCCGAGCGCACCTGCGGCTGGCCGGTCAGGACCCGGTCGGCCACCGACAGCGGCAACGTCTCGTAGTACCGCGCGTAGTGGGCGAAGAGCTTGCCCTTCCCCTGCCGCGTGAAGTCGTAGGCCAAGCCCAGCCGCGGGGAGAGGGAGAAGGGCAGCGACAGCCCCGGCCGCCCGTCGCCGGTGAAGAGCGCCTGCGTCTCGCTGCGCAGCCCGACGTTCAGGGTGACGCGATCGAGCACGCTCCAGCTGTCCTGGACGTACGCGGCCAGGTTGAAGCCCGTGGGCGTCACGCGCACGCGCGGGAGCGTCACCGGCTCGTCGGGTCCAGCGAGGAAGCCAAAGCGACGGGCGTCGTCGACCCGCGTACCAGTGGCGTTCTCGGCCAGCCAGGCGCCGCCGGACAGCGCGCGCTCCACGTCGTAGCGCTGCCATTCGAAGTCGACGCCGAGCTTGGCGGTGTGGTGGCCCAGCAGCCGCCCCAGGACGGTGAGCTGCGCGGTGGCCTGGAGACGATCGAGCGCGGCTGATTCCAGCAGGCCGGCGCCCCCCACGGTGTACGTCTGGCCCATGCCCGTGACGGGGCAGCGCAGGAGCGAGCGCCGCTGGCCTTCGACCGTGACGAAGCGCGAGGTCGAGAAGCCCTTCGGGTCGCACAGCGCGGCGGACTCAGCGGACAAGGGCTCGAGATCGGCCAGCGTGTACCCGCTCACGCCGTCGGGCACGGACTCGCGACGCAGCTCGATCGCTGGCGTCGTCGCCGCGGCGCCGCTGGCCCCCGCCGCCGGGCGCATGGCGCGCTCCTGGTGGTGCCAGCCGAGCATGGCGTCCACGAGGACGTGCTGGTCCAGGAACCGGCCGGCGTAGGTGAGCGCGGTGGTGTTGGTCCAGCCGGTGTCGACCTGGCCCGACAGGCGGTTGGGCTCGAACGCGAAGGGCACCAGGTGCTCCGCTGCGGTGCCCACCGTGCCGAAGGACAGCGTGTGGTTCTCAGCCAGCTTCAGCGTGAGCTTGCCGGTGTAGCTGAGCGCGCGGCTGTCTTCGAAGCGGGTGCGGCGCAGGTCCGTCAACTCCTGCGAGCGGGGCTGACCGAACTCGTCGCGGGCGTAGTCGGTGCCGGCTTCGTCGAGCAGGAACGCACGGGCGGTGCGCGTCGTCCGCACGCGCTGCATGGACGGCGAGACGCCGACGTGGAACCAGAGCCGGTCCTTGACGATGGGACCACCGACCTCGAGGCCCAGGTCGCCCAGGTTCCACGGCTCGGTCTTGAAGCTCAGCGAGGAGGCGCGGTTGGTGAGCGTGGGCCCGCGGTCCGCGAGGAAGCCGGGGCTCCAGGTGCCCCACACCGAGCCGCGCACTTGGTTCGAGCCGGACTTGGTGACGACGCTGAGCACGCCGCCACTCGTCCGCCCGACCTCAGCCGACGCCGCGCCGGTCAGTACGGCGACGTCCGCGACGAAGTCCACCGGCACGCTGGCGCCGTTGGGGCCAAAGGCCGGATCGTTCGTGCGCACGCCGTCGAGCAGGTACAGGTGCTCCGGCGACTGCGCGCCCGACACGCCAAAGCCGTACGCGTCGGCGATCGTCTGTGGCGCCGCGCCCACCAACGCCTCGGCGCTGCGCTGGCCCGTCCGCGCTGGCAGAACGAAGGGCACGTGCGCCACGAAGTCCTTGGACAGGTTCACCCCCGTCGCCGCGCGGCCGACGTCGACGGTCGGCGCGGCCAGCTCACCCGCCGAGGGCGCCCTGCCCACGGCCTCGAGCTTCACGTCGAACCGCAGCGTCGCGCCTGCGCTCAGTCTCACGACGGACGCCGTGCGCGGCTCGAAGCCGGCGAGCGTGAAGCGCAGCCCAAACGCACCCACGGGAAGCTGGTGCACGGCCCAGACGCCGGCCTCGTCGGTGACGACCGTGCGCTCACCTTGGAGCGCCGGCGATGACACCGTGACGAGGACTCGGGGGAGCGCCCGCTCGGTGGCGCCGTCGACGACCGTACCCGTCAGCACGCCCCCATGCGCGAGCGCGTTCGCCGCGAAGAGCACCAGCGACAGGGACATGACGCGACGAAGGGACACGGCAGCGGCTTGCCTCCATACACGAAGGCAGCCCGCAGCGGGCGCCTGCGTGCACGACGCGCTACCGAGCCTGGCCCCACTTCTCGTCCCGCGCCATGGAGGTGATTTCGAACTGACAGGACGGCGCGCCTCGGCGCACGCAGACTGGCTGCGTCAGCGCGGCCGGGACCCCGAGCGAGGACAGGGCTTCGGCGAAGATCCCCTCTTCCATGAAGCAGTGGTGCGGCGTGCCCTTCTCCATCACCGCGTGGCCCGGCGTGAAGCTCACCACCCGCCAGCCGCCGATCCGCTCGCCGCGGTTCGCGAAGCGATACATGGCGTCTGCCCCGTAGATGAGATCCGCCGCGCAGCGCGCGTTCTGGAGGAACGCCGCCTTGTGGGACAGATCGAACAGCCGTCGCCCAAACTGCTTGAGCCCCACCGTGCCCAAGTTCGCTTCGACCTTGTCCAGCACTTCGAGCAGCAGCCCAATGGGGTACCAGCCCTGCGGCTGCACGTCTTTCAGGCGCACGGACAGCGCCGGGCCCAGCACCAGGTCCGGCAGGTGAATCGCCTTGAGCGCGGCGAGAATGTCGGTGCCGATCGTCTCGTGGTTGACACCGAAGTAGGTCGCAGGGCGCGGAGGCGGCATGGGGCGCGCACGGTACCTCGCCCCGCAGGCGAGTTGACCCACATCAAGCCAGTTGGAATTTGGCGCCGCCGGGGTAAGGCCACGGCCGTGGGTGATCGCTACGCACTGGTGGAGGTGGTGCGCCAGAGAGGCGCGGCGGAGGTCGGCACGCTGCTCAAGGACGCGCCGCTGAAGATCGCCCTGTGTTACCCGAGCCCGTACCACGTTGGCATGAGCAGCCTGGGGTACCAGACGGTGTACCGGCTCATTCACGGCACGGCAGGCGCGACGGCGGAGCGGGTCTTCTTGCCGGACGACGTGGACGGACACCTGGCCGCGCGGCAGGCGCCGATGTCCGAGGAGACGCTCACGCCGCTGTCGGCGTTCGGCGTGCTGGCCTTCTCCGTCGCCTACGAGCTCGAGCTGACCGGGCTGTTCACCATGCTCACGCTGTCCGGCCTCGAGCCCGAGCGCGAGCGCCGGGGTGAAGACGCCCCGCTGATCATCGCCGGCGGGCCGTTGACCTTCTCGAACCCCGACCCGCTCGAGCCCTTCGTCGACGCGCTGGTGCAGGGCGAAGCCGAAGACGTGCTGCCGCAGGTGCTCGCGGTGCTCGGCGAGCGGCGGCCCAAAGCCGCGACGCTCTCGGCGCTCGCCACGCTGCGCGGCGTGCGGGTGCCGGGGCTGTCCGCCGAGTCCACCCGCTACTTCGTGAGCAAGGCGGCGGACGAGCGGCTGCCGGCGCGCTCGCAGATCGTCACGCCGCACACCGAGCTGCGCAGCATGTTCCTGATCGAGCCTGAGCGCGGCTGTTCCCGCGGCTGCCACTACTGCGTGATGCGGCGGACGACGAACGGCGGCATGCGCACGGTGCCGCCGGAGCACGTGCTGTCCCTCATTCCTTCCTCGGCCAAGCGCGTGGGCCTGGTGGGCGCCGCGGTCACGGATCACCCCCGCATCGCCGAGCTGCTCGAGACGTTGGTCGGCAGCGGGCGCGAGGTGGGCGTGTCCAGCCTGCGCGCGGACCGCCTCACCGCCCGCATCGTCAACGCGCTCAAAGCCGGCGGCGCGCAGGGGCTGACGGTGGCGTCCGACGGCGCGTCGCAGCGCATGCGCGATCTGGTCGACCGCAAGCACAGCGAAGCGCAGCTGGTGAACGCGGCCACGCTCGCCAAGGCGGCGGGGCTCAAGCGGCTGAAGGTCTACAACCTGGTCGGCCTGCCGCACGAGACGGACGACGACGTGCACGAGCTCGCGCGCTTCACCACGGAGCTGTCGAAGATCCTGCCCGTCGCGCTCGGCATCGCCCCGTTCTCGGCCAAGCGCAACACGCCGCTCGACGGGGCGCCGTTCGCCGGCATTCAGGTCGTGGAGGGAAGGCTGGCCCTGCTGCGCAAGCTGCTGCGGGGGCGCGCGGAGGTGCGGCCCACGAGCGCGCGCTGGGCGTGGGTGGAGCACATGCTGGCGCAGTGTGGCCCCGAGGCGGGCCTCGCGGCCCTCGACGCCCACCGCGCCGGTGGAGGCTTCTCGGCCTGGAAGAAGGCGTTCGAGATGCGCGGCTGCGTGCCCTACGAGGCGCGGCGAACCGTCGACGGGCGGAGGAACGCCACGGTGTGGCCGAGCGTCGGGCCGCGGGCGACGGGCTGAGCGGCGGTCGAAGCCCTGCGCCTCGTCAGCGCAGCTCCGCCTTCACCTGCCCCTTGAGCGAGTCCACCGTCCCCGGCGGCAGCTTCTTGAGCGCGTACGCCACGGTGTCGAACAACGTCTCGTAGACGTCGCGGGCCTTGAAGCCCAGCTGCCGCTCGGCCTTGGACGGATCGAGCCAGAACCAGTGCTCACCGACCTCGACTTCCTGTGGATCGAGCGTGGGCTTCGCCTTGCGCCAGTCGGCCCAGCGCTTGAGCACGTGCGCGCCCAGCACGTTGACTTCCTTGGGCAGCGTCAGCCGCGGCGCCGGCACGCCCGTCAGCCGCTCGAGCCGCGTGAAGAACTCGCGCATGGACAGGTTCACGCCCATCAGGTGGCGGCCGTAGAGCTCTCCCTGGCTCAGCGCGTTCACCGCCGCCTGCGCGACGTCCCGCACGTCGGCGATGGAGATGCCGCCGCCGGGCATGGCCGGAATGTCCCGCTGGAGGAACTTCACCACGGTCCACGTCGACGACAGCCGGTCGTCACCCGGGCCCATGAGCAGGCTCGGGTTGAGGACCACCAGGGGAATCTCGTGCTGCTGGCAGAACTCGAGCGCCAGCCGCTCTTCGAAGATCTTCGACATGTAGTACGGCCAGCGACCGACGACCTCGATCGGGTAGTCGCAGCTCTCGGTGCCGACCTTCTCTTCTTTGAAGACGGCGATCGCCCCGGACGTCGACGCCAGCACCACCCGCGGCTTGGTGCCCAGCTCGCGCACGTCGCGCAGCAGCTCCCGCGTGCAGTCCACGTGCAGCGCGTACATGGCCCGGCCGTCCTCGGGCTTGAAGCTGACGAAGCCGGCTAGGTGGTAGACGGCCTCGACTCCGGCCAGCGCGCGGCGCACGGCGTCGCGGTCCTTCAGGTCGCCTTTGACGAACTCCACCTGCTTCCAGTCGGGCGGCGGCGGCGTTCGGCCGATGACGCGGACCTGGTGACCCAACGTCACGAGCTTGGGGACCAAGTGGCAGCCCAGAAAGCCCGTGCCTCCGGTGACGAGGATCTTCATGGCGCGCGCACTCCGGTGGGCGTGGTGGCTGCGGGAGCTTCGGCGCGGGCGGGAACGGGGGCTGTCGCCGGCGAAGGCGCTGGCGCGTCGGCCGGGCGCTCACGGCGGCCTCGGGGCGGCGGCTTGGCGACCTCCAGCTGATCCGGCCGGTACGTCTTGCCCGCCGCGAGCGTGCGCACCGCGTCTTCGACGAGCTTCGTCACCACGCGGTAGCTGTCGGACTTGGCCAGCCCCTGGGCCTGCGCGCGCAACACCTCGATTCGCAGGGGCGGGCCAATGCGCACCTCGAGCTTCTCCATGGTGGGCCACCACGCGCCCTTGGGCAGCGCGTCGTGGGTGCCCTTGAGGTACAGCGGGAGCACGTCGACGTTGGCCGTCAGCGCGAGGTAGCCGGTCGTCGGCTTGAACTCGAGCAGCGTGCCGTCGGGCGACCGCGTGCCTTCGGGGAAGATGAGAAGGTTGTAGCCCTGCGTGAGCGACTCGTGCGCCAGCCGCAGCGACTCGCGCAGGCTGCCCTGGCGGTCCATGGGAATGAGGTTCGTGAAGTTCTCGAAATAGAAGCGCTTCCACGCGGTGTCGAAGAAGTAGTCGCGCGCGGCGAGGGCGACCAGCCGCTGCCCCTGCTCCGCCAGCGCCACCTTCACCAGCCCCATGTCGAGGTGGCTGGCGTGGTTGGCCACGACGAGGAAGTTCCGGTTCTGGGGGATGAAGTCTTTTCCCGTCACCTTCACGTCGAACAGCCCGCCGTAGATGGCCTTCTGCCCCGCATGGAGCAGCGCGCGGCCGGCGTCGGCCACCGCGTCGGGCAGCGGGAGATCGAACGGCGAGTCTTCCTTGCGCTCGATGTCCTGGGTGATCTCCTTGGCCCGAACCTCCGCCGCCACCCGCCGCCCCGCGGACTGGACGACCTTGCGCAGGTCCTCGACGGTCTGGATCTTGGTGAGATCGCCCAGCGCCGTCAGCGGCACGCCGGCCTGCTCCAGCGCCGAGCCCAGCTCCGTGAGCATGAGCGAGTCGAAGCCGAGATCCCCCGCCAGCTTGGCGTCGGGCTTCACGTCGGCCACCGGGCGCTGAATGACGTCGGCCACGACCTGCGCGAGCCAGTCGGTGTTGTCGTCCTGCGCCTTGCCCTTGGCCTTCTCCGCCGACGCGGCGACGCGCTCGAGTCGCTTGAGCTCCTCGACCACGGCGGGCCGCTTCACCTTGCGGGTCGACGTGCGCGGCAGCTCACGGTCCCAGAAGCGCAGCACCTTCACGCGCCGGTAGAACGGCAGATCCGCCGAGACGCGGCGGAAGTGCTCTTCGAGCTCCCGCCGCACCTCGTCCCGCGGTCGGTCCTTGAAGTCCGGCACGCACAGGCAGGCCACCTTCTCGCCGCCGGCGTCGTCCGGCAGCCCGACGATGGACAGCTCCTTGACGTGCGCGTGCACCGAGTAGAGATCTTCGAGCTCGTCCGGGTACACGTTCTTCCCGTTGGCGTCGATGATCACGTCCTTCTGGCGACCCACCAGGTACAGCAGCCCGTCGGCGTCGATGCGGCCCAGATCGCCCGTGTGCAGCCAGCCGTCCTTGAGCACCGCCTGCGTCGCCTCGCGGTCCTGGAAGTAGCCGGCCATGACGTTGGGGCCCTTGGCCAGCACTTCCCCAATGCCGTCGTTGTCGGGCTTGAGGATCTTCAGCTCGACGCCAGGCAGCGGCTTGCCCACCGTGCCCGGCAGGCGCTTGTGGCCCGCCTTGGTGACGGTCAGCACCGGCGCCGCTTCGGTCAGGCCGTAGCCTTCGTCCAGCGTGAAGCCCAGCGCGTGGAAGGCCTTGTGCACGTCGTCCGGCAACGCCGAGCCGCCGGAGATCATGAAGCGGATCTTCCCGCCGAACTTGCGGTGCACCGGCCAGAACAGCAGCTTGCCCAGGTTCAGCCCCTGCCGGTTGCGCAGCTCGGCGTTGGCCCGCATCAGCGCGTTCATCGCCTCGTCGACCCAGCGCGGCTTGGCCGCCAGCTCCTGGGTGATCTTCCGGTGGAAGAGCTGCCAGAGCGCGGGCACGCCGACCATGCCGGTGATGTTGCCGCCCTCGAGCACCTCGCCGATGCGATCCGCCGTCAGCTCGTCGATGTACGCGATCTCCGCGCCGCGGCTGAACGGCGTGAGGAAGCCCGCCGAGAATTCGAACGTGTGGTGCAACGGCAGCACCGACAGCACCCCGTCGCCCACGCCGATCTCGAACTGGCCGGCGAGCTTGGCCACCAGCGCGCAGAAGTTCCGGTGCGTCAGCATGACGCCCTTGGGGTTCCCCGTCGTGCCCGACGTGAAGATGAGCGACGCCACGTCGTCCGCCGATGCGCCGGTCTTCACGTCGCCGATGCCGTCGGGCTTCGACGGATCACCCGCCATCGCCTCTGCCAGCGTGAACAGCTTGGTCGGCAGGCCCGCCTCGGCCAGCGCCGCCGGGAGCCGTTCGAGCCGGGCGATCGTCTCCTCCGACGCGAGCATGACCGCCGCGCCCGCCCGCCGCGCGATGTTGACGACCTCGGCCAGCGACAGCTCCTTGTCCAGCGGCACCGCCGTCGCGCCCGCGCGGAGCACGCCGAAGAAGCCCATGCCCCACTCCGGCCGGTTCTCGCCCATGAGCAGCACCCGGGCGTGCGGTTCCACGCCCTGCGCCAACAGGAAGCTGCCGATGCGGCTGGCGTAGCGGTGCACCTCGCCGAACGTGAAGCGCACCGTGCGATCACCTTCGTACATGCGGAACGCGGTGCGGTGCCTCCAGCCGTGCACCGTCGACTCGAGCAGCTCGAGCAGGTCGCGGTGGGCGTGAATCACGCGGCGCTTGACCGACTCTTCGTCGAGCCCCGGGAAGACCCACTTCTCGAGCCCCGGCAGGTGCACCTCGAGGAAGTACGTGCGCCAGTCGAGCTTCTCCGGCGCCCAGGGGATCTTCGCCACGTCGTGCGCGGGCATGCCGACGTAGAGCGAGCGCGTGTTGTCGCAGCGGAAGATGAAGCGGTTGTCGTGGAGGAACGGCACGAACAGCTCGGCGATCATCGTCAGCGAATCGGCTTCGGTGCTGACTTCGTCGAGCTTCTCCTTGGCGGCGTCGAGCAGCGCGCTGAGCTTCGGCGCTCCCCACGTCGGCCCCTGCTCGTCGAGCTGCTTGCGCAGCCACTTCGCCCCTCGCGAGAACATGGGCGTGCTGGTCAGGTCGAACAGGCGCTTGTCGCCGGCCTGCGGCTCGATACGGCCGTTGATCGCGTTGCGCAGCGAGTTGCCCGTCTCCTTCGCGCGGTAGTGCCGGCGCTTGTACAGCCCAGTCAGCTCCACCGACCGCGACGCCACGAAGGGGTTCGAGTCGCCAGACGCCTGGTGGTACACGCGCCGCTCGCTCGTGCGCAGCTGCTGGGCGGTGATCGCGATGAGGCTCCCCGCCACGTGATCGACGGGGATCAGGTCGAGCACCGCCTTGTCGCCGGCCGGCACGAAGCCCTGCCCCTTCATGCACGCGTAGATGAGCGGCGCCGACGTGGTGAAGCCTTCGTTCCACCCGGGGAACGGGTACACCTGCGAGCTCTCGACGATCGACGGGCGGACGATCGCGTAGCGCAGCCCCGGCGTCCGAGCGATCACCTGCTCGCCGAGCGACTTGGTGTACGTGTACGTGTTGGGCCAGCCCCAGTGCTTGGCCCGCTCCATGCCCGCCTCGACGAGCTTCTGGGTCAGCCACAGCTTGCGCTCCCGCCCCATGGCCAGCCGCAGCGCCTTCTCGTCGCGGGTGTCGCGGCCCTCTTCTTCGAGCCGGTCCAGCGCCTTCTGCCGGAACTCGCTGACGAGCACCTTGTCGTCCGCACGCTCGCGCAGCCGGGCCACGGTGCGCTCACAGTCCGCCAGCTCTTGGTCGAGCGTGAACTCCGCCGCCGGCATGAGCCGCTTCTTGGGGAAGTAGCCGATGACTTCTTCGTCTTCGAACACCAGGCCGCTGCGGTTGCCGGCGACGAAGGCGGTCGACATGTGCACCAGCGGCACGTCCCAGTGGAGGCAGGCGTCCACCAGGAACTGCACGCCGTGGGTGTTGACGGACAGCCCAAGCTCGAGCGACGGGTTGAAGCTGACGAGCCCGGCGCAGTTGATGACGACGTCGAGCTGGCCCTTGAGCGCCTTCGCCTTCTCTTCGGCCATGCCGACCCACGGATCGGTGATGTCGCCGTCGAGCACCTCACACTTCGACTTGAGCCAGGCGATCGCGCCGGCCTCGCCGTGCTTGGCGCGCAGCGGCTCGAACGGCTCGCTGGTGGCCACCTTGTCGAAGAAGCGCGTCTGCGCGTCCTTCGCCGAGCCCTTGCGGACCAGGACGTACACCTTGGCCAGCACGTCGCCGTAGTGGTGCAGCAACATCGACAGCGACACCTTGCCGACGAAGCCGGTCGCGCCGGCAAAGAGCACGCGCTTGCCGGTCAGGATCTGGGTGACGTCCAGCGGACCCAAGGGTGAAGCGGACATGGCCCGATCGCTTAGATGAGAACGTTCACGTTGACGAGGGCCGTCGTATCGTCAGCGGCCCCATGAGCCCAAGCGAACCGAACACCTACGTCGTCACGGTGGACGCCGAGCCCGACGGCCCCGACGCCGCGCTGCGCTCGAGGCTGGCGCGCATCGCCGCCTTCCGGCTGGGCCGGCTGGAGACGAAGACCGGGCACTACCCCGCCGTAGGCGGGACCTTCGACATGCTCGACTGCCTGGAAGGCAAGTTCCTGTGGGAGATGACGGACGAGGAACTCTCGCAGCGCCCGCCGACCCGCATCGACTTCGAGGTGCTCGACGTGGTGCCGGCGGCGCGGCCAGCGACGCCGTCGGAGGTACGAGTGCGGGTGCGCGTGCCGAGGTGACGCGCAGAACACCAGCGAGCAACGAACGCAGCCGCGGCCCTTAGCGCCGGTACCGCGGGCGGCTCAGAGCCACCGGCGTCGGGTTCTGGCTGACCCACTTCACCGACAGCTCGGCCAGGCGGGCGGTGTCGCCGCCCTTCTCCGTCGACATGCGCGCGCCCCGCTTGGCCAGCGCCGCGAGCTCGGAAAGCTCACCTGGGGGCAGCGCCGCACCACTGGACACGTGCTGGACGAAGGCCTGCAGCATGGCGGTGTAGGCCGAGTCCCAGTTCACCCCGCCGTTGCGGTGGAGCTCGTCACCGACACGCCCGGCGATGCGCACCACCTCCCCCTGCACGGTCGCGCAGGCCCCGCTCGACGGCACCAGCAGCTCCCAGAGCGCGGCGTGCTGCGCCTGCCAACGCCCGGGCGGCACGGCGATGGGTGACGTCCCGTCGTGCAGGTGTCGCGGGGCCGGGACCGCCACGTCGAACAGCGCACAGAGCTCGGCGCACGCGGCGGCCGTCCCTTCGACGGCGTCCGGCGCGAAGCCTGCGCGGTGGAACTCGAAGTTCTCCGCGGCGTGCTTCACGAAGGCTGGCGCCTTGCCGGTGCGGCTCGCCCCGTGCTCGAGCAAGAGGCGCGCGACGGGCACCATGTCGACGAGGTCGATGTTCGACAGCCGCTGCAGCCCGTACTCGAGCGGCGTGAGCCCTTCGCGGGAGCGCGCGTCGTGCCTGGCGCCGTGCGCGAGCAACGCTCGGGTCGACGCCAGGTTCTTCCCGTCGACCGCACAGTGCAGCGGCGTGAGGCCGGTGTGATTGACGGCGTGCACGTCGGCGCCCAGCGAGATCAAGACCTCGGCGGACAGCGCATGGTGAAACCGCGCGAACGCCGCTTCGTGGAGCGCGGTGTCGCCGTGCTCGTCGACGGCGGCGAGCGACGCGCCACGCGCGAGCTGCCAGCGCGCGAGCGACGCCGTGCAGCCGCCGAACATCAGCAGCGTCTTCCTGCCGTAGCCGCCCCGCGCGTCGGGCTCACAGGCCTCGAGGGCGGCCTTGAGCGCGCGGTCGTCGCCGGACTTCTGGGCCCGGGCGAGCAGCGCCTCGAGGTCCTTCGGCAACGTCTTCTTGAGCTTCGCTCGGCCGGGCACGCGCTACTCGAACCCCAGCTCGAGCCGGTAGGGGCCGGGATCGGTGAAGGTGTACGGTGTCACGCGGACGAACACTGGCTGCGCGTTGCGCAACGTGACGGTGCCCTCTTCGAGGCGGCTGTCCTCGTCGATCACGCCCCCTGTCAGCGACGTGTTGTCCTGCCGGACTTCGAAGCCCACGTCGACGCCGCCATCGGTGCGCAGCGCCACGTGCAGGCGCTGGCCCGCCAGGCCCGCGCCCGAGAACTGGTACCAGTCTTCGTCGGTGTCGGTGTCGAGCTGCGCCGTGAAGCGGGTTGGCACGGTGATCGTGTTCGCCGAGGCGGCCGAGCCGTTCGGCTCCGCTTCGGCGAACGGCGGCACGCGCGCGAGGGTGATCGTGCTGCCGTAGCCGGCTCCGTCCTGCACCGCGAGGTACGCCACGCCCGCATCCAGCCTCGAGAAGTCGAGGAACTGCGTCGCCGAGAAGGACGTGCTGGGCGAGTACGCGCCCGTCGGCGACAGGACCGCCACCAACGGCCGGCCCCCGTCGACGTCGCTCGTCGCCGTGACGAAGAGCTCGGCCGGAATGGGCGCTGGGGCGAACGCGACCAACGCGGTTTCGAACGGCGTGTTGAGCGGCAGGGGCAGCGGCATGTCCAGCGTCGTGGACGTCGCCTCGCGCATGCTCACGTCGAGCGCGTCAGGCAGCGTGTACACCGTGACCGGCCCGCTGCTCGAGCGCACGCGCAGCTCGAGCGAGCGCTTGCCCGGCATGGCCTGCGCGTCGATCCCGAAGCTGGCGACGACGTTGCGGCCGTCGACCGTGGGCGCCCCCACCAGCCCGACCCCCATGGCGCCCGGCACCGTGAGCTGCACGTCGGCGGTGGACGGTGTCAGCCGCGCGTCGCGCAGCGTGATCACCACGCGCACGAGGCTGCCCTGCGCGGGGAAGCCGTCGAGCCGGAGCGACACCGGGTCCTGGACCTCGAAGCCCCGGAACGAGGCCACCTGCGCGTCTTGGGTGACGGAGATCGTGCGCGCGCCGAGGGCGGCCGCGCTGGTGACGGTGACGTTCACCAGCAGCGCGGTCGGCGAGGCCACGCTCACCGAGTTGACGGTCACGTCGGGCCCGAAGTCGACCCGCGGTGTGCTCCACGCGGTGGCGAAGCCGGACAGCGCCACGTCCACCCGCTCGCCCCGAATGGCGCTGCGCGGCGCGACGAAGGAAATGCTGGGCGGCTGCGTGAAGCCGGGGCCAGTCGCTCCCCGCGCCCCTTCCGGGCCGGGCGCTCCTTGGGGCCCCTGTGGACCCGGCGCGCAGGCCACGAACGCAATCGCCAGACAGAGCAGTGCACGAGACATGGCTTCCTTTGCAGGCTGGGGAGGAACGAGCGAGGCCGCGTGGCATAGCCCGGGTCCTTCCGCGCGGGGAAGCAGCCGCGCCTCGATTTTCGACGCGACCGCGCCCGCCACTGGGCTCGAAGCAGGCCTCTCGATCGTCGCCGCGCCGGCCATGGTGAGCGTCGTTCCGGGGGGCGGCGCGAAGCAGGCTCACCAGCGCGATGGCTTGGCCTTGGGAACCGACTTCTCTTCGTGCCCGCCTACCTGAGCGGCGAGCGCTTCGGCGTGCCGGCGCACCGTGGGGTCGGTGGACTCGGCAAGCTTGGCGAGGAGCGGCCGCGCCCGTTTGATCTTGTCCTGCGTCACCAGCGCGCTGGCCAAGTTCGCCGCCACGGATTCGGGGCGCCTCGGGTCCCGGAAGGCCGCTTCCAAGGCGCGCTCGGCGTCCTCCCCGTTGCCGCGCGCCAGGTGCGCGAGCGCGAGGGCGTTCGACAGCTCGCTCGACTCAGGGTGCGCGGCGTGGGGGCCAGCGAGCACGGCGAGGGCTTCGTCCACCTTGCCCTGGTGCACCAAACACAAGCCAAGCGAGGCGGCGGCGCCCTCATGGCCAGGGTTCGCGGCGAGGACCTCTTCGAAGATCGCCTGCGCCTCCCCTTCCTTTCCAGCGGCGTGGAGAAGGACACCGAAGTTGTACGTCGCGCGGAGGTCCGCGGGCGCCGCGGCACGGGCCACCTTCGACAGCTTCAGCGCCTTCGTGACGTGACCGGCCGACACCAACAGCTCGAGGTGGAATGCGAACAGATCCGGATCCGCGGCAGGGTCGAACCGGGCTTCGAACGCCTCGAGCGCGCGGGCGTGCTCTCCAGCCGCGCGCAAGGCCACGACCAGCAGCCGGGCGGCGAACTCGAAGTTCGCAGCGAGCTCGACGGCGCTGCGGACACGCTCGACGGCCTTGAGTGCCACCCCCTCGGCCAGGTGGCACTGGGCCAGCTCCAGCAAGACCGGCACCGACGACCGGCTCGCGTGGCGCTCGAGCGCTTCACGGGCCAGGCCGGGCTGGCCCGCGACCCTCAACGCGATGGCGGCGAGGACGGTGACGTAGTGCGGCGCGGCGCGCTCCGCGGCCAGCGATTCGGCCTGCGGCAGCACGCCCCGCGGATCGTTCCGGGCAAGAGCCACGCCGACGGCAGCGAGCCGCGGCTGCGAACCTTCGAGTCGCTCGAACGCTCGGCGGGCGGCGTCAAACTTCCCCTGAAGCAGGAGCGCACAGGCGCGGCCTGGCGAGCCCTCCGGGAAGGCGCGCTCGGCAGCAGACAGCTCGGCCCGGTCGAAGGACTCCTCGGGCGTCTGCCGTGCGGTGCGCAAGGACTCGGCTCACCGATCTCGAACGGCAGCGGGCAACGCTTGGTCCCGGCCGTAGGACTTCTTGAAACCCTTGCCCACGCACAGGTAGCCGATGGGTTTGGTGAACGGCCCGACTTCGATCGTGCCGCGGACCTCCAGCCCGGCGCAGGCGGTGACCTTGCCTCCTCCTGCGCTCTTCACGCTCCCGGTCTTCAAACCCTCTTGGAGGGACCTCGCGTTGGCGCTGGCCACGGCGACCGCGTTGACCCCGAGGTTCGCCTGCACCTTCACCGGGCCCCACTTGACCGTGGCGCTGCCGGCATTGACCCCTCCGTACGCACCGGCCGCCAGGCTGGCGTCCTTCGGGTTCCTCGGGTCGCCCGAACCTCCAGCGAACACCCCGCCGTAGACATTCGGGCCCTCAAGCTTGACGGTCGCTGGCCCCAGCTTGACGGTCTTCTGACCAAGGCTGGCGCCGCGACCCTTGTGGTACAGGGTCGCGTACGGATCGCGGGGACCCTTCGCCGTCACCAGTCCACCGTTGTCACCAGCGCGCTTCACCATGGGGCACCTCGGTCTTGGGGCCAGCGCACAGTACCAGCGCTGTCACGCCAGACACGCCCCACCCCTCGCGCCGCTGCCGGCCGGGCCGTTCCCCACCTTGTCAACGAAGCCTGACCTACGGTACCGGCCAACCCCTGCCCCACCCGCTCGCTTCAGCGCTCGGGCCACTGCACGTCGAGCACCAGCCCCTCCTCGCGCCCGAAGGACTTGATCCGCACGGAGGACGCCTGCACGCCCGTCAGCTCGAGCCCCGCCGTGAGCAGCCCGCAAAAGTAGTGTGGGTTGACGACGATGTTGATCCACAGCTCGAAGTGGTTGGGCGCCAGCTCGGTCAGCTTCGTCTCGGAATAGTTGTTCGTGGACCGCAGGTTGCGCGCCATGCGCTCCAGGCTTCGCTTGGGGCCGATCACCTTCGCCATCTGCATCAGCGCCTTGCCCAAGAGCGTGCCCGCGTAGCCCCGCATGACCGCCGCGCCGAGCTCCCAGGCGGCCTGCTCCCGCGGCAGCGCAGGCCACAACGTGTCCATGGTCGCGTCGAGCGACGCCAGCCACGTCTCGAGCGCCACGGCGGCCGGAGGGCGCTCGACGTCGACGCCATGGGCCCGAAAGCGCGCGCGGACGACCTCGTCGCCGAGCCGGTCGCCCAGGACCCGCCGCAGCGCCTCGTACGCCGAGGCGAAGATGACGTGCTGCTCGCTCATTCGGTCCAGGCGATCTTGAGCACCAATGTGCCTGGCGCGACAGAGACCAGCTCGACGCTGCCCACCGTCCCCAAGAGCGCCAGCGCGCCCTCGAGCACCCCTTGAAGGAAGTGGGGCAGGTCCTGCGTCTGGAGGAACTCCACGACCGCGACCCGCTCGGCGATGAAGCTGGTCTGCGTCACGGTGAAGTTGTTGCCGTGCCGAAACACGCGGCCCACCCGCGTCACTGCCCGGCGCAGCCCCACCACCTTCAAGAAGGCCGTCGCGGCCGCCCCCGTCAACGTGCCCTTCCAGCTGTCGAAGAAGCGCTGCCCGAAGCGCCGCTGCGCCTGGTCGTCGGGCTCGCCGGGGAACAGCGCGCGTGACGCGACCTGCACCCACCGTTCGAACTGCGGCGCCGGGTAGGCGGGCTGCGGCGGGCGGCTCACGTCCAACCCTTCGCGCTTGAGTTCGGCGGCGAGCGCGGGGCTCATCGCCGCGCCGATCGCCTTGAGCACCGACTCCGCGCCGGCCGCGAAGATGACCCACTCCTCTTTGGCGACGACGTCAGCGGGGTTCATCGGCCCCGAAGAAGAAGCCCAGGACCCAGCTGACCAGCGACACGACGAGCGCCATCAGCACCGCCGGCCACCAGCCGTCCACCGCGAAGCCGTCGATGAAGCGCGCGGCCAGCAGCACCATGGCCCCATTGATGACGAGCAGGAACAGCCCCAGCGACACCACCGTCAGCGGCAGCGTGAAGAAGACCAGCAGCGGCCGGACCACCGCGTTGAGCAGGCCCAACACCACCGCCACGACCAGCGCCGTGCCGAAGCTCGCCAGGTGCACCCCGGGCACGAGCTTGGCCGCGACGATCAACGCGACCGCCGACAACAGCCACGTCAGCAGGATCCCCAAGAAGCCCTTCTGCCGCTTGACCAACATCGCGTGTCCCTCCGTGCGTCGCGCTCGTCACGCCGACAGCGGCGTCAGGTACCGGCCGCTGAAGCAGGCCGAGCAGTACGTCTTGCCACCGGTGTCTCCGGCCGCGCCGTGGAGCCCGTCCAAGGACAGGTACCCCAGCGAGTCGGCGGTGATGTACGCGGCGATCTCCTCCACCGAGTGTGAAGCGGCGATCAGCTCTTGCCGCGTCGGCGTGGCGATGCCGTAGAAGCACGGCCAGGTGTTCGGCGGGCTCGAGATCCGCAGGTGCACTTCCTTCGCGCCGGCGGCCTTGAGCAGCTTGACGATCTTCCGAGACGTCGTGCCGCGCACGATCGAGTCGTCCACCACCACCACCCGCTTGCCCTGCAGCGTGGCCCGCACCGGCGCCAGCTTGAGCTTCACGCCGAAGTGCCGAATCGACTGCTGCGGCTCGATGAAGGTGCGGCCGACGTAGTGCGACCGAATCAGCCCGACGTCGTAGGGCAGCCCGCTCTTCTCCGCGTAGCCGATCGCCGCCGCGACGCCCGAGTCGGGCACGGCGATCACCACGTCCGCCTGCGCCGGCTGCTCGCGCGCCAGCTGCCGGCCCATTTCCTTTCGGGTCTCGAACACCGACCGGCCGAACAGCCGCGAGTCGGGGCGCGCGAAGTACACCAGCTCGAAGATGCAGCGGCCCGGCGGACGCTTTTCGAACGGGAAGCTGCTCTTGAGCCCTTCCCCGTCGACCACCACCATCTCCCCCGGCTCGATCTCCCGCAGGTACTCCGCTTCGATGAGCTCGAGCGCCGTCGTCTCGCTGGCGATGACGTAGGCGTTCTTCAGTCGGCCCAGCACCAGCGGCCGAAAGCCGATCGCATCGCGCACCGCGACCAACTTGTTCGCCGACAAGAACAACATCGAAAACGCGCCGTCGATCTTCTTGAGCGCCTCGACGATGCGGGCCTCGAGCGTGGGCGCCTTCGACCGGGCGATGTAGTGGACGACGTTCTCGGTGTCGGCGTCGCTCTGGAAGATCGCCCCGTCTTCTTCGAGCTGCCGGCGCGACGCGTCGGCGTTGGTGAAGTTGCCGTTGTGCGCCACGGCGAGCTGCCCCTGGGCGAAGGACACCTCGAGCGGCTGCGCGTTCTTCAGGTGGCTCGTGCCCGCCGTCGAGTAGCGCACGTGCCCAATCGCCGCGCTCCCAGTCAGCGCGTCGAGCACCGGCGCCGTGAACGTGTCCGCCACCAGGCCCATGCCGCGAAAGCTGCGGAGCCGCTGGCCGTCACTGGCGACGATGCCGCCGGACTCCTGCCCCCTGTGCTGCAGGGCGTGGAGCCCCAAATACGCGAGGTTGGACGCTTCTTCGTGCCCGTAGATGCCAAAGACGCCGCACATGGACCGCGGCCTGTAGCACGTTGGAAAGGCCAACGCCTTTCGCTTATGGCGTTGCACACGGTGAGCGCCTCGCGGGTTGAACGGAAGAAGCGCGTGGAAGAGCAAGAGCGAGTGCAGGCGCTGTACCGAAAGTACGGCCCGGCGATCTACTCGCGGTGTCGCCGCCTGTTGCGCGACGACACCCTGGCCGAAGACGCCACGCAGGAGGTGTTCGTGCGGGTGCTCCGACACATCGAACAGGCCCCGGCCGACACCGCCGTCGCGTGGATCTACCGGATCAGCACGAACTACTGCCTGAACGTCATGCGCGATCAGAAGCGCCAGGCCGAGCCGACGGACACCCTGCCCGAGCAGGCGTCGGAGCACCCCGAGCCCCAGTGGCACGACCGCTCGTTGACGCTCAAGCTCATCGAGCGGGCGCCAGAGAGCCTGCGGGGCCCGGCGGTCCTCTACTACCTCGACGGCTTCGAACAGGAGCAGGTCGCCAAGACGCTGGGCATTTCCCGGCGCACCGTCATCAACCGGCTCCAGGACTTCGTCGATCGCAGCAAGAAGTTCCTCGCGCGCGGCGCGCAGGAGGGCTCTCCGTGAACGACCGTGGCCACCTCCCTGCCGACACGCTCGATCTGCTGCTCATGGACGCGCTCGAGCGCACCCAAGCCAACGCCGCCCGCGCGCACCTGGGCCACTGCGCCACCTGCGCCGCCGACTACAAGCAGCTGGTCGACGACAAGCAGCGCTTCGAGCAGTACGTGCTCCCGCGCACGCAGGCGGCCGTGGCCGAAGGGGTGGAGTCGCGCCGTTGGCTGCGCTGGCTCTCGCCCAGGGTGTGGGCGCCGGTCTTCGCGCTGGCGTCGGTCGGCATCGTCGCGCTCCTCGTCACCGCCAACCCCACGCAGACCGAAGACGAGGTGTACGTCGGCGTGAAGGGGCGCAGCGCGCCGAGCCTCGAGGTGTTCGCGCAGCGTGAGGGAGGCAGCCCGTTCCAGGTCAAGCCCGGCTCGACGCTCAAGCCGAAGGACACGGTTCGCTTCGTGCTCAGCCACGTCACGGCCACCCACGTGCTGATCGCCTCGGTCGACGGCGCCGGCACGTTCAGCGTGTACCACCCGTTCGACGGCACGGCGTCGGCGGCCCTGGGCGCCGCGGCCCCCCGACACGAGCTGCCCGACGCGGTGACGCTGGACTCAGCGCTGGGCCCGGAGACGCTCTACGCCGTGCTGTCCGACGCGCCCGTCGAACGTCACGCCGTCGAAGCCGCCGTCCGCGCCAATCCGCGCAGCCCCGCTCTGGCCGGCGCTCGCGTGCTCTCCTTCGGGTTCCTCAAGGAAGGGCCGTGATCGGCAAGGCCGCACGGGTCGCCGCGGTGTGCGTCGCCTGCGTGGCCCTGAGCGCGGCCGGAGAGACCCGCCGCCTCGCGATCGTGGTGGGCAACAACGCCGGCACGGGCAGCATGCCGCCGCTGCGCTACGCCGAGAACGACGCGGGGAAGATGGCGCGGGTGCTGGAAGAGCTGGGTGACGTCGCCGCCCAAGACGTCCTGCTCCTGCTGGGGCGCAGCGTCGCCGACGTGGAGCAGGCGATCGCCGAAAGCCAGCGGCGCGTGCGCGACGCCAAGCGTTCGCCAGACACGCGCACGGTGGTGCTCTTCTACTTTTCCGGCCACAGCGACGGGGAAGCGCTGGAGCTGTCCGGACAGCGGCTGCCCTACGCCCGCGTGCGCGCGCTCCTGGCGGGAACGCAGGCCGACGTGCGCCTGGTGATCGTCGACGCGTGTCGTTCGGGCGGCGGCATCGCCCAGAAGGGCGGCGCCAAGGCCGAAGCCTTCACCATCAAGCTGGCGGACACCCTCAACGCCACCGGCGAAGCGTTCATCACCTCGAGCGCGGCTGACGAAGCGTCGCTCGAGTCCAGCGAGGTGATGGGCAGCTACTTCACGCACAACTTCATCTCCGGCCTGCGCGGGGCCGCCGACACGTCGCTCGACAAGCTCGTCACGCTCCAGGAGGCCTATCAGTACGCGTACAACCGCACCGTCAGCGCCACGTCCGTGCTCGGTGCCGGCAGCCAGCACCCTACCTACGACTTCAAGCTGTCCGGGCAAGGGGAGCTGGTGCTCTCGTCGCTCCTGCGCCCGTCGGCGGTGTTGGTCGTGCCGGCCGCCGAGCGCGTGCTCGTCGCCGACCTGCGGCGCGATCAGGTGCTGGTGGAGCTGCCCCAGGGCCCTTCCCGGGAGCTCGCGCTCGCCCCCGGCCAGTACGGCGTGCGCGTGTTCAAGGACGGCCAGGGCTTCGGCGCCCGTGTGACGATCAGCGCCAACGAGCGGCGGGTGCTGTCCTGGAGCGAGCTGAGCCCCACCACCACCTCGCTCCTCGTGGCGTCCAAGGGCGGGGCACCGGCGGAGGTGGCGCAGCCCCTCCCCAGGCCCGTCCCCGCAGAACGAGCACGGGTGCCGGTGGGCGTGGGCTTCGGCCTGGGCTTCTCTCGGGTCATCTTGGACGACGCGCTGCGCGCCCAGGCGGGGCCGCTCTACCAGCTGCGCTTCTTCGTCGACCCGGCCCGGCACACGATCTCCGAAGGAGCCGTCGGCAGACTCGTCGGCCAGCTCGCCGTCTCGTTGCTCGGCGAGCTGAGCCTCGACCCCGTGCGCCCGGGCCGCACCGAGCCGGTCAACGAAGCGGGCGTCCACGCGCGCGTGGGCTACCGGCTGGCCTTCGAGTCCGGCCGGTTCTTCGCGGGCCTGGGCTTGGGTGTGTCGGTCGGCGGCCTCTTCCAGCTGTTCCGCGGCGGGCAGGCCAGCGTGGTCCCCGGCTTCGGTCCGGCGGCGACGGTGCGCGTCGCCGTCGTCGATGGGCTGCTGCTGTTCGTCGACGGCGAGCTGACGGTCCTGTTCGTGACCGGCGTGGCGGCTGGTGGAGGCGTGCAGCTGATCCCCTGGGGGATCCCGTCCGTGTCCGCGGGCCTCGCGCTGGCGCTCTGAAGCGCTCGCGGCTGGTGAGGATCCTAAGCCCCTGACTGACCGGAGAGCATTTTTCGACACCCTGCTAAGGCAGCGCCGCCGTGTCCCGCCTCAAGCGCGCCCTCGTCATCGCGGTCGTCCTCGTGCTGGGGGTCTTCGCCTTCGCCAGCGTCGATCGCTGCGGCAGCTGGGACGCGAAGGAAGCGGGCGTCGGCTACCTGGCGCGAGCCCACGGCAAGCTCGTCGCCGGTGCCGGGCGCGCCGAGTTCAAGCTCCCCTGGCCCGTCCCGGTCGCCACCTCACAAGGCCTGCGCCGGCAGTACACGTCGAGCGCGGGGCGGCCCGTCGGCGCGAAGGCCACGCTCGTCGGCGTCGGCGCGCAGAAGGTGGCGCTGATCGAGCTCGATCTGCTGCTGCTGACGACGCCCATCGTCCAGGCGCTGCGAGCGGGCCGCGACTACCCCGTCTTCGTCGTCGCGACGCACACCCACGCTGGGCCGGGCGCGTTCGACGAACGGCTGGCCGTGGAGCTGGCCGCGCTCGATGACTACCGGCCCGAAGTCGCGCAGGCGATCGTCGACGCCGGCCGCGCGGCGCTGGAGCAGGCCGCCGCGTCCCTGGGCCCGGCGGCGCTGGAGCTGACGACGGGGGACCTCCACGACGTCGTCTACGCGCGCACTGGAACCACCGTCGACGAGCGGCTGACGATTCTCCGCTTCGCTCGACCCGACGGGCGGGCCTTCGCCGAGTGGTGGGTCCTGGCCGCCCACCCGGCCACGCTGCGCGACCGCAGCCAGCTCGACCCCGACTACCCCGGCAGCCTCGACTCGGATCCGGCCGCGGTGCGGCTGATCCTGCAGGGCGCGGCGGGGAACGCGTCGGCGGCGGCGGAGTCGCCCCAGGGCTTCTTCGATCGCGTCGACGGCGTCGCGTCGGCCCTCAAGCCTGCGCTCCGCGCCGACGAGGTGTCGCTGGCGGTCGCGCAGGCCTCGCTGACGCTGCCCCGGCCGGTGGCGCCGCCCCAGGTCCCCCGGCTCTTCGCGCCGCTCGTGGAGAACGTGCTCTGCGAGGCGGCCGAACAAGCCGCGGAGCTGTGGGCGCTGCACCTGGGTCCGACGAGCTTCCTCTTCGTCCCCTTCGAGCCCACCCACCCGTCGGGGCTCCTGCTCGAAGCGGCCGCGCGGACGGGCCGGGTGGTCGGCCTGGCCAACGGGTACCACGGCTACGTCGAGCCCGAGGCCGTCGCCCGCATGGGCCAGGGCGAAGCGACGCGGCAGTACTACCCGCCGGAGCTCCTGCGGCGCCTGGTGGACACCGCGCAGCTGCTCGGCGGGCTCGACTTGGCGGCGACTGGCCTGCCGAAGCCGTGAGCGGCCCCAGGGCCAACCGCGCGCTTCAGACGTCGATCTTCGAGTCCTTCTTGCGCTTCTTGTAGAGCAGCGCCGTGCGGCCCAGCACCTGCGCCACCTCGGCCTTGGTGCCTTGCACGAGCGCGTCGATCGCCTCGAGCCGCCCTTCCCGCTCGTCGGCGATCTTCACCTTGATGAGCTCGTGGTCGTCCAGCGCCTGGGCCGCGGCCGCGATGACGCCCTTCGTCACGCCGTTCGCGCCGATCTGCACGACGACGTCCAAGTGGTGGCCCAGCGCGCGCAGCTTGCGCCGCTGCTTTCCGTTCAACGCCATGCGTTCCTCACTTGCCGCTCATGCGCAGCTCGCGCTGCGCGTCGATGTGGCCGGGATCGCGGTCCACGCAGTCCTTGAAGCAGGCGCGCGCGCTCTTCAGATCCCCGTTCGTCTTCAAGATGAAGCCCTTGAAGTAGTAGGCCGCCGCCACGCGCGGGTTTTCCCTGATGCACTTGTCGATCTCCTTGAGCACTTCGCCCTGCGCGGCCTTCTTGTCGGCGAACCCGAAGAAGCGCGCGTAGCCGCGCCACGCGTAGTACTCGGGCTCGGTGGGGTTCGCCGCGATCGCCTCGTCGAGCGTCTTCACCGCGTCGGGGAACTTGCGCGCCTTCACCAGGATCATGCCGCGCTGAAAGAGCTCTTCGCCGGCCAAGATCTTCGCGACGTCCACCTTCTCGCCGGTGCCGCCCGCGTCGAGCTCGGCCTGGTACTCCTGGCGCAGGAAGTTGTCCGCCAGCACCCGGTGTGCGTCGCCGATGCGCGCGAAGATGTCGGCCTTGGCCTTGGCCACGCCGGCCGGTGCGTCCGCGGGGATCGTGTCGGGGTGGTAGCTGCGCGCGAGCTTGAAGTACGCCGCCTTGATCGCCGCCGCGTCGGCCGTCCGGTCCACCCCGAGCACCTCGAAGTGGGTCTTCTTCTTCAAGTCCTCGGCGAGCTTCGCCAAGCCGAGCGCGTCGGCCGGAGGGTTCGAGGCAGCGCCCGCGTTGGTGACGCCGCTGCCGCTCGATCGCGGGGCAGCGGGTGCCCCAACCGTGCCCGGCTTCGGTGCTCCGGCCGGCGGACGAACCCCGCTCGTGGGCTGCCCACGGGTGGCGGCCGCGGCCTGCATCGCGCCGGGCCCAGCCATGGGGGCGGCAACCGGAGGCCGCGGTTGGCCTGGGGCGCCCGCAGGCGGTGGAACGGCGGGCTTGGACCCGGGAGCCCCCGCAGGAGCGACCACCCCCGACCGACTCACCGGCGCTCCGGGAGGCGCTGGCATCCTCGCGCCGCTGGGAGTGCTGACCGACCCCACCCCGCTGGGCGCGCTGCCGGGAACCCCCACCCCACTCGGCGCGCTCACGGGCGACCCCACGCCGCTGGGCGCGCTCACCGGCGACCCCGCCCCACTCGGCGCGCTCA